>DASUFW010000331.1:0-15514 GCA_036274335.1 Burkholderiales bacterium | reverse complement strand
CGGGTTCGGGCGGTCATAGGCCGGCGAGCATAGCGCATTCGCCGAGCCGCCCGCATCGGTACACTGCCGGACATGCGCGAGATACTCGAGGAAAGCTTCCGCGCCGCCGTGTCGGCGGCCGACCCGCTCCGTATCGTGCCGCCGCAGCTGCCCTCACCGCCGCGCGGCCGCACGTACGTCGCCGCGGCGGGCAAGGCGGCCGCGGCAATGGCGCTGGCCGTCGAGCGCCACTGGCCGCGCGAAGCGCCGCTCGACGGGATCGCCCTCACGCGCTATGGGCACGGCCTGCCGACGCAACGCCTCCGGGTGCTCGAGGCCGGCCATCCCGTCCCCGACGCCGCGGGCGAAGCCGCGGCGCAGGAGCTGCTGCGCGGCGTGCAGGCGCTCGGTCCGGACGACCTGCTGCTCGCGCTCGTCTCCGGCGGCGGGTCGAGCCTGCTGACCCTGCCCGCCGCCGGCGTGCCGATGGAAGGGCTGAAGTCGATGACGCGCGCCTTGCTCCGCAGCGGCGCACCCATCCAGGAGATGAACACGGTGCGCAAGCACCTGTCCGCCATCCAGGGCGGGCGCCTCGCCGCGGCCTGCCGCGCCCCGGTGCTCGCGCTCGTCATCTCGGACGTTACCGGCGACGACCCGACGCATGTCGCCTCCGGCCCCTGCGCCCCGGATCCCACCACGATCGAAGACGCGCAAGCGGTGCTCCGCAGGTACGGGATCGCCGCGCCGGGACCGTTCTCGGAGACGCCCAAGCCGGGCGACCCGGTGTTTGCCCGCGTGGAGAACCGGGTCATCGCGACGGCCATGCGCTCGCTCGAGGCGGCGGCCGCGGTGTTTTCCGCGAAGGGCATCGAGCCGATGATCCTGGGCGATGACATCACCGGCGAGGCCCGGGAGGTGGCGAACGACATGGCGGCCAAGGCGCGCGCCGCGCGCCGGCCGGCGGCGCTCATCTCGGGCGGCGAGTGCACGGTCACGATTCGCGGTTCGGGAGGACGCGGCGGCCGCTGCGCCGAGTTCCTGCTCGCGCTGGCGATCGCGCTGGAGGGCGTGCCCGGCGTGCACGCGATCGCGGCGGACACCGACGGCATCGACGGCTCGGAGGACAACGCGGGCGCCGTGCTGGCACCGGACACGCTGGCGCGCGCCGCGGCCAAGGGGCTCGACGCCCGCGGGTTCCTCGACAGGAACGACAGCTACGGATTCTTCAGCGCGCTGGGCGACCTGGTGGTCACCGGGCCCACGCGCACCAACGTCAACGACTACCGGGCGATCGTCGTCGCCCGCTAGGCGTCAGGCGGCCTTCTTCTCCTCGGCGGGCTTCTTGTCGTCCGCCTTCGGCTCGGGCCGGTCCATGAGCGTCACGAGCGCCATCGGGGCATTGTCGCCCTTGCGCAGGCCGCTCTTCAGGATGCGCAGGTAGCCGCCGTTGCGCTTGGCGTAGCGCGGGCCCAGCTCGTCGAACAGCTTCCCGACGATGTCCCGGTCGCGCAGGCGGTTGAACGCGAGGCGCCGGTTCGCGAGCGACGGCGACTTGCCGAGGGTGATCATCGGCTCCACCACCCGGCGCAGCTCCTTCGCCTTGGGCAGCGTAGTCGTGATCTCCTCGTGCCGCAGCAGCGACACCGTCATGTTGCGCAGCATCGCGAGCCGGTGGCTCGAAGTGCGGTTGAGCTTGCGCAGTCCCAGTCCGTGGCGCATCGCGATTCCCTCTAGCGGTGGTGCTCGAGGCCGGCGGGCGGCCAGTTCTCCAGCTTCATCCCCAGCGTCAGGCCGCGCGAGGCGAGCACTTCCTTGATCTCGTTGAGCGACTTGCGGCCGAGGTTCGGCGTCTTGAGCAGCTCGGTCTCGCTGCGCTGGATCAGGTCGCCGATGTAGTAGATGTTCTCCGCCTTGAGGCAGTTGGCCGAGCGCACCGTCAGCTCGAGGTCGTCGACCGGCCGCAGCAGGATGGGGTCCACCGTGGGCGACTTGGGCGTCTCGGTCGGCAGGGCCGTGCCCTCCAGCTGCGCGAACACGGAGAGCTGGTCGACCAGCACGCGCGCGGCGTAGCGGATCGCCTCCTCGGGCTCGATCGAGCCGTTGGTCTCGATGTCCATGATCAGCTTGTCGAGGTCCGTGCGCTGCTCGACGCGCGCCGACTCCACCGCGTAGGAGACGCGGCGCACCGGGCTGAACGAGGCGTCGAGGATGATGCGCCCGATGCCTTTCGTCTCCTCGGGGAGGAAGCGCATGTTGCCCGGCACGTAGCCGCGGCCCGACTCGACCTTGATCTGCATCTCCAGCGCGCCGGTCGCCGACAGGTGGGCGATCACGTGGTCGGGATTGACGATCTCGACGTCGTGCGACGGCTCGATGTCGGCCGCCGTCACCGGGCCCTCGCCCTTCTTCTTCAGGCTGAGGATCGCCTCCTGGCGGTTGTGCAGGCGGAAGACGATGCCCTTCAGGTTGAGCAGAATGTCCACCACGTCCTCGCGCACGCCGTCCAGCGTCGAGTACTCGTGCACCACGCCCGCGATCTGCACCTCGGTCGGCGCGAACCCCGGCATGGAGGACAGCAGCACGCGGCGCAGCGCGTTGCCCAGCGTGTGGCCATAGCCCCGCTCGAACGGCTCCATCGTCACCTTGGCGTGCGAGGGCGTGAGGTTCTGGACGTCGACGATGCGCGGCTTGAGGAATCCGGTTTGCGGCATGTGCTTGGTATCCCCTTACTTCGAATAAAGCTCGATGATGAGACTCTCGTTGACCGTCGACGGCAGGTCCGTGCGCGCCGGCAGCGACTTGAAGGTGCCCTTGAGCGCCTTGGTATCCACTTCCATCCACTCGGGCACGCCGCGGCTCTCGGCCGCCTCGCTCGACGCCTTGAGGCGCAGCTGCGCCTTGGCCTTCGGCGCGACCTCGACCACGTCGCCCGGGCGGACCAGGTACGACGGAATGTTCACGCGCTTGCCGTTCACCAGGATGCCGTTATGGCGCACGACCTGGCGCGCCTCGGTGCGCGAGGCGCCGAAGCCCATGCGATAGGCGACGTTGTCGAGGCGCGTCTCCAGCAGCTGGAGCAGACGCTCGCCCGTGACGCCCTTGGACCGGGAAGCTTCGGCGTAGGTCTTGCGGAACTGGCGCTCGAGCACCCCGTAGGTGCGGCGCAGCTTCTGCTTCTCCCGCAGCTGCTTGCCGAAATCCGACATGCGGCTGCCGCTCTTCTGGCCGTGCTGGCCGGGGGCGTAGCCGCGGCGCTCCACGGCGCAGCGGTCGGTGAAGCACTTCTCGCCCTTCAGGAAGAGCTTTTCGCCCTCCCGGCGGCACTGGCGGCACTTGGCGTCGAGGTCTCTTGCCATGCGTTCTCCTGGTCTTCCCGCGCTAGACGCGCCGGCGCTTGGGCGCGCGGCAGCCGTTGTGGGGCACCGGCGTGACGTCGGCGATGCTGCCGATCTTCAGGCCGATGGCGTTGAGGGCGCGCACCGCCGACTCGCGGCCGGGCCCGGGTCCCTTGATGCGGACTTCGATGTTCTTCACGCCGCATTCCTGCGCTGCGCGGCCCGCCCGCTCGGCGGCCACCTGCGCGGCAAAGGGCGTCGACTTGCGCGAACCCTTGAAGCCGGCGTTGCCGGAGGTCGCCCACGCGAGCGCGTTGCCCTGCCGGTCGGTGATGGTCACGATCGTGTTGTTGAAGGACGCGTGCACGTGGGCGATGCCCTCGGCGACGTTCTTCTTGACCTTCTTGCGCGCGCGTGCGGCGGCGCCCTGCTGGACCTGCTGTTGCGACGGAGCGTTGCGGGTGGCCATGGTCGTCGTTCCCTATCAGGCGGCCTTGCCGGCCGGCACGTTGAGCTTGATGGCGGCCTTGCGCGGCCCCTTGCGCGTGCGCGCGTTGGTGCGCGTCCGCTGCCCGCGCACCGGCAGCCCCTTGCGGTGGCGGTGCCCGCGATAGCAGCCCAGGTCCATCAGGCGCTTGATCGACATCGAGACTTCGCGGCGCAGGTCGCCCTCCAGCGTCAGGCGCGTCACCTGCTCGCGCAGGCGCTCCATGTCGGAGTCGCTCAGGTCCTTGATCTTGCGCGTGCCCTCCACGCCGGCGGCGGCGCACAGCGCGCGCGCGCGCGAACGGCCGATGCCGTAGATCGCGGTCAGCGCGATCTCGGCGTGCTGGTGGTTGGGAATGTTGATGCCTGCGATGCGTGCCATGGCGGTCCCGGGAAACCTTAAATTATACCTGTTGCGTCAAGGTCTTATCAACCCTGGCGCTGCTTGTGGCGCGGATCCTCGCAAATCACGCGCACCACGCCCTTGCGCCGCACGATCTTGCACTTGCGGCAGATCCTCTTCACCGATGCCATCACTTTCATGTCTTGCTCCTTTGCGTCGCCCGGCGCTCAGCGCGCCGGCAGCCCGCCCTTGAAATTGGCCTTGCGCAGCAGGCTTTCGTACTGGTGCGACATGACGTAGGCCTGCACCTGCGCCATGAAATCCATGGTCACCACGACGATGATCAGCAGCGACGTGCCGCCGAAATAGAAGGGCACGTTCCAGCGCAGGATCAGAAATTCCGGCAGCAGGCACACCAGCGTCACGTACATCGCGCCCGCCAGCGTGAGGCGCGTCAGGATCCGCTCGAGGTAGCGCGCGGTCTGCTCGCCGGGCCGGATGCCCGGCACGAAGGCGCCCGACTTCTTGAGGTTGTCCGCCGTCTCCTTCGGGTTGTACTGCAGCGCCGTGTAGAAGAAGCAGAAGAAGATGATCAGGCCCGCGTAGAGCAGCACGTAGATCGGCTGGCCCGGCGTGAGCGTCGCCTGGATGTCGCGCAGCCAGAGCATGCCCTCGGAGGACCCGAACCAGCCGAGCAGCGTGGCCGGGAACAGGATCAGCGAGGACGCGAAGATCGGCGGGATCACGCCCGACATGTTCAGCTTGAACGGCAGGTGCGAGCTCTGTCCGCCGTAGACGCGGTTGCCGACCTGGCGCTTTGCGTAGTTCACGAGGATCTTGCGCTGCCCGCGCTCCACGAAGCACACGAAGGCGGTGACCAGCAGCACGGCGCCCGCGATGAGGATCGCCGTCAGCGGGTGCATGGCGCCGGTGCGCACCAGCTCGAGCGTGCCGGCGATCGCGTTCGGCAGCCCGGCCGCGATGCCGCCGAAGATGATGATCGAGATGCCGTTGCCCAGGCCGCGCTCGGTGATCTGCTCGCCCAGCCACATCAGGAACATGGTGCCGGTCACCAGGGTCGTCACCGTCGTGACGCGAAACATGAGCCCGGGGTCCAGCACCAGCCCCGCCTGCGACTCCAGCGCGATCGAGATGCCGGTCGCCTGGAACAGCGCGAGCACCACCGTGCCGTACCGCGTGTACTGCGTGATCTTGCGCCGCCCGGACTCGCCTTCCTTGCGCAGCTGGTCGAGCTGCGGGCTGACGGCGGTCATCAGCTGCATGATGATCGAGGCGGAGATGTACGGCATGATGCCGAGCGCAAAGATCGTGAAGCGCCGCAGCGCACCGCCCGAGAACATGTTGAACATGCCGAGGATGCCGCCCTGCTGGCTCTTGAAGAGGTCCGCCAGCACGTTGGGGTCGATGCCCGGCACCGGGATGTGCGCGCCGATGCGGAACACGACCAGCGCGCCCAGCAGGAACAGCAGGCGCCGCTTCAGGTCGCCATAGCGACCGGAGCGGCCGGCAGCGGGCAGCGCGGTGGCCAAAGCGCTATTCCCCCGCCGCCTTGGCGGCAGGAGCGTCCTCGATCTTGCCGCCCGCCGCCTCGATGGCGGCGCGCGCGCCTTTGGTGACGCCCAGACCTTTCAGGGTCACGCTGCGCTCGATCTTGCCCGAGAGGATGACCTTCGCCATGCTTGCCTCGCGCGGCACGATGCCCTCCGACTTGAGCGCGGCCAGGTCGATTTCAACCGCCTGCAACCGCTGCAGCTCCGAGAGGCGCACTTCCGCCGTCGCCGTCCGCGTCGGCGACGTGAAGCCGCGCTTGGGCAGGCGACGATGCAGCGGCATCTGGCCGCCTTCAAAGCCGACCTTGTGATAGCCACCCGAGCGGGCGCGCTGGCCCTTGTGGCCGCGGCCGGCCGTCTTGCCCCAGCCCGAGCCGACGCCGCGGCCCACGCGGTGGCGCGTCTTCTTGGCCCCCGGGGCCGGTTTCAGCGTATTCAGGCGCATGGACTCACCCTTCCACTCGTACGAGGTAGGAGACTGTCTCGATCATGCCGCGCACGGCCGGCGTGTCTTTCAGCTCCACGGTCTGGTGGAGCCGGCGCAGCCCGAGGCCGCGCACGGTCGCCCGGTGGCCCATCTTGCAGCCCGCCGTGCTCTTCACCAGCTTGACCTTGATCGTCGCATCCGCCATGGCTGCTCCTAGGACTGGATCTCTTCCACCGTCTTGCCGCGCTTGGCGGCGATCTCGGCGGGCGTGTTCATGGCCTGCAGGCCCTTCAGCGTGGCCCGCACGACGTTGTACGGATTGGTCGAGCCGAAGCACTTGGCGAGGACGTTCGTGACGCCCATCACCTCGAACACCGCCCGCATGGGACCGCCGGCAATGATGCCGGTTCCCTCGAAGGCGGGCTGCATCAGCACAACCGCCGAGCCGTGGCGTCCGATGACGGCATGGTGCAGCGTGCCGTTCTTGAGCTTGACCTTGAACAGCTTCCTGCGCGCCTCCTCCATCGCCTTTTGCACGGCGACCGGCACCTCGCGCGCCTTGCCCTTGCCCATGCCGATGCCGCCGTCGCCGTCGCCGACCACCGTCAGCGCGGCGAAGCCGAGCACGCGCCCGCCCTTCACCACCTTGGTGACGCGGTTCACCGACACCATCTTCTCGCGAAGGCCGTCGGAGCGCTCCTCGCTTTGCTGCATTCGGGCTTGCATCTTGGCCATGAAGGTTCCTTAGAACTTGAGGCCGCCGGCGCGCGCGGCCTCGGCGAGCGCCTTGATGCGCCCGTGGTAGCGATATCCCGCCCGATCGAAGGCCACCGTCTCGATGCCGGCTTGCTTGGCCTTCTCCGCGATGCGGGAACCGACGATCTCGGCGGCTTTGCGGTTGCCGCCGTTCTTGAGCTGCGCGCGCAGATCCTTCTCCGCGCTGGACGCCGAAGCGATCACCTTGTCGCCGCCGCTCGACGTGATCTGCGCATAGATGTGGCTGTTGCTGCGATGGACCGTCAGCCGCACCGCGCCCACCTCGCGGATCTTGAGGCGGGTCTGCCGCGCGCGGCGCAGTCTGGAGAGGTTCTTGTCGACCATGGGGCGCTCCGTTACTTCTTCTTCGTCTCTTTCAGCACGACCTGCTCGGCCGCATAGCGCACGCCCTTGCCCTTGTAGGGCTCGGGCGGCTTGGTGTCGCGGATTTCCGCCGCCACCTGGCCGACGAGCTGCTTGTCGATGCCGCTGACCACCACTTCCGTTTGCGTCGGGGTCGCTACCTTCACGCCCTTCGGCATCTGGTGCACGACCGGGTGCGAGAAGCCGACCGACAGGTTGAGCTTGTCGCCCTGCGCTTGCGCGCGATAGCCGACGCCGACCAGCGCGAGGCGCTTCTCGAAGCCCTTGGAAACCCCGGTCACCATGTTGGCGACCAATGCCCGCAGCGTGCCGGACATCGCCGTGGCGTGCTGCGAGTTGCCCAGCGCCTTGCACAGGAGCTTGTCGCCCTGCTTCTCGATGCTCACGTTCGGATCCATCGGGCGCGCCATGGTGCCGAGCGGCCCCTTCACCGAGATGCTGCCCGAGGCGAGCGTCACCTCGACGCCCTTGGGCACCGGAATGGGGTATTTGGCGATGCGGGACATGGCGGGTTCCTCAGGCCACGATGCAGATGACTTCGCCGCCCACGCCGTCGGCGCGCGCCTTGCGGTCGGTCATGACGCCGCGCGAGGTGGACAGGATCGCCACGCCCAGCCCGTTCATGACGCGCGGGATGTCGTTGCGGCCCTTGTACACGCGCAGCCCGGGCTTGGAGACCCGCTCCAGGCGCTCGATCACCGGACGGCCCGCGTAGTACTTCAGGCCGATGTGCAGCTCCTTCATCACGCCTTCCTCGCGCACCGCGAAGTCCTCGATGTAGCCCTCGTCCCGGAGCACCTTGGCGATGGAGACCTTGAGCTTGGAGCAGGGCATGCGCACGTCCGCGTGGCCCACCATCTGGGCGTTGCGGATGCGGGTCAGCATGTCGGCGATCGGATCGGTCATGCTCATGCGGGGTTCTCCTTACCAGCTCGCCTTGATCACGCCCGGCACCTCGCCGCGCATCGCGAGCTCGCGCAGCTTGTTGCGGCCGAGTCCGAACTTCCGGTAGACGCCGCGCGGGCGCCCCGTGATGGCGCAGCGGTTGCGCAGGCGCGTCGGCGAGGCATTGCGCGGGAGCTTCTGCAGCCGGTCGCGCGCCGCCTCGCGCTCCTCGTCCGGGGTCTTGGGATCGCGGAGCAGCTCGAGCAGCTCCAGGCGCCGGGTCTTGAACTTCTCCACGGTCTTGCGGCGCTTCTGTTCGCGAAGTTTGACGGCGAGCTTGGCCATGATCGTTTCCTTCAGTGCTTGAACGGGAAGCGGAACGCCGAGAGCAGCGCCCTCGCCTCATCGTCCGATTTCGCCGTCGTGGTAATAGCGATGTTCATGCCCCGGAGCGCGTCGATCTTGTCGTACTCGATCTCCGGAAAGATGATCTGCTCGCGCACGCCCAGGCTGTAGTTGCCGCGCCCGTCGAACGCGCGGTTCGAGACGCCGCGGAAGTCGCGGATGCGCGGGATGGCGATGTTCACCAGGCGGTCGAGGAACTCGTACATGCGCGCGCCGCGCAGGGTCACCATGCAGCCGATCGGAAAGCCCGCGCGCAGCTTGAAGTTGGCGATCGAGCGGCGCGCCTTCGTGACGACGGGCTTCTGCCCCGCGATCTTCGTCATGTCCGCGACCGCGTTGTCCAGCACCTTGCGGTCGCCCACGGTCTCGCCGACGCCCATGTTGATGGTGATCTTGCGGATGCGCGGCACCTGCATGGTGGTCTTGTAGCCGAACTTCTGCATCAGGTCCGGCACCACCTTCTCCCGGTAGTAGATCGCAAGGCGCGCCGGCGGCACCGGCAGCGACGGCCGCGCCGACTTCTCGGCCGGCCGCGCGTCGCCTTTCGCGGCGGCGGGGCGCGGCGCCTTCTGCGGCGCCCGGTCGGGCGCCTTCTTCGGGTTCTCGGTACTCGGGGTCTTGTCCTTCGCCATCCGGATCACCTTATGCGTCGACCTGCTCGCCGTTCGACTTGAAGACGCGCACCTTGCGGCCGTCGTCCAGCTGCTTGAAGCCCACGCGGTCCGCCTTCTGCGTCTGCGGATTGAACAGCGCGATGTTCGATACGTGGATCGGCATGTCCTTGTCGACGATGCCGCCGGTCAACCCCTTCATGGGATTGGGCCGCTGGTGCTTCTTCACGCGGTTCACGCCTTCCACGACCAGGTGGTCGGCGCCTACCCGGCGCAGCACGGTACCGCGCTTGCCCTTGTCCCGGCCGGTGATGACGACGACTTCGTCGCCCTTGCGAATGCGTTGCATGGCGTTGTTCCTGTGGAATTCGCTCAGAGGACCTCGGGCGCGAGCGACACGATCTTCATGAAGCGCTCGGTGCGCAGCTCGCGGGTCACGGGGCCGAAGATGCGCGTCCCGATCGGCTCGAACTTGGGCGTCAGCAGCACCGCGGCGTTCGAGTCGAAGCGGATCAGCGAGCCGTCGGCGCGCCGCACGCCCTTCGCGGTGCGCACGACGACCGCGTGGTAGATCTCGCCCTTCTTGACCCTGCCGCGCGGCGCCGCGTCCTTGACGCTGACCTTGATCACGTCGCCGATGCTGGCGTAGCGGCGCTTCGAGCCGCCGAGCACCTTGATGCACATGACCGCGCGCGCGCCCGTGTTGTCGGCCACGTCCAAAATCGACTGCATCTGAATCATCGGTAACTCTCCATCCAACTTGCACTGCGGCCCGAGGGCCGGCAGGCAGTTTTGGACCCCGTACGGGGCGAAAAGGCGCGAATTCTAGCGTGAAATCCGCGCCTTGGGCAACGTTAAACGGCCTTCGATTTCTCGATCAGGCGCGTCACCTTCCACGACTTGGTGCGCGACAGGGGGCGGCACTCGGCGATCTCGACCAGGTCGCCGCTGCGCACCTCTCCGCCCTCCACGTGCGCGTGGTACTTCTTGGACAGGGTGATGGTCTTGCCGACGACGGGATGCTTGACCCGCCGCTGCACCAGGACCGTCACGGTCTTCTGCATGCGGTCGCTCACCACCCGCCCCGTCAGGGTGCGCGTGCGCGCGCCCGGGACGTTCTGCGTCTGTGCGTCGCTCATTTGCCCGCCTTCTCCTTGAGCACCGTGCGCACGCGCGCGATGTCGCGCCGCACCTTCTTGATCTGGCTCGTGTTGCCGAGCTGCTGCGTCGCGAGCTGCATGCGCAGGCCGAACTGGGCCTTGAGCAGCTCGTTCAGCTCCTTGCGCAGCTCCTCGTCGTTCTTCGCTCGTAGCTCGCTCGCCTTCATGGCCTACCCCAGCATCCGTTGCACGACCATGGTCTTGAACGGCAGCTTCGCCGCCGCGAGCGCGAACGCCTGCTTGGCGATCGAGGCGTCGACCCCGTCCATCTCATAGATGATCTTCCCGGGCTGGATCTCGCAGACAAAGTACTCGGGATTGCCCTTGCCGTTGCCCATGCGCACTTCCGCGGGCTTCTGGGAAATCGGCTTGTCCGGGAACACCCGGATCCATACACGCCCGCCGCGCTTGATATGGCGCGACAGCGCGCGGCGAGCGGCCTCGAGCTGGCGCGCCGTCAGGCGCCCGCGCCCCACCGCCTTCAGGCCGTATTCGCCGAAGGAGACCTTGTTGCCCCGGGTCGCGTACCCGGTGTTGCGCCCCTTCTGCTGCTTTCTGTACTTGGTTCGAGCTGGCTGCAGCATTGCTTACTCCTTCTTGTCCCCGTCATCCGCCTTGACCACCTTGCGGGCGCGCTTGACGGTGGTCTTCGGCGCGGGCGCGTCGGGCTTCTTGGCCCGCTTCTCGCCGTCGGGCTTCGCGCGCGCAGGCGCGCGCCGGCCCGCCGGCCTCGGCGCGGGCTTCTTGGCGCGCTTGGGCTCCGCCGGCGGCTCCGACACCGGCGCCGCCGCGGGCACCGCGCCCGCCGCCGCCGCCGCTTGCTGGGCATCGGCCTTGGCGACGACCTCGCCCTTGTATACCCAGACCTTGATGCCGATGACGCCGTAGTTGGTCTTGGCCTCGCCGAAGCCGTAGTCGATGTCTGCGCGCAGCGTATGCAGGGGCACCCGCCCCTCGCGGTACCACTCGGTCCGGGCGATCTCGATCCCGTTCAGCCTGCCCGCGCTCATGATCTTGATGCCCTGCGCGCCCAGGCGCATGGCGTTCTGCATGGCGCGCTTCATCGCGCGCCGGAACATGATGCGCTTCTCGAGCTGCTGCGCGATCGAATCGGCGATCAGCTGGGCGTCGATCTCGGGCTTGCGGATCTCCTCGATGTTCACGTGCACCTGCTGCACGCCCATCAGGCGGCGCAGCTCCGCCTTGAGGGACTCGATCTCCTCGCCCTTCTTGCCGATGACCACGCCCGGGCGCGCCGAGAAGATCGTGATGCGCGCGTCCTTGGCGGGACGCTCGATCAGCACGCGCCCCACCGAAGCGTGCGCGAGCTTCTTCTTGAGGAAGTCCCGGACCTTGATGTCCTCCGCCAGCATGGCCGGAAACTGCCGGCTGTTGGCGTACCAGCGGGAGCTCCAGTTGCGGTTGACCGCGAGGCGAAAACCGATCGGATTGATCTTCTGTCCCATATGCGAAATCCCTAGTCGCCGACCGTCACGAAGATGTTGCAGGTATGCTTCTGCACGCGCGTGCCGCGCCCCTTGGCGCGGGCGTGGAACCGCTTGAGGAAAGTGCCGCGCTCCACCAGCACGCTCTTCACCTTGAGCGTGTCGATATCCGCGCCGTCGTTGTGCTCGGCGTTCGCGATGGCGGACTCGAGCAGCTTCTTGATGATGCCCGCGCCTTTCTTCGGCGTGAACGCCAGCACGCTGAGCGCCTTGTCCACGGGCTGGCCGCGAATGAGGTCCGCCACCAGCCGCCCCTTCTGGGCCGAAAGCCGCACGCCGCGCAGTGTCGCTCGGGTTTCCATGGCGCCCCCTTATTTCTTCGCCGCCGGTGCGGCCGCGGGCGCAGCCGCGGCTGCCGGGGCCGCCGCGGGTGCCGCCGCGCCGGGCGCGCCGCCGGGCCGCCCGCCGCCGACCGCTTCGGCGGTCTTCTTGCCCACCGCCGAGTGGCTCTTGAACACCCGCGTCAGCGCGAACTCACCCAGCTTGTGACCGACCATGTTCTCGGTGATGTACACGGGGATGTGCTGCTTGCCGTTGTGCACCGCGACCGTCAGTCCGATGAATTCGGGCATGACGGTCGAGCGGCGCGACCACGTCCGGATCGGGCGCTTGTCGTTCGAGGCGCGCGCCGCCGCCACCTTGTCCATCAGGTGCCGGTCGACGAACGGGCCCTTCTTGATTGAGCGTGCCATGATGTGCCCTTATTTCGTGCGACGGTCGCGGACGATCATCGCCTGCGTGCGCTTGTTGCGGCGCGTCTTGTAGCCCTTGGTCTGCACGCCCCACGGCGATACCGGGGGCTGCGCCGCGGCGGTGCGCCCCTCGCCGCCGCCGTGCGGGTGGTCGATCGGGTTCATGGCCACGCCGCGCACCGTCGGGCGCACGCCGCGCCAGCGCTTGCGGCCGGCCTTGCCGATGGACTCCAGGTTGTGTTCCTCGTTGCCCACCTCGCCGATGGTGGCGCGGCAGTCGACGTGCACCCGGCGGATCTCGCCCGAGCGCAGGCGCAACTGCGCGTAGGAGCCCTCGCGGGCCAGCAACTGCGCGGAGGCCCCCGCCGAACGGGCGAGTTGCGCGCCCTTGCCGGGCAGCATCTCGATGCAATGCACCGTGGTGCCGACCGGGATGCTGCGCAGGGGCAGCGCATTGCCCGACTTGATCGGCGCTTCGACGCCCGACTGCAGCTGGGCGCCGGCCGTGACGCCCTTGGGCGCCAGCACGTAGCGCCGCTCGCCGTCGGCGTACAGCAGCAGCGCCAGATGCGCGCTGCGGTTGGGGTCGTATTCCAGCCGCTCCACGCGGGCGGCGATGCCGTCCTTGTCGCGACGGAAGTCGATCATCCGGTAGTGCTGCTTGTGGCCGCCCCCCTTGTGGCGCATGGTGACGCGGCCCTGATTGTTGCGGCCGTTGGTCTTCGACTGGCGCGCCGTCAGCGGCCAGTGGGGCGCGCCCTTGTGCAGATCGGGCGTGACCACCTTGACCAGGGCGCGGCGCCCCGGCGAAGTCGGCTTTACCTTGACCAGTGGCATGGCTTACTCCGTCGCCCCGAAGTTGATTTCCTGCCCGGCCGCGAGGCGCACATACGCCTTCTTCCAGCTGCGGCGCCGGCCGATGAAGCGCCCGAAGCGCTTCTCCTTGCCCTTGACGTTGGCGACCGTGACGGCCTGCACCTTGGTCTTGAACAGCAGCTCGATGGCGGCCTTGACCTCGGGCTTGGTCGCATCGTCGGCCACGCGGAACACGTACTGGCGGTGCTTGTCGGCCACCAGCGTGCTCTTCTCCGACACCACGGGCGCCAGCACCACGCTCATCAGGCGCTCGGCGGCGTATTTCTTCGTCGCCGTCATTTGTACATCTCCTCGAGCCGGGCAAGCGCCTTGCGGGTGAGCAGGACCTGCGGGAAGCGCACCAGCGCGACCGGATTGGCCTGGCGCACCGCGAGCACCGCGACGTTCGGCAGGTTGCGCGAAGAGAGCTCCAGGTTCTGGTCGACCTCGTCCGTGATCACCAGCACCTCGTCGAAGCCCATGGCCTTCACCTTCTGCGCCAGCAGCTTGGTCTTGGGCGCGTCGAGCTTGAATTCCTCCACCACGCGGATGCGGTCCTCGCGGGCGAGCTGCGACAGGAGCGACGCCATGCCCGCGCGCATCATCTTGCGGTTCACCTTGTGCGAGAAGTTCTCGTCGGGACTGGCGGCGAAGATCTTGCCGCCGCCGCGCCACAGGGGGCTCGAGGCCATCCCGGCGCGCGCGCGGCCGGTCCCCTTCTGCCGCCAGGGCTTGCGCGTCGACTTGGCGATCTCGCTGCGCTCCTTCTGCTTGCGCGTGCCCTGGCGCGCGTTGGCCTGGTAGGCAACCACGATCTGGTGGACCAGGGACTCGTTGAATTCGCGGCCGAAGATCGCGTCGGCCACGGGGGTGGTGCCGGCCGAGCCCTTGTCGCTGATCAGCTTGAGTTCCATGCCTTCCTCCCTCAAGCCTTGGCGGCCGGACGAACGATCACGTCCCCGCCCCGCGACCCGGGCACCGCGCCCTTGATCAGCAGCAGCTGGCGCTCGGCGTCCACGCGCACGACCGTCAGGTTGGACGTGGTGCGCCGCTTGGCGCCCAGGTGACCGGCCATGCGCTTGCCGGGGAACACGCGTCCCGGATCCTGGTTCTGGCCGGTGGATCCGGGCTTGTTGTGCGAGATCGAGTTGCCGTGCGTGGCGCGGTTGGAGGAGAAGTGATGGCGCTTGATGACGCCGGCGAACCCCTTGCCGATGGTCACGCCCTGCACGTCCACCTTCTGGCCGGGCTTGAACAGGTCGACGCCGAGCTTGCCGCCGACCTTGAAGCTCTCCAGCGCCTTGGCGTCCGCGCGGAATTCCTTCAGCAGCGGCCCCGCCTCTACCCCGGCCTTGGCCAGGTGGCCGGCGAGCGGCTTGCGCACGCGGCTCGCGCGGCGCTTGCCGAACGTGACCTGGACGGCGCTGTAGCCGTCCTTCTCGGCGGTCTTGATCTGGGTGATGCGATTGTCGGACACGTCGAGCACCGTCACCGGCAGCGTGCTGCCGTCCTCGGCGAAGATGCGCGTCATGCCGACCTTGCGGCCGACCAGTCCTAGCGTCATACCTTCCTCTTCTGTTTGACCCGCCGCGCCCTTGTGGCCCGGTTCCGGGCGCCGGCTCCTGTTGGCCGGCCCTTCACCTCGTGCTGCGTACCGCCCTACTGAACCTTGATCTCCACGTCCACGCCCGCCGGCAGGTCGAGCTTCATGAGCGCGTCCACCGTCTTGTCGGTCGGGTCGATGATGTCCATCAGCCGCAGGTGCGTGCGGATCTCCAACTGCTCGCGCGACGCCTTGTCGATATGCGGCGAGCGCAGCAGGTCGAAGCGCTGCTTGCGCGTCGGCAGCGGCACCGGGCCGCGGACCACCGCGCCCGTGCGCTTGGCCGTGTCGACGATCTCGAGCGCCGACTGGTCGATCAGCCGGTAGTCGAACGCCTTCAGGCGGATGCGGATACGCTGATTCTGCATTTTTCTGTTACTCGATCACCTTGGCGACGACGCCGGCGCCGACGGTCTTGCCGCCCTCGCGGATCGCGAAGCGCAAGCCCTGCTCCATGGCCACCGGCGTGATCAGCGTCACCACCATCTTCACGTTGTCCCCCGGCATCACCATCTCG
>DASUFW010000330.1:0-19187 GCA_036274335.1 Burkholderiales bacterium | reverse complement strand
CGCGATCTGGTAGAAGCCCAGCTTCTGGTCGATGGAGGGCATCGAGAACTCGGTCGCGTCGATCACGCCGCGCTCCAGCGCCGGGTAGATGTCGGCGGCCGCGAGCAGCTGCGTGGACACGCCCAGCTTCTGCACCACCTGCGCGCCCAGGCCGAAGAAGCGCATCTTCATGCCCTTCAGCTGGTCGAGCGACTTGATCTCGTTCTTGAACCAGCCCGAGGTCTCGGGTCCGATCGCGAAGCAGTCGATCGCCGTCAGCCCGTGCGCGTTGTAGATCTCCTCGCGCAGCTTGTCGCCGCCGCCGTAGATCTTCCACGCCATGAACTCGCCGAAGCCGGGGCCGAACGGCACCGTCGTGAAGAACGCGACAGCCGGTCCGAGCTTGCCGGTGTGGTAGCCGGGCGTGGTCCAGCAGGACTCGACGGAGCCCTTGGACGCGGCGTCGAAGCACTCCAGCGCCGGGATCAGCGCGCCGGGCTCGTAGAACTTGACGGTGAACTTGCCGTCGGTGGCTTCGGTGATGTTCTTCTCGAACCGGACTCCCGACGTCCCCAGGTGCGGCAGGTTGCCGGGGAAGGCGCTCTGCATCTTCCAGCTCACCCGCTTCTGGGCCAGGGCGCTGCCCGATCCGGCCGCCAGCGCGAGGGCGACGCCCCCGGCCAGCAACTTCAGCGTTGTCGTGCGCTTCATGCTCTCTCCTCCTCTTATGGACTTTGATTGGGCCGTCCCGAGCGCTCCCAACGCCGAGCTTGGCCTGCTCCCGCTCGGTTTGTCGCCGGCGGATGGGGCGATAATAGTGCAGCGGCTGGGGGAATTCCAATATTTTGATAACCCCTGCGGGTGCTCCCCCGGCGCCCGCATCCACCCTCGAGCGATGACGGGTGTCAGGTGGGTTGGCGCAGTGCCGCAATTTCGCGCGAAAGTCCCGGCGCCCTCGGGCGATTGTGCGTCGTCACCCCGCCCTGTCGGCGTGAGCGATTTGCAAGGTTCGGTGGGAAACCCTTGCCAGTACGCGTTGCGTGACTCGATTCACGCGGCTTATGAGGCCACTGTGCTAGTGTCTGCGCGCTTCAGCCCATACCCACCGGAGAATCCGATGCCCCGTATCAGTGCACTTCACACGACGCTGCTGGCGCTCGCGATGGCGCTCTGCGGCGGCGCACAGGCACAGATGAACGAAGCGCTCGCCAAGCAGGTGGCGCAGGAAGTCAGGATCCTGATCAACGAGGGCACCGGCGTCATCGGCGCGCTCCAGCCCCAGATCAATGCCGGCAAGGCGACCGCTGCCGAGGTCAAGCCGGAGGTCCTGGTCGAGCAGTTCAAGGCCCGCTACCAGAAGGCCGCCGGCGTACCGTTCGATACCAGCGCCCCGGGCGTCCTGGGCGATGCCCGGCGCGCCTACCTGCAGGCCTTTTCGTCGGTGGTGACGCGCTATCAGAGCAACCTGATCAAGGGCGGCCAGGACGCGTTCGTTCCCGCTTTCTTCCGCGCACAGACCATGAAGGCGTTCAACACGGCCATGCAGGGCAGCGTCAAGGCTTACGCCACGAATCGGGACAACGAGCTGATCAACGGCGACTGGGCCGTGAGCCGGGTAATGAAGGGCTCGCCGCTCGCCGCGGAGGTGACCAAGCGCATGGGCACCGGCGGCCTGGATGCCGACGTGACGCGCGTAGGCAACACCGTGATGGGCTACTACCCGATGAAGCTCGCGCAGGGCTGCGTCGCCTGCCACGCGCAGAACGGGCTCAAGCAGACGGTGGGCGCCTTCGGTGGCGTGCTGGTGGCGGAAATCCCGGTGAAGTAGCGCGATGCGGCTCGAGCGCCTGCTGCGGCTGCTGCCGCTCGGGCTGGTGGTGCTGGTGCTGCTCAACCTGGGCATGATGCTGGTGCTCGACCGGCAGAGCCGGGCGACGTTCGAGCAGGTGCGCGCCGCGCAGGTGCATCGCGATGCACTGGCCGGCATCCGCGAGGCCTGCGAGGCGCTCACGCTGCAGGCCGTCGCCTGGACGCTCACGCGTCGCACGTCGCAGGGACGCCAGTACCAGGAGGTCAAGCAGGCCTGCGCCGATTCGGTGCAGAAGGCGCGCGCGGCGATGCCGCAGGCGCGCGAGGCGCTGGCCGAACTCGACAAGCGGCTGACCAGCCTGGCGGGCCTGCTCGAGACCATCCAGGCCGAGCATACGGACGAAACCAAGCTGATCACCGTCGGCCGCCTCGAGCGCGAGGTCAAGCCGCTGAACCGCGCGATCCACGGCAGCCTGGATGAGCTGACGCGCTCGGCCGACCTGCGCGCCGACCGCCTGATGGGTGCGGCGCTCGACCAGCAGCAGCAGACGCTGCTGCTCGGCAGCCTGATCGGCATCTTCGCGATCCTGGTCGGCGTCGCGCTGGCCCGCCAGGTCACGCGGCGCATCCTGGGGTCCGTCGGCGAGGCCGTCACCGTGGCGAGCGCGCTGGCCGACGGGGATCTCGGCGTCGCGCCGCGAGTGCAGCGCGACGACGAGATCGGCCAGATGCTCGCCGCCATGGATCGCGCGCGGGCGGCCTGGATCGCGGCGATCGGCGACATTCACCTGGTGACCGAGCGCATCGCCGAGGCCGCGGAGGAGATCGCGCAGGACGCCGGCACGCTCAACGAGCGCAGCGTCCAGGCCGCGAACAATCTCCGCCAGACGGCACGCTCGATGGGCGAGCTGCAGTCGACGGTGGAGGCTTCGGCCGCTTCCGCCCGGCGGGCGGCGACGCTCGCGGGCGCCGCGACGGGCACGGCCCAGGACGGAACCTCGGCGGTGGCGGAAATGGCGCAGACCATGGGCAGCATCAGCACGGCGTCGTCGAAGATCGGCGAATTCGTGAGCGTCATCGACGCCATCGCCTTCCAGACCAATCTCCTCGCGCTCAATGCCGCCGTCGAGGCCGCCCGCGCCGGCGAGCAGGGCCGGGGGTTCGCGGTGGTCGCCGCCGAAGTGCGGGCCCTCGCGCAGCGTTCCGCCACGGCGGCAGGCGAAATCCGCGGCGTGATCGGCTCCACCATGGAGCGGGTCGACCAGGGCGCCCGCAGCGCCAGCGGCGCGAGCGGCAAGATCGAGGAGCTCGGCAAGGCGATCGAGCAGGTTTCCGCCGTGATCGCCGATGTCTCGGGCACGGCGGGCCGCCAGAACCGCGAGATCGACCAGCTGGCGAACGCCGTCGACGAGCTGGACCAGCTGACGCAGAACAACACGCGCATGGTCGGCTCCTGGACGGAGCGCGCGGAGCACCTCAGGGAGGAAGTGCAGCGCCTCGCCGCGCTCGTTCGCCGCTTCCGCCTTCCCGGCAGTCAGGCCGTCCCGCGGACGCCGCAGGCGGGCTCGCGGCAGCGGCTGCCCGGCCCCGGAGCCTAGCCCCTACTCCCACTCGATCGTCGCGGGCGGCTTGGAGGAGATGTCGTAGGTGACGCGGTTGATGCCGCGCACCTCGTTGATGATCCGGCTCGACACGCGCGCCAGCAGCTCGTGCGGCAGGGGCGCCCAGTCCGCGGTCATGAAGTCCGTGGTCTGTACGGCGCGCAGCGCCACCACGTAGTCGTAGGTCCGCCCGTCCCCCATCACGCCCACGGACTTGACCGGCAGGAACACCGCGAAGGCCTGCGCGGTCTTCTCGTACCAGTCCGCAGCGCGCAGCTCCTGGATGAAGATGTCGTCGGCGCGGCGCAGCAGCTCGGCGTATTCGGGCTTTACCTCGCCCAGAATGCGCACCCCGAGGCCCGGCCCCGGGAATGGATGCCGGAACACCATCTCGCGCGGCAGGCCGAGCGCGAGCCCCAGTTCGCGCACCTCGTCCTTGAACAGCTCGCGCAGCGGCTCGAGCAGCTTCAGGTGGAGCGTCTCGGGCAGGCCGCCGACATTGTGGTGCGACTTGATGTTCTGCGCCTTCTTCGTCTTGGCGCCGGCGGACTCGATCACGTCGGGATAGATGGTGCCCTGCGCCAGCCACCGGGCGTTCTTCACCCGGGCGGCCTCCCGCTGGAACACCTCGACGAAATGCCTGCCGATGATCTTCCGCTTCTGCTCGGGGTCCGCCACGCCCGCGAGGGCGCCGTAGAACTCGGCCGACGCGTCCACGTGTACCACCTTGACGCGCATGTGGCGCGCGAAGGTCTCCATGACCTGGGCGGCCTCGTTCTGCCGCAGCAGGCCGTGGTCGACGAACACGCAGGTGAGCTGCTCGCCGATCGCCTTGTGGATGAGCGCGGCCGCGACCGACGAGTCGACCCCACCCGACAAGCCGAGGATCACTTCGTCGCCGCCGACCTGGGCGCGGATCGCGGACACTGCCTCGCTCACGTAATCGGGCATGTTCCAGTCGCCGGCGCAGCCGCAAATGTCCAGCACGAAGCGATGCAGCAGCCGGGCGCCCTGCGGGGTGTGGGTCACCTCGGGGTGGAACTGCACGGCGTAGAAGCGCCGGTCCTCGTCGGCCATGCCCGCGATCGGGCAGGCCGTGGTCGACGCCATCAGCTTGAACCCCGCCGGCATCTCGACCACCTTGTCGCCGTGGCTCATCCAGACGCGCAGCAGGCCATGTCCCTCGGCGCTCCGCGAGTCCTCGATGCCGTCGAGCAGCTTCGTGTGGCCGCGCGCACGCACTTCCGCGAAGCCGAATTCGCGCACCTTGCCGGCCTCGACGCGCCCGCCGAGCTGCTGCGCCATCGTCTGCATGCCGTAGCAGATGCCGAGCACCGGCGCGCCGAGCTCGAACACGGCCTTCGGCGCCCGCGCCGTGGACTCTTCGTAGGCCGCCATGTGGCTGCCGGACAGGATGACCCCCTTCGGCGCGAACGCGCGCACGAACGCGTCGTCGACGTCGCAGGGATGGATCTCGCAGTACACGCGCGCCTCGCGCACCCGGCGGGCGATCAGCTGCGTGTACTGAGCCCCGAAGTCGAGGATCAGGATCCGGTCGTGCATCCCGCGGTCACTCGGCGCGGTAGTTGGGAGCTTCCTTGACGATCTGCACGTCGTGCACGTGCGATTCGCGCATGCCGGCCGTGGTGATCTCGACGAACTGCGCGCGCGAGCGCAGGGCCTCGATCGACTCGCAGCCGGTGTAGCCCATGCTGGCCCGCACGCCGCCGGTCAGCTGCTGCAGCACCCAGACCACGCTGCCCTTGTAGGGCACGCGCCCTTCGACACCCTCGGGTACCAGCTTGTCGACGTTCATCTCGGAGTCCTGGAAGTAGCGGTCGGCCGCGCCCTTTTGCATGGCGCCCAAGGACCCCATGCCTCGGTAGGACTTGTAGGAGCGCCCCTGGTAGAGCTCGATGTCCCCCGGCGACTCGTCGGTGCCCGCGAACATCGATCCGAGCATGACGCAGTGCGCGCCGGCGGCGAGCGCCTTGGCGGCATCACCGGAGAAGCGGATGCCGCCGTCGGCGATGAGCGGCACGTCGGTGTCGGCCAGCGCGTCGGCCACGTCGCGGATCGCCGTGATCTGCGGGACTCCCACGCCGGCCACGATGCGCGTCGTGCAGATCGAGCCCGGCCCGATGCCGACCTTGACGCCGTCCGCGCCGTGATCGACCAGCGCACGCGCGCCGTCGGCCGTTCCCACGTTGCCGCCCACGACTTGCGCCTGCGGGAACTGCTTCTTGATCCAGCGCACCCGGTCCAGCACGCCCTGCGCGTGCCCGTGCGCCGTGTCCACGACCAGCACGTCGGCGCCCGCCTCCACCAGCGCGGCGACGCGCTCCTCGGTCCCCTCGCCCACGCCGACCGCCGCGCCCACGCGCAGCTTGCCCTGCGCGTCCTTGCAGGCACTGGGGTGCTCGGTCTCCTTGAGGATGTCCTTTACCGTCACCAGCCCCATCAGCCGGCCCTCGGCGTCGATGACCAGCACGCGCTCCAGCCGGTGCTTGTGCATGAGCGCCTTGGCATCCGCGCGGCTCGCCCCCTCGCGTACCGTGATCAGTGCGCGCTGGGGGGTCATGATGTTCTTCACGGGCTGGTCGAGCTGTGTCTCGAAGCGCAGGTCGCGATTGGTGACGATGCCCACCACCTTGCCGGCCTTCACGACCGGGAATCCGGAGATGCGGTGCTGCTGCTGCAGCGCCATCACCTCGCGCACCGAAAGCTCTGGCGAGATCGTCATCGGATCGCGCAGCACCCCCGACTCGAAGCGCTTGACCTTGGCCACTTCGGCCGCCTGCTGCGCGGGCGTCAGATTCTTGTGGATGATGCCGAGGCCCCCCTCCTGGGCGATGGCGATGGCCAGTCGTGCCTCGGTGACAGTGTCCATCGCGGCCGAAACGACCGGGATGTTCAGCTCGAGCTGGCGGGTGAGTCGGGTCTTGAGGGAGACTTCGCGGGGCAGGACCCGCGAATGCGCGGGAAGGAGAAGGACATCGTCGAAGGTCAGCGCCTTCTGGATGACGCGCATGCTCAGCCTTTCGTGCAAAGCGGCATTATACTCGCGCCGACGGACGGCCCTGCCGTGCCGCGACGATGATCGAGGACATGCCGATGATTCGACTGCTCCTGCTGGGCCTGGCGCTTGCCCTGCCCGCCGCCGCGGCGGCGGAGCAGCTGTACCGCTGGGTCGACAAGGATGGGACCGTGCGCTACAGCGACCGGCCACCGCCGGGCGGCGTGCCCTCGCGCACCCTGAACGTGCCCGGGCCCGCCCCGGCTGCAGAGGACAAGGGCAGCGCGGGCTCGCCGTCCCTGCAGGATCAGGCAAAGGCCTTCGAGAAGCGGCAGGAAGAGCAGAAGAAGGCCGCAGACAAGGCGGCCGCGGCGTCCAAGGACGAGCAGATCAAGGCGGACAACTGCCGCCGGGCGCGCGAATCGCTCGCCACGCTGCAGGGCGGCCGGCGCATCATGCAGACCGATGCGCAGGGCAACCAGTATTACATCGACGATGCGCAGCGGGCCCAGGAGGCCGAGCGGGCCGAGCAGGCCGTGAAGGAGTGGTGCAACTGAGCAGCGTCACCGCTTGCGCCTGAGCGCGCGGCGGCGCCGGGCTTCGCGCGGATCCTGGCGCAGCGCCCGGTAGAGTTCCACCCGGTCGCCGTCGGCCAGCGGCCGGTCCAGCGCGACGCGCCGGCCGAAGATGCCGACGCCGTCGCCGGCCGGGAGGCCGGCGGCCTGCAGCGCCGTCGCGACCGTCGCCCCCTCCTCCAGCTCGAGCGTCACGCGCTCGTGACGTCCCGGCAACGCGCGAATGACCTCAACGCGCAGCCGGGCCATCGACGGCATCGGCCCGGCGCGAGAACGCGTCGACCATGGTATCCGCAATGCGCTCGAAGATCGGCCCCAGCGCGCGGGACACCAGCGCGCCGGAGAAGGCGTATTCCATCTCGAAGCCGACGCGCGTGGCCCGCGGCCCGAGCGCGTCGAACCTCCAGCGGGCGGAGAAATGCCGGAACGGCCCCTCGCGCAGGCGAAGCTCGATGCCGTCGGGGGGATGGTTGGCGTTCTCGGTCGTGAACGCGTAGCGCACGCCGCCCACGCCGACGGTCAGCGTGGCCACCGTCCGCGCCGGGCCGCGCTCCGCGACGCGGGCCTCCCGGCACCAGGGCAGGAACTGCGGGTAGGCCTCGATGCCCTCCACCAGGGCATACATGTGCTCGGCGCTGTGCTCGACGATCGCCGAGCGGGCGATGCGCTTCATGGGAGAATCGCGCCTCCTGCCCGGCCACCCGAATGTCGATCGTCCAGAACCGCAAGGCGCTCCACGACTACTTCATCGAGGAGCGCTACGAAGCCGGCCTCGCGCTGCAGGGCTGGGAGGTCAAGTCGATCCGCGCCGGCCGGGCGCAGCTGGCCGACGCCTACGTCATCCTCCAGCGCGGCGAGCTCTGGCTGATCGGCGGCAACATCACGCCGCTCGCGACGGTATCCACGCATTTCGTTCCCGACCCGGGCCGCACGCGCAAGCTCCTGCTGCGCGCCGAGGAGATCCGCCGCCTGATCGGCAAGGTGCAGCAGCGCGGCTACGCGCTGATTCCCCTCGACCTGCATTTCCGCAAGGGCCGCATCAAGCTCGAGGTGGGGCTGGCGCTCGGCAAGCTCAAGCACGACAAGCGGGCCACCGAGCGGGAGCGGCAGTGGCAGCGCGATCGCCAGAAGCTGCTACGCAGCCGCTGAGCGCGGCTTGGTGCTCGGCGCCTGCGCGAGCGCCTGCCAGGTGGCGACCACGGTATCGGGGTTGAGGGACATGCTTTCGATGCCTTGCTCCATCAGCCAGCGCGCCAGGTCCGGATGGTCCGAAGGCCCCTGCCCGCAGATGCCGACGTACTTGCCCCGCTTGCGGCAGGCATGGATCGACATGGCGAGCAGCGCCTTCACCGCGGCGTTTCGCTCGTCGAACTCCTCGGCGACCAGGCCCGAGTCGCGGTCCAGGCCGAGCGTGAGCTGCGTCAGGTCGTTCGAGCCGATCGAGAAGCCGTCGAAGTGGTCGAGGAACGCATCCGCCAGCAGCGCGTTCGAGGGCAGCTCGCACATCATCACGATGCGCAGCCCGTTCTCGCCGCGGCGCAGGCCGTTCGCCGCCAGCAGGTCGACGACCCGCTTCGCCTCGTCGATGGTGCGCACGAAGGGGACCATCAGCTCGACGTTGGTCAGCCCGAGCTCGCCCCGCACCCGGCGGAAGGCGGCGCATTCCAGCTCGAAGCAGGCGCGGAACGATTCGGCCAGGTAGCGCGCGGCCCCGCGGAAGCCGAGCATCGGATTTTCCTCTTCCGGCTCGTACTGCGCCCCGCCGAGGAGCTTGCGGTACTCGTTGGACTTGAAGTCCGACAGGCGGACGATGACCGGCTTGGGCCAGAACGCGGCCGCGATCGTCGCCACGCCCTCGGTCAGCTTCTCCCGGAAGAAGGTCACCGGGTCCGCGTAGCCGCGCGTGGCGGCGAGCACCCTGGCGCGCAGCTCGGCGGGCAGTTGCGCGTGCTCCAGGCAGGCCCGCGGGTGCACGCCGATCTCGTTGTTGATGATGAATTCGAGACGCGCGAGGCCGACCCCGGCGTTGGGCAGCTGCGCGAAATCGAACGCCAGCTGAGGATTCCCCACGTTCATGCTGATCTTGACCGGGATCTCGGGGAGCGCGCCGCGCTCCACCACGCTCACCTCGAAAGGCAGGTTCCCCTCGTAGACGTTCCCGGTATCGCCCTCGGCGCAGGACACGGTCACCGCCTGCCCGTCGCGCAGGGCGCGCGTCGCGTTGCCCGTGCCGACGACCGCCGGGATGCCCAGCTCCCGCGCGATGATCGCCGCGTGGCACGTACGGCCGCCGCGATTGGTCACGATGGCGGAAGCGAGCTTCATGACCGGCTCCCAGTTGGGGTCGGTCATGTCCGTCACCAGCACGTCGCCCTTCTTCACGCTCGACATGTGCGCGGCCGAGGCCACGACGCGAACCGCGCCGGCGCCGATCTTGTGGCCGATCGCCCGCCCGCTCGCCAGCAGCGCGCCCTTGCCCTTCAGCACGAACCGCTCCTCGGATCCGGGGCGCGCGCGCGACTTCACCGTCTCCGGCCGCGCCTGCAGCACGTACAGCAGCCCGTCGTGGCCGTCGCGAGCCCATTCGACGTCCATGGGCCGGCCGTAGTGCTTCTCGATCGTCACGGCCGTGCGCGCCAGCTCCAGCACCTCCGCGTCCGAGAGCGAGAACCGGTCGCGTTCGGCCTGCGGCACCTCGACCGTGCGCACCGAGCGGCCCGCCGCGGCGGCCTCGCCGTACACCATCTTCTGCTGCTTGCTGCCCAGCGCGCGTCGTACGATCGCGGGGCGACCCTTGGCGAGCATGGGCTTGTGCACATAGAACTCGTCCGGGTTGACGGCGCCCTGCACCACCATCTCCCCCAGGCCGTAGGACGCGGTGATGAACACGACGTCGCGGAATCCGGACTCCGTGTCCAGCGTGAACAGCACGCCGCTCGCGCCCAGGTCGCTGCGCACCATGCGCTGCACCGCGGCCGAGAGCGCCACCTCGCCATGGGCGAAGCCGTGGTGCGCCCGATAGGAGATGGCGCGGTCGTTGTACAGGGACGCGTAGACCCGGCGGATCGCCTGGAGAACGTTGTCCGCGCCGCGGACGTTCAAGTACGTTTCCTGCTGTCCGGCGAACGAGGCATCCGGAAGGTCCTCCGCCGTGGCCGAGGACCGGACCGCAAAAGAGATTTCGCTAGAGGTCTCTTTTGTAAGCTCCTGATAATAGGATCTTATATCACGCTCGAGATCGGCCGGAAAAGGCTCGGCATCGATCCATCCCCGAATCTCCGCTCCGCACTTCGCCAACGCCTCGACGTCGCCGGCCTTGAGGCCGGCAATGCGCCGGGCGATGCGCTCTTCCAGCTTGCCGGCCCTGAGGAACGCCCGGTAGGCGTCGGCAGTGGTCGCGAAGCCGCCCGGCACGCGCAGACCGCGCGCGGTCAGCTCGCCGATCATCTCGCCCAGCGAGGCGTTCTTGCCGCCGACCTGCGGCAGATCCTTCATGCGCAGGTCCTTCAGCCAGGCTACGTGCATGTTCGTTCCGCGGGTTCCGGTTGCCGACGTGGGGCGAGTAGCCGTATTTTAGACCCATGCCGCAGCGCCGCACCGTGTTCTTCGTGTCCGACGGCACCGGCATCACGGCGCAGATGCTCGGGCACAGCCTGTTGACCCAGTTCGAGGGCGTCGAGTTTCACCAGGTCACGCTGCCCTTCATCCTCACCGCGGAGCAGGCCGAGGAATGCCGGGCGCGCATCGAGCAGGAGGCCGCCCGCGGCAACGGCCAGCCCATCGTGTTCTCGACGCTGGTGAACGGCGAGGCGCGCGCCATCGTGCGCCGGTCGAACGCGGTCTTCGTCGATTTCTTCGAGGCGTTCATCGATCCGCTCGAAGCCGCCCTGGGCATGCCGTCCACCCATACGATCGGCCGCTCGCACAGCGCGATGGACAAGCCGGGCTACGCGCATCGCATGGACGCGATCAATTTCGCGATGGCGCACGACGACGGCGCCTCGCACCGCGAGCTCGACCAGGCCGACGTCATCCTGGTGGGCGTATCGCGCAGCGGCAAGACGCCCACCAGCCTGTATCTGGCGCTGCAGTTCGGTGTGCGGGCGGCGAACTACCCGCTCATCCCGGAGGACTTCGAGCGCATGCGCCTGCCGGATGTCCTGCTGGGCGCCAAGGCGCGCCTCTACGGATTGAGCATTTCGCCGGAGCGCCTGCGCGAGATCCGCCAGGAGCGCCGCCCGGACAGCCAGTATGCGGACCTGGAAAACTGCCGCTACGAGGTCGAGCAGGCCGAGGCGCTCATGCGCCGGGAGAGCATCCGCTGGATCAATTCCACCAACAAGTCGATCGAGGAAATCGCCACCACGATCCTGCGCGAGCTCAGGATCGAGCGCCACGTGTACTGAGCTGGCGCCAGCGCTCGTAGAGGAGCACGGCGGCGGCCGCGCCCACGTTGAGGGATTCGGTGCCTTTGGCGAGCGGGACGCGCACCCGCCGGTCTGCGCACGCGGCGGCGGCCGCGCTCACCCCCTGCCCTTCGGCGCCCAGGATCCAGCCCAGGGGGCCACTCAGGTCCATCGACCCCGGGGGCTCACCCTGCCCTGCGTCGGCGCAGAGCAGCCGGCCGCGAAAGCGCCGCAGCGCTGTCGGGAGATCGGGCACCTCGACGACGCGAAGCGCGAAGTGCCCGCCCATCCCGGCGCGCAGCACCTTGGGCGACCACGCGTCGGCGCACCCGGGCCCGAGGACAGCAGCATCCGCCCCGAACGCCGCCGCGCTGCGCAGGATCGCGCCGACGTTGCCCGAGTCCTGGATGCCGTCGAGGAAGATCGCCTGCGGCACGCCCGCCCAGTCGGTGGCGTCAGGCGGAATGTCGATCTCGGCGACAAGCCCGCTCGGCGACTGCGCCTCTGCAACCCAGCGGAGCAGCGCATCGCTCATCCGCACGGGCGCAAGCCCGGCGTGGCGCACCAGTGCGGCGATTTCTTCCTTCCCCTCGCCCGATTCGCTGACCAGCACGGCACGCGGCCGACCGCCCGCCGCGAGGAAGGCCTGGAGGAGGTGCGGGCCTTCCAGCAGCGCGCGGCCCTCGCGGGCGCGCAACCGCGGCTCGCGCGCGAGCGCGTGCCAGCGCCGCACCCGCGGATTGTCGCGAGAGCGCAGCGGCGTCACGCGGCCAGCACCCGGCGCACGGGCGCGAAGCTTCGCCGGTGCGCTTCGCAGACGCCGTGCCGCTCGAGCTGCGCCAGGTGCTCCGGCGTCGGGTAGCCCTTGTGCCGGTCGAGGCCGTACAGGGGATACCTGGCATGGAGCTTCAGCATTTCCGCGTCGCGCGCCGTCTTCGCGAGGATCGAGGCCGCCGAGATCCGCGGGACCGTCCGGTCGCCGCCCACCACGGCCCGCACCGGGCACGGGAGCTCGGGGCAATGCGGTCCGTCGATCCAGGCCTCGGCGACCACTTCGCCAAGGCCCTGGACCGCCCGCTGCATCGCCAGCAGCGAGGCGCGCAGGATGTTCAGCCGGTCGATCTCTTCCACGGAGGCGCTCGCCACCGCCCAGCAACGCGCCTCGCGCCGGATGCGCTCCGCGAACCGCTCCCGCGCCGCCGCCGACAGCAGCTTCGAGTCCTTCAGCCCCTTCAGCGCGCGGCCGGGCCGCAACACGACGGCCGCCGCGAAGACCGGGCCGGCGATCGGCCCGCGCCCCGCCTCGTCCACGCCGCAGATCAGGGTCTCAGGCGCGTCCCGCATCGAGCACCCCGAGGACGGCTTCCGCCGACCGGGCGGCATTGTCCTGGCGCAGGGCGGCATGCATCTCGCGGAACTTGCGGACCTGCCGCTCCTGCGCGTCGGTGTCCCGCAGCAAGCCGAGCAGCGCGCCGGCGAGCGCCGCGGGCGTGGCGCGACCCTGGATCAGCTCGGGCACCAGCCGCTCGCCCGCCAGGATGTTGGGCATGCCGACGTAGGGCAGGTAGAGAAGCTGGCGCTGGATGAGCCAGGAAAGCATCGACTGGCGATAAGTGATCACCATCGGCGTCTTGAACAGCGCCGCCTCCAGGGTGGCCGTGCCGCTCGCCACGAGCGCCAGGTCGGCGGCCGCGAGCGCCTCGTGCGAATGGCCGAAGAGCATCGTCAGCGGCAAGTCCGTGCGCCCGTGCGCGTGCAGTGTCGCCTCGAACAGGTCTTTCGTCTCGCGGGTGGCGAGCGGACACACGAAATGCACCTCCGGAACATCCTGGCGGAGCCGGTGGGCGGCCAGCACGAACGCCTCGGCCATGTGCTCGAGCTCGGAGCGACGGCTGCCGGGCAACAGGGCGATCACCAGGCGGCCCGAGGGCAGCCGGAGGGCCGCGCGCGCGGCGATCTTGTCCACGTCCATCGGGATCAGGTCGGCGAGCGGATGGCCCACGTAGGTGACCGGCAGGCCGGTCTTGGCGTAGAGCGCGGGCTCGAACGGGAACATGGCCAGCAGGTGCGTCGTCGAGCGCGCGACGCGGTGCACCCGCCCGCGGCGCCAGGCCCAGACCGACGGGCTGACGTAATGCACGGCCGGTACGCCCGCATCCTTCAGGCGCCGCTCGAGGCCCAGGTTGAACTCGGAGGCATCCACGCCGATGAAAAGCCCGGGCGGATCGGCGAGCAGCCGGTCGCCGAAGGTCTGCCGGATGCGCGAGATCTCCCGGTAGTGGCGAAGCGCCTCCGTGAAGCCGCGCACCGCGAGCTTCTCCATCGGGACCCCCGCCTCCAGCCCCTGCGCGGCCATGCGCGGCCCGCCGATTCCCGTGAAGCGGAGCGCCGGGCGCCTCGACTTGAGCGCCGCCATCAGGTGCGCGGCCAGCTGGTCGCCCGAGGATTCGCCGGCGACGATGGCGACGTGATCGGCGCGCGCGGCCACGCCTATCGGATGATGCCGCGGTCGGAATGCGCCACGAAATCGAGCATCGCGGCGACCTCGGGACAGTCCGCCGCCTGCACGGCGAGCTCGCGCTTGGCCTCCTCCAGCGACAGCCCGGCGCGGTAGAGCGCGCGGTAGGCGCGACGGATGCGCAGGATCACGTCCGGCGTGAAGCCGCGCCTGCGGAGGCCGTTGCTGTTGATGCCGAAGGGCCTTGCCATGTTGCCGGCGGCCTTCACGAACGGCGGCAGGTCCTGCGCGAGGTAGGCGCCCATGCCTGCGAAGCTGTGCGCCCCGATCCGAACGTACTGGTGCACCGTCGTGTAGCCGCCCAGCACCACCCAGTCGCCCACCTGGACGTGGCCCGCCAGGCCGGTGTTGTTGGCGAAGATGGCGTGGCTGCCGATCTGGCAGTCGTGGGCGAAGTGCACGTAGGCCATGATCCAGTTGTCGTCGCCCACGCGCGTGGCCCCCGCATCCTGCACGGTGCCGCGATTGATCGTGACGCACTCGCGGATCGTATTGCCGTCGCCGATCTCGACCGTGGTCGGCTCGTCGGCGTATTTCTTGTCCTGTGGAGGCGCGCCGATCGAGCTGAACTGGTAGATGCGGTTCCCCCGGCCGATGCGGGTGTGCCCTTCGATCACCACATGCGGTCCGATCCAGGTGTTCTCGCCCACCTGCACGTGCTCGCCGATCACGGTGTAGGGGCCCACCGCCACGCCCGCCGCGAGGCGGGCGCCCGGATGCACCAGCGCCGTCGGATGGACTTCGGCAGCGCTCACCGGCGCTCCTGGATGCGCTCGGTGACCAGGATCTCGGCTTCGGCGGCTACCGCGCCGTCGACGCGAGCCGTGCAGGAGAACTTCCAGATGCCCCGCTTGTGCGCGAGCATCAGCGACTCCACCTCGAGGCGGTCGCCGGGCACGACCGGCCGCTTGAAGCGCGCCCGGTCGATGCCGGCGTAGTAGTAGACGTTGTTCGCGTCGGGCTTCGCCTCGCACGTGCGGAACACCAGGATGCCCGAGGCCTGGGCCATCGCCTCGAGAATCAGCACGCCCGGCATGATCGGCCGTCCCGGAAAATGGCCCAGGAAGTGGGGCTCGTTGTTGCTCACGTTCTTGAGGGTCAGGATGCGCTTGCCCGCTTCGTACTCGAGCACGCGGTCCACCATCAGCAGGGGATAGCGCTGAGGCAGGTAGTCCAGGACCTGCCGGAAATCGGATTCAGCCATGCTTTTTCTTCCTCCTCCTTGTGCCGCCCTTCTCCAGGGCGCCCACCCGCTCCGCCAGCTCCGCCAGGTGGCGGACCTGCGCCGCATTGCGCACCCAATTCGCATGCTCGTCGACCGGATAGAGTCCGGTGTAGGTGCCCGGCTTGTGGATCGAGCGCGTGATGATCGTCCACGAGGACACATGCACGTCGTCGCAGAGGGTCAGGTGGCCGAGGACGCCGGCGGCCCCGCCGAGCGTGCAGCGCTGGCCGATCTGTGTGCTGCCCGCGACCCCGACGCACCCGGCGATGGCCGTGTGGGCGCCGATGCGGCAGTTGTGGCCGATCTGCACCTGATTGTCCAGCTTGACGTCGTCTTCCAGCACCGTGTCGTCGATCGTGCCGCGGTCGATCGTCGTGTTGGCGCCGATCTCCACGTCGTCCCCGATGCGCACGCCGCCGATCTGCGGCACCTTGATCCAGCGGCCGTCTTCCTGCGCCATGCCGAAGCCGTCGGCGCCGATGACGGCGCCGGAATGCACGATGGCGCGCGCGCCGAGACGGCACCCGGCGTACACGGTCACCGACGGAAACAGCCGGCTGTCTTCGCCGATGGCCGCACCCTCGCCCACGAAGCAGTTGGCGCCGATCCAGGCGCGCGCGCCGATCTGCGCGCCTGCCTCGATCACCGCACCCGGCTCCACGCGCGCCGAGGGCGCCAGGCGCGCCCCCGGGGCGACGTGCGCGGCCGGGTCGACGCCGGGAACCGGCACCGGCGCCGGATTGAGCAGCCGCGAGAGGCGCGCAAAGTACGGGTACGGCCGCTCGGCCACGATGCGCGGCAGCGCGGTCAGCGCCTCGGCCTGCGGCCCGAGCACCACCGCGGCCGCCCGCGTGCCCGCGAGCTTGGCCTTGTAGCGGGGATTGGCGAGGAAGGCGATCTGGCGATCGCCGGCGTGCTCCAGGGACCCGACCTGCTCGACCTCCACGCGCTCGTCGCCGACGACGCGCCCGCCGAGCCGCGAAACGATCTGGGCGAGTGTGAGGGGCCCCGCCATGTCAGCGCGCGGGCGGCTTGGCCTCGAGCGCCTTGATCACGCGATCGGTGATGTCGATGCGCGGATTGGCGTATACGGCGTCCTGGAAGATGATGTCGTACTTCTCCTGCTCCGCGATCTGCCGGATGACGCGGTTGGCCTGCTCGACCACCTGCGCCAGCTCCTCGTTGCGGCGCTGGTTGAGGTCCTCGCGGAACTCGCGCTGGCGCCGCTGGAAATCGCGGTTCAGGTCGTTGAACTCGCGTTCCTTGGCCCGCCGCTGGCTTTCCTGCATGGTGAGTCCCTGGCGCTCCAGGTCGTCCTGCATGCGCTTGAGCTGCTCGGCGGTCTTGGCCAGCTCCTGGTCGCGCTTGGAGAACTCCTGCTCGATGCGCTTCTGCGCCCGTACCGCAGGGATCGCGTCGCGCAGGATGCGCGCCGTGTTGACGAAACCGATCTTCATGTCCGCCTGCGCCGCGGCCGGCACGGCGAAGACCAGGGCAAGCGCAAAGGCGGCGAGATTCCTCAGCATGCGGCTTCGACGATCCTCAGAAGGTGGTTCCGAACTTGAATTGTAACCTCTGCACGCGGTCGATTCCTTCGCGCTCGTTGATGGGGTAGGCGTAGGACAGGCGCAGCGGCCCCATCGGGGAGGCCCAGGCGAGGGCGATGCCGGTCGAGTAGCGCAGCTCGCCCAGGTCGACCGGGTTGGTGGCAGCGTACACCTGACCGGCGTCCACGAACCAGCCCAGGCGGAGCGATTTCTCCTGGGTCGCGCCCGGCATGGGGAACAGCAGCTCCAGGTTGCCGATCACGCGCCGGTTGCCGCCCAGCGAGTTCCCCTGGAAGTCGCGCGGCCCCAGGGAAAAGTCGGCGAAGCCCCGCACCGTGCTCGGCCCGCCGGCGTAGAAGTTCTTGAAGAACGGCAGGGGCTTGCCCTGGGTGCCGTGCGCATAGCCCAGGTCGAGATTCGCGTAAAGCGTGAACAGGGCGGACAACGGCCAGTAGTACTGCTGGTTGAACCCGAACCGGTGGTAGGTCAGCCCCCCGGCGGCGAATTCCGCCGTCACGCGGGTCAGCCCGCCCGCGGTGGTGATGATCAGGCTGTCGCGCGTGTCCCGCGCCCAGCCCGCGGTAAACGAGGCGTAGTCGTAGTGGCTGCCGAAGTCCGCGACGAACAGCTTGTACACCTCCGAGCTGTTCTCGAACGTCGTCACGTCGACGCTCTCACCGACCAGCCCGAAGCTGATCGAGGTCCGCTCCGACAGGGGATAGCTGAACTTGATCCCGGCGCCGATCGTATCGGTCGCGTACGCGCCGGTCGCGAGCGAGGTGGCGTCCACCTTGCGCTTGTAGAGGTCGAAGCCGCGGCTCACGCCGTCCACCGTGTAGTACGGATCGACGTAGGACAGCGAGTACACGGTGTTCACCGTGCCGCTGTTCACCTCGAGCGACAGGTACTTGCCGGTGCCAAAGACGTTGGGCTGCGTGATCGAGGCCGAGATGATCACCTTGTCCAGCGTCGAGAAACCCACGCCGAGCGCGAGCTGGCCGGTCGAGCGTTCCTCCACCGAGAACGTGACGTCCACCTGGTCCGGGCTGCCCTCGACCGGCGTGGTCTGCACGCCGACCTCGTTGAAGTACCGGGTCCGGTCGATGCGCTGCCGGGAGCGCTGGATCTTCGACGCGTCGTAGTACGCGCCCTCCAGCTGGCGCATCTCGCGGCGCACGACTTCGTCGCGCGTCTTGGTGTTGCCGACCACGTTGATGCGGCGCACGTACACGCGCCGTCCGGGGTCCACCAGCAGCAGGAACGACACCGTGCGCTTCTCGCGGTCGATCTCCGGCACCGCGTTGGCGTTGGCGAAGGCATAGCCCTCGTTGCCGAGGCGCTCGGCAATGGCCTTCTGGGTCTCCACCAGCCGCTGGCGGGAAAACACATCGCCCGGCTTCAGCCGCACCAGCTTCTCGAGCTCCTCCTGGGGCACCACGTTCTGCTTGCCGACCCGCACCGAGGACACGGTGTACTTCTCGCCCTCGCTCACGTTGATCGTGATGAAGATGTCGCGGCGGTCCGCGGAGATCGAGACCTGCGTGGACTCGATGTTGAAGTCGATGTAGCCCCGGTCGAGGTAGTAGGAGCGCAGCGTCTCGAGGTCGGCGGACAGGCGCTGGCGCGAATACTGGTCGTGCTTGGTGTACCAGGTCAGCCAGCCCGGCGTGCGCAGCACGAACAGATCGAGCAGATCCGACTCCGGAAAGGCGTGCGCCCCGACCAGGTTGATGCTGCGGATCTTCGCGACGTCGCCCTCGGTCACGGCGAAGCTGATCGCGACGCGATTGCGCTCCAGGGGCGTGACCGTGGTCTGCACCTGGGCCGCGTACTTGCCCTGCGACAGGTACTGGCGCTTCAGCTCCTGCTCGGCGGCGTCGAGCGCGGCGCGGTCGAAGATGCGGCCCTCCGCCAGGCCGATCTCGCGCAGCGCCTTGCGCAGGCCCTCGACCGGAAAGTCGTTGACGCCGGTGAAGTCCACCTGGGCGACCGCCGGGCGTTCCTGCACCTGCACCACCAGCACGCCGCCGTCGGCCTCCAGCCGCACGTCCTTGAAGAATCCGGTCGCGAACAGCGCCCGCACCGCCTCGCGCGCCTTCTCCTGCGTCAACGTCTCGCCGACTTTCACGGGGAGGTAGTTGAACACGGTGCCCGGCTCGGTCCGCTGCAGGCCTTCGACGCGAATGTCGCGCACCACGAAGTCCTGGAACGCCCGGGCCTCGGGCGCGCCAACGACCGCCATCAGCGCTGCGGCCAGCGCGACAAGAATGCGCTTGCGCATCGGCTGGCTCCGCGTCAGCCGGCGAATAGCCGTGTCAGGTCGTTGTAGAACGCGAAGGCCATCAGCATCAGCAGCAGCGCGATACCGACGCGCTGGCCGAATTCGACGACCCGCTCGGGTGCAGGGCTTCCTTTCAGCGCCTCGACCACGTAGAACAGCAGGTGTCCCCCGTCCAGCGGCGGAATCGGCAGCAGGTTGAGCACCCCCAGGCTGATGCTGATCAGCGCAAG
>DASUFW010000329.1:0-1990 GCA_036274335.1 Burkholderiales bacterium | reverse complement strand
ACCAGCGCCTCGAGCGGCGCGTCCTGCTCGAAGGCGATCATCGTCACGCTGTTGGTGCTCGCGTAGGTCTTCGAGCCCAGGTGCGGCTCGGTGCCGTGGCCCTTGCCCTGCGCGCGGTCCCAGCTCGTGAAGTAGTCGATCGCGTTCTCCTCCAGCAATCGCATGACGAGGTCCATGTGGTAGCTGTTGCAGACGAGGAGCGCGAGCTTCATGCCGTCACGCTAGCGCCGCGCGCCGTGCGCGGCTTGACGCAGGTCAAGCGCGGCTAGCGCAGCGCCTTCGCGAGGAACGGCAGGCTCACGTCCATCCTGTAGTCGATGTCAGAATGGTCGTCGTCGAACTCTTCGTAGCGGTGGCGGATGCCGGCGGCGGCGAGGCGCTGCGAGAGCAGGCGCGAGCCGAACTGGATGTGGTACTGGTCCTTCCAGCCGCAGTCGATGTAGATCCCGCGCAGCGAGCGGAGCGCATCCCGGTAGCGCGAGACGAGGCGGATCGGGTCGTGGCGCTGCCAGTGGCGCCAGCGTTCCGGGATCAGCTCGCCGGTCTCCAGGTTGAACGGCACGCGAAAGCCGTTGGGCGCGCGCGGGTCCGGGTCGTAGGTCGCGGCCATCGCGAGGTTCATGAGGCAGTGGCCTTCCTTGCCCGAGAGCTTCTCCTTCTTCCACACGTGATCGAGGAAGCGCCGGATGCGGCCGTCGTCCCGGCCCTGCGCGAGGCCCGGGCGGCGCGCCTCGCGCCGCGCGTCGTAGGCGCCCGCTCGCTGCTTCGGGCGGCGGTGCTTCGCGAGCTCAACCAGCGTGTTCGGCCAGTCGTGCCAGTACACGAAGTCGAAGTAGGCGTCGCCCGAATGGTCGGCGATCGCGCCCCAGGTCTTCGGGTACTTCATGCCGTGCAGGACGGATCCGTAGCCGCCGGACGATTTGCCGAAGCAGCCGCGGTGCTCGCGCGAGGCGAGCGTGCGGAACTGGCGGTCGACGAAGGGCACGATCTCCTTGGTGAGGTAGTCGGCGTAGTTGCCGATCGCGGAGGAATTGACGTACTGGTTGCCGCCGAGCGCGGTGAAGCAGTCGGGGAAGACGAGGATCGCCGGCGGCATCTTGCCTTCGTGGATGAGCCGCGCGGCGCGCTCGGGCACGTTGTCGCTGAAGGGCTTCCAGTTGGCGTGCGCGAGCCCCGAGCCGGTGAAGCCGACCAGGTCGTAGAGGGCCGGGAAGCGCTTCCTGCCCCAGTCGTCGTACTGTGGCGGGAGCCACACGCCCACCTTGCGCACGTGCGGATCGCCGAGCGGGTTCCCCTGCAGGATCCGCGAGACGTGCTCGAGGACGACGAGGGTGCCCGACGGACCCTGGGGGCGCTTCAGCATGAGGGCGCCAATATTACATGGCAGACTGCGCGCACCATGTCCACCATGCCGATCCCCCCGAACGAGCTGTCCGCCGCCGAGGCCGCGCGGCGCATCGAAGCGGGCGAGCTGACCGCCGAAGCGCTCGCCCGCGCCTGCCTCGAGCGCATCGAGGCGCGCGAGCCCGCCGTGCGCGCCTGGGCGTTTCTCGACCCCAAGCAGGCGATCGAGCAGGCGCGCGCGCTCGACCGCGCGCCGCGCGCGAGCCGGCTGCACGGCGTTCCCGTCGGCTTCAAGGACGTGATCGACACCGCCGACCTGCCGACCGAGTACGGCTCGCCGATCTACCGCGGCTACCGGCCGAAGGCCGACGCGGCCTGCGTCGCGATCCTGCGCCGCGCGGGCTGCCTCGTGCTCGGCAAGACGGTCACCACCGAGTTCGCCAACAACCACCCCTCGCCGACGAGGAACCCGCACGACCCCGCGCACACGCCGGGCGGCTCCTCCTCCGGCTCGGCCGCCGCGGTCGCCGACCGCATGGTGCCGCTCGCGCTCGGCACGCAGACCGGCGGCTCGGTGATCCGCCCCGCCGCCTACAACGGCACCTTCGCGATCAAGCCGAGCTTCGGCAGCATCAACCGGCAGGGC
>DASUFW010000328.1:0-3235 GCA_036274335.1 Burkholderiales bacterium | reverse complement strand
GGCGCGCCTGACCGGGTCGGGCTCGCGCTCCGCGTACTCGAACGCGAGCAGGATGCGCTGGCGGATCTCGAAGGCGTCCTCGACCGTCTTCAGGCCCGGCGCGTGCGCCCGCCACTCGTCGTGGCCGAAGTAGCTGTCGGTCGCGCCGGTGGCGAGGATCAGGCGGTCGTAGGGAATCGCTTCGCCGTTCTCGAGGACCACCTGGCGGCCGGCGACGTCCACGCGCTGCGCCTCGCCGTACAGCACGGTGGCGTTGTGCTGCCGGGCGAGCGTGCGGCGGATCGGCTCGGCGATGGCGGGCGCGGCGAGCCCGGCGGTCGCCACCTGATAGAGCAGCGGCTGGAAGAGATGGTGGTTGGTGCGATCGACGACGGTCACCTCGACGGGCGCCTTGCGCAGCGCCTGCGCGGCGAACAGGCCGCCGAAGCCGCAACCCAGGATGACGACGCGCTCGGTCATGCGGCGGCGCGAACCTTGCCCGGCACCGGGACGCCGGGCGCGATGCCGAGCGAGGTCAGCGCCTCGCCGCTGAGCGGCAGCCACTGCGGGAGCGCGCGCAGGATCGCGCGGTCGCCCGCCAGGCGGATGCAGCCTTCGCGCTGCGCCGCGCGCAGGCTGCGATCGCCGAGCAGCACTTCGGTGAAGGCGCGCAGGTCCGCAATCACCAGCACATCGGTCTCGAATCCGGGGTCCTTCAGGCAGATCTCCACCTCGCTCGCCTGCGCGACGAGCCACCAGCTGCGACGCGCGACCCGCGCGCCGCGCGGCAAGCCGTAGAAATCGAAGCGCAACACGACGCGCCGGCCGATTCCCGGCGGCACCCGCAGGCTGCGCCGGAGGCCCCATACGAGCAGCGCGTCGTCCAGGTCCTGGTCGAGCAGGCCGCGCGTGCTCCAGTGCCGGGCCCACAGGCCCATCTGCTCCACGACGGGCCGCAGCGCCTCGCCCGCGGGCGTGAGCCGGTACTCGCCGCCCTTGCCCGGCGCAGCGCCCGCGTGGCGCACGATGCCGGCGCGCTCCAGCTGGCGCAGGCGCGTGGCGAGCAGGCCCCGCGACATGAGCGGCACGCCGCGCGCGAGGTCGTTGAAGCGCCGGCTGCCGTACATCAGCTCGCGCAGCACGAGCGGCACCCACCGCTCGCACAGCACTTCCGCGGCCACTGCGATCGGGCAGAACTGGCCGTATCCCTTGGCCATGCCGCAAGGATAGGGGAATTGGCGCGAGCGAGGTAGTTCAGATCGTGGACTGGTTCGCGCCGCGCCGCGCGCGCACGCTGCGAGCGTCGAAACCATCGCCAGGAGGGAATTCCCATGACGCAAGCGTTGCGCAGCGAAGACGCCCGCGGCCAGGTCCGCGCGAGCGCCGCCGAGGTCTACGACGAGTTCTTCGTGCCGGCCCTGTTCGCCGAGTGGGCGCCGCGCGTGCTGGAGGCCGCGCGCGTGGCGCGTGGCCGGCAGGTGCTGGACGTCGCCTGCGGGACTGGGGTGCTTGCGCTTGCGGCAGCCGCGCGCGGCGCGGCGGTCACCGGCCTGGACATGAATCCGGGCATGCTCGCCGTGGCGCGCCGCCATCGGAGCGACGTCGCGTGGCGCGAAGGGCGGGCCGAGTCGCTGCCCTTCGAGGACGCGAGCTTCGATGCCGTGCTGTGCCAGTTCGGGCTGATGTTCTTCGAGGACCGCGTCGCCGCGCTGCGCGAAATGCGCCGCGTGCTCCGGCCGGGTGGCCGGCTAGTGCTCGCCGTATGGGCCACGCTCGCCGAGACGCCGGGCTACGCCGCGATGGTCGAGTTGCTGCGGCGCCTGTTCGGCGAAGAGACCGCCGGGGCACTGTACGCACCGTACAGCCTCGGCGACGAGCAGGTCCTGCACGGGCTGCTGTCGCAGGCGGGCATGCCGCAGGCGTCGATCGAGACGCGGGAGGGTGCGGCGCGCTTCCCGTCGGTCGCCGACTGGGTGCGCACCGACATCAAGGGCTGGACGCTGGCGGATCGCATCGACGACTCGCAGTACGCTCGGTTGCAGGAGGCCGCGGCTGGCGCGCTGGCGCATCTCGCCGGTCCGGACGGCGTGGTCGTGTTCGACCATCCCGCCCGCCTCATCGCATTCGGGAGCACGCGAGCTGACTTATGATGCCCGCATGGATATCCGTCCCGGACTCAGGGGTTCGGCTTCGCTGGTGGTCGGCGAGGAGCACACCGCGCCGCGCGTCGGTAGCGGGCGCGTGCACGTGCTCGCCACGCCGGTCATGATCAACCTGATCGAGGCGGCCGCGCTCGAGGCCGTGGAAGGGCTGCTGCCGCCCGGGCACCAGAGCCTCGGCACGGTGCTCAACGTGCGCCACATCGCCGCGACGCCGGTCGGCATGCGCGTCACCGCCACCGCCGAAGTCACGGGCGTGGAAGGGCGCACCATCCGTTTCCGGGTCGAGGCGCGCGACGAGCGCGAGCTGATCGGCGACGGCAGCCATGAGCGCGTCGTGGTCAACGTCGGGAAATTCGACCTGCGCGTACAGCGGAAGATCTCACGCTGAGCCGTCGCCGCGCCGGCGCGTCTGCCCGACGTCGTCCGCGCGCGACGCTCCGCTCGATTGATTCGGTGGAGATTTGCGCGCGTCTGTCTGCGCGGGCAGACGCTCTGTCGCGCGCGCCCACCGGTATTTCCGTCATGCGCGGACGCGCGGATCGTTAAGCCGCTGAATCGCCACACTTCACAATTTCTGGCACATCTGATGCGTTTGGTCTTCTCGACCCGCACGACCGCGGGCTGGGAGGTTCGCCATGCGCAACAGCAGGACTTTGTTGGCAGTGTCCGCGGCGGCAGTCGCCGTCGCATTCTCGCTCGATCCGGCGTACTCGCAGCAGCGCTGGAGCGGCGGCGACACCTTCCGCGCCCGCGACCCGGGCGTGCGCGGCGGCGCCGCGGGCGCCGGCGGGCCGCTGTCCGGCCTAACGGCGACGCAGCGCGCGTTCTTCGAGCAGGGCCTGGAGGACTTCGCGGAAGAGGAGGACGTCGCCGACGGCCTCGGCCCGCGCATGAACCTCGACAGCTGCGGCGGCTGCCACGCGCATCCGGCCGTCGGCGGCTCGAGTCCCCCCGTCAATCCGCAAGTCGCCTTTGCCACCAAGGAAGGCGGGCGCGACCGCGTGCCGTCCTTCATACAGAGAAGCGGCCCGGTGCGCGAAGTGCGCTTCGTGCGCAATCCCGACGGCACGCCCGACGGCGGCGTACATGCGCTG
>DASUFW010000327.1:0-4295 GCA_036274335.1 Burkholderiales bacterium | reverse complement strand
GCGGGCGAGGTGGTGGCGATGACCGGCGACGGCGTGAACGACGCGCCGGCGCTCAAGGCCGCGCACATCGGCATCGCCATGGGCGGCCGCGGCACCGACGTCGCGCGCGAAGCCGCGGCGCTGGTCCTCCTCGACGACGACTTCGCCTCGATCGTGCGCACCGTGCGCCTGGGGCGGCGCATCTACGAGAACATCCGCAACGCCATGCGCTACCTCGTCTCGGTGCACGTGCCGATCGCGGGCATGGCCCTGCTGCCGGTCGCCTTCGGCGCCCCGCTGTTCCTGCTGCCGGTGCACGTGGTGTTCCTCGAGTTCGTGATCGACCCGGCCTGCACGCTGGTCTACGAGGCCGAGCGCACGGAAGCCGGCGCCATGCAGCGGCCGCCGCGCGACCCGGGCGCGCCGCTGTTCAGCCTGGGCATGCTGGCCTCGAGCCTCGCGGCGGGGGTCGCCATGCTGGCGGCGGTGTTCGGCGTGTACGGGTACGTCGCCGCCGCCGGCGCGCCCCATGAGCAAGCGCGCGCGGCCGGCTTTGCGGCGATCGTGCTGGGCAACCTGGCGCTCCTGTTCGCCACGCGCTCGCGCTCGCGCAGCCTGTGGGCCACGCTGCGCGAGCCCAACGCGCCGCTGTGGTGGATCACGCTGGGCGCGCTGGCGGCGCTGGCCGCCGCGCTCTTCCTGCCGCCGGTGGCCGCGCTGTTCAAGTTCGCGCCGCTCGGGCCCGCCGAGCTCGCGCTCGCGGCGGCGGCGGCCCTGGCGGGCGCGGCCTGGATCGAGGTCGCCAAGCGGATGGCGCGGACGGCCTAGCGCCGCGCGAACAGCGACAGCCCGAGCATGCACGGCAAACGGGCACCGGAGCGCAGATTCGGTAGACAATGAAGGCGGGCCCGCCCCAAGGCGGCCCACCAACCTCGAAAGGAATTCCTCGCCATGCGCAAGACCCTCTCTGGATCGATCTTTGTGGGCGCGCTGCTGCTCGCGGGCGGCGCCGGGGCGGCGGACGACGTCGCCGGAAAGCTGAAGAAGGCCTGCAACAAGGAGCTGACCACGTTCTGCAAGGGCGTGGTCCCCGGGGAGGGTCGCGTCCTCGCCTGCCTGTACGCCTTCGAGAGCAAGGTGTCCGACCCGTGCGTGAGCGCGGTGTACGACGCCGCGGTCGAGCTCGAGAAGGCGGTCGCCGCGCTGAAGTACGCCGCCAGCCAGTGCGCCACCGACCTGGACAAGTACTGCGGGGACGTCCGACCCGGCCAGGGCCGCGGGCTCGCCTGCCTGAAGAAGAACGACAAGAACGTCAGCCAGGGCTGCAAGGACGCGCTCAAGCAGACGGGCCTGCGCAAGTGAAGCTCGGGACGGCGGCCGCCGGCCTGGCGATCGCGGCGCTGGCGGGGACGGCGCAAGCCGCCCCGCCGGCGGACGACGCCTGGCAGTTCGAATTCACGCCCTACCTGTTCGGCGCCGCGCTCAGCGGCACGACCGGCGTCGGCCACGTCCGGGCCGACGTCGACGCGAGCTTTGGCGACATCCTGAACAATCTCGACAGCGGCTTCATGGGGATGCTCGAGGCACGCAAGGGCAAGTGGGGCTTCGGCATCGACGGCGTGTATTTCAAGCTGAGCAACGAGAAGACCGGCGACTGGCAGGGGCCCGGAGGCATCGGCAGCGCCACCGGCACCCTCGAGGCGACGATGACGCAGCAGATCTACCAGCTCTGGTCGGGCTACCGCATCGTGGACGGCCGCAGCAAGACCGACCTCATCGGCGCGGCGCGCTACACGCAGCTCGATACGGACCTCGAGCTCGTGACCACCACCGGCGGGCTTCTGCCGGGCGGCACGCGCTCGCTGAGCGCCGGCAAGCGTTGGTGGGACGCGGTGATCGGCGTGCGCTCGATCACGCCCTTCGCGGAGCGCTGGGAGTTCGTCAGCTACGCCGACATCGGCGGCGGCGGCTCGGCCCTGACCTACCAGTTCCTGCTCGGCCTGAACTGGCAGGCCGCCAAGGCGCTGAAGCTCAAGGGCGGGTATCGCTACTTCTACCAGGACTATTCGGACGGCGGCTTCGTCTGGGACATGGCGGCGCACGGCGCCTACCTGGGGCTCGGCTTCGCCTTCTGAGCGCGCCGCCTAGCGCCGCGCGATCAGCGACAGCCCGAGCGCGACCAGCGCCATGCCGCCCGCGAGGCCCGCGGTCAGGTGCTCGCCGAGGATCGCCAGCCCGAGCACGACGCCGGCGACCGGGGCGACGAAGTTGAAGCTGATCATCACGCTCGGCGGATAGCGGCGGATCAGGTAGAAATTGACCGTGAAGGCGAGCCCCGCGACCACCACGCCCTGGTAGAGGATGCCCGCCACGACCGGGCCGTCGACGCGGTCCCAGCGGATCTCCTCCCAGGCGAGCGCCCCCGCCGCGAACAGCGGCAGCGAGACGAGCATCTGCCAGAAGGTGAGGCGCACCTCGTTCATGCGGCGCAGGACGCGCCCGCTCAGCGCGAGCCGCAGGCCGAGCAGCCCCGCGCTGCCGAGCACCAGCCAGTCGCCGGCGCCGGGACCCGCGAGTCCCGCGCCGCGCGTCAGCACCAGCGCGACGCCCGCGAACGCGATCGCGGCGCCCGCCGCGCGGGCCGGACTGACGCGGTCGCCGGGCACCAGGAAGTGCGCGAACAGCATGCCGAAGAGCGGGTTGGAGGCGATCAGCACCGAGCTGTTGGCGGCGGTGGTCGCGCCGAAGCCGAAGTTCATGACCGCGATCTGCGCGGTGAACAGCACGCCCAGCCCGAGCAGCACGCGCCACTCGCCGGGCTCGGGCAGCAGCCGGATGCGCGCGTAGCGCGCCCAGGCGAGCACGCACAGGCAGCCGAGCGTGAAGCGCAGCAGGCCGCTCCACAGCGGCGGGAAGGCCTCGAGGCCGAGCTTTACCGCCACCGGGTTGCCGCCCCACAGGACGTGGATCGCCAGGGCGGTGAGGATCGCGCGCGGGGGAATCGACCAGGTCAGGGGAGCGCCTTCACGCCTTCACGCTCCCGCGATTCTAGAGCGGGCTAGCGGCGCGCCGCCACGACCTTCTCGAGGCCCTCGATGTCGCGGATGCGCACGTGCTTCTGCTGCACCTCGATCAGGCCGTCCTTCTGGAAGGCCGAGAACAGGCGGCTCACGGTCTCGAGCTTGAGGCCCAGGTAGCTGCCGATCTCCTCGCGCGTCATGCGCAGGTGGAACTCGGTCGGCGAGTAGCCGCGGCGCACGAAGCGCTTGGAGAGGTTGAGCAGGAACGTGGCCAGGCGCTCCTCGGCGCGCATCGAGCCGAGCAGCAGCATCACGCCGTGGTCGCGCACGATCTCGCGCGAGAGCACCGCCTGCAGGTGGCGCTGCAGCGCCGGCACGTCGCGCGAGGTCTCCTCGATGAGCGAGAAGGGCATCACGCAGACTTCGCTGTCCTCGAGGGCGATGGCGTTGCCGCCGTGGTGTCCGGAGCCGATGCCGTCCAGGCCGAGCAGCTCGCCGCCCATCGAGAAGCCGGTGACCTGCTCGCGGCCTTCGCCGTCGTTGACGGTGGTCTTGAAGAAGCCGCTGCGGATCGCGTAGATCGCCTTGAACTCGTCGCCGGCGTTGAACAGCATCTCGCCGCGCTTGATGCGGCGCCGGGCGTAGACCACGCCCTGCACGCGCTCGAGGTCCTCGAGGCACAGGCCGCTGGGCAGGCACACTTCCCGCAGGTTGCAGCTGGTGCAGGTCACCTCGAACTTGCGCGCTTCGGGCTGGCTCATGAAGGTGCTCTTCGCTTTGGCGTTGGGGATCAGGCGGACGATGGTGGGCATGGCTCTCCCTTTCGATCGTTAGGCGGTGGCGACGCGCTTCGCGACCAGGTCGCGCACGCGCTCGAATTCGGTCGACTTGTCGAAGAAGCCGCGCGCGCCGAGCTCGGCGGCGAGGCGCCGGTAGGGCTGCGTGGCGAAGTTCGACAGCATGTAGCACTCGATCTCCGGGGCCTGCTCGTGCAGCGCGCGCAGCACCTCGAAGCCGGTGCCGTCCTTGAGGTTGAGGTCGCAGAGCACCACGTGCGGGTGCTTGGCCAGGATGTCGCGGATCGCTTCGCGGGCGCCTTCGGCCTGGCCGACGACGCGCGTATCCGGGATGCTCGTCAGCATCGCCGCCAGGCGCTGGCGCACCGGGGCGGAGTCTTCGACGAGGTAGATGTCTTGCATGCCGGCAGTGTGCCGGCCGGGGCGGCGGCGCCCTATCGGCGCAGCCTGAAAGCGGCCTCGGAAAGCGCCGCGCGCGGCGCTAGGAGTTTTCCGAGAG
>DASUFW010000326.1:0-1407 GCA_036274335.1 Burkholderiales bacterium | reverse complement strand
CTCGCCGTCGCCGGTGCCGCAGTCGCGCAGGTCGGCCGCGAGGCAGCGGTCGATCCGCTTCGGGTCGGCCTCGACGCTGACCGCGCCGAAGCGCAGGTTCTCCATGCCGTCGTCGCTGAACTTGCTCCCGTAGGAATCCGGGTGCCAGCGGTCCCTGCCCTCGTGCTTGCGATTGGTGGCGTAGTACAGCGTCAGCTTCGTCATGGCGACCTCCCGGGAAAAGTCTACGCCGCGCGCGCGGCCGCGGCTTTGCCGCGCATCCGTTTCCGGCTAGCGGCCCGCTCCCCAGCGCGCGATGGCGAACGCGACCACGCCGAGGCCCAGCAGCGCGAGCGACAGCGGAACGGCATTGAGCACCGCGTAGGCCTCGGGCGCCACGCGAACCAGGCTCTTCCAGGCGCGCGCGTCGAGCCAGCGCAGCGCCGTCGCGACGCTCAGTGCGGTCCAGTGCTCGTTCTGCAGCCACTGGATCCCCTGCCACAGGAACGTGACCGCCGCGCCGGCGAGCGCGGCGAGCGCGACCAGTCCGGCGAGGAGGACCCTCAATGGTCCTCGCGCAGCCAGGCGAGCGCGCGCGCCTCGCCGTCGAACACCCGTTCCTCGGCGGAGCCGGTCGGCGGGCGCTCGCCGGTCCGCTCGAAGCGCAGGTGGTCGGCGGCAGGCTGGAAGGTGATGTGGACGGGCACGGGGATATCTCAAAGTCTCCCACGACTGCCCGTTCGCGGGCCAGTCGTCCCCGTCCCCGCGCCGCCGGAGGTCAGGACGGTCGCCGGGCCGGTGGTGTGCTGGCCGGCGTTCTGACGCGCGTTGCGCTGGAAGAGTATGACGCCGGCGGCGTCAATCGACCCGCGCCTGCCCCGCCGCCGCGCGCCGCACGTCCTCGGCCATCAGCGCCACCATCTGGTCCGCCACCGTCACGAGGCCCGCGCGCGCCCGGGCCGCGTTCGCCTTGAGCGCGCCGGGATCGGGATACAGCATGGACTGCGGCGTCGTGATCCAGCGCCGGTCCCGCCCCCCGTCCCGCCAGTCCGCGTAGTACTGGAACTCGTCCAGGGGTTCCGCCCCGACCTCGGGCCTGAGCAGGCTCGCCCGGATCAGGAGCATCGGCGAATAGCCGCCCGCCCGGAACGAGGAGTAGTAGCCGGACTCCGGAATGCGAATGTCGAGGACGGCGTCGACGCCCGCAGGCAGCCCGTCGAACTTCCCCGCGCGCACATCGACGGCGACGTCCGGGTCGGTGATTCGCACCACGGGAACCTGCAGCTGCTCCAGGGTCGTCACGAGGCTGGAGCCGACGTGCGTGGCGGGATCGAAGGCGATCTCGGCGAGCGCCTCCTGCAGCGCCTCCTTGCGCACGCGCGAATAGGACTGGATGCCGGTGGCGATCGCCAGGGCGACGATGGTGGT
>DASUFW010000325.1:0-6958 GCA_036274335.1 Burkholderiales bacterium | reverse complement strand
CTCCTCGTTCCAGTGCTCGATGCTGCCGCCCGGCTGCACGATCTCGTACGGGCTCATCGTCGCGTCGCCGACCAGGACGAGCCGGTAGTCGGCCCCGTAGGTGCGCATGAGCTGCGGCAGGGGCGTGCGCGCGCCGTGGCGCCGGCGGTTGTCCTTCCACACCGATTCGTAGACGAAGTTGTGGAAGTAGAAATGCTCGAGGTGGCGGAACTCGCCGCGCGCGGCGGAGAACAGCTCCTCGCAGAGGCGGACGTGCCCGTCCATCGAGCCGCCGACGTCCAGGAACAGCAGCACCTTCACCGCGTTGTGGCGCTCGGCGACCATGCGCAGGTCGAGGAGCCCCGCGCGGCGCGCGGTCGACTCGATCGTGCCGTCGAGGTCGAGCGTCTCGGCCGCCCCCTCGCGCGCGAAGCGGCGCAGGCGCCGGAGGGCGAGCTTCACGTTCCGCGTGCCGAGCTCGACGCCCTCGTCGAGGTTCGCGTAGTCGCGCCGCTCCCAGACCTTGACCGCGCGCCGCTGCCCGCCCGGCCCGCCGATGCGGACGCCCTCCGGGTTGTAGCCGCCGTGACCGAAGGGCGAGGTTCCGCCGGTGCCGATCCAGCGGCTGCCGCCCTCGTGCCGCGCCTTCTGCTCGGCCAGCCGGTCGCGCAGCGCCTGCATCAGCGCCTCCCAGCCGCCGAGCGCCGCGACTTGCGCCTTCTCCTCCTCGGTGAACTCGCGCGCGAGGAGTTTCTCCAGCCAGTCCGCGGGAAGCTCGGCGGCGAGCAGGGCCTCGAATGCCGCGCGGGCGCCCCGGTAGAACGCGTCGAAAGCGCGGTCGAAGCGGTCGAAGTGCCGCTCGTCCTTGACGAGGATCGCCCGCGCGAGGAAATAGAACTGCTCGACGGGCGGCGAGCAGGGGACTGGCACCTTTGCCGGATTTTCGGCAAAGGTGCCTGTCCCCTTTTCCCCGAATCCGACGATCCCCTTCTTCAGCGCCTCCAGCAGCGCGAGGAACTCCGTCAGCCCTGCCGGCACGCCGGCGGCGCGCAGCATCAGGAAGAAGCGGATCAGCATCGCGCGCGGCGGCGCGTCAGCCGGGTCGGCCCGCGCGGCGGTCCATGAACACGAGCTGCTCGAAGAGGTGGACGTCCTGCTCGTTCTTGAGGAGCGCGCCGTACAACGGCGGAATCGCGGTCTTCGTGTCCCCCGCGCGCAGCGCCTCGGGCGGGATGTCCTCGGCCACGAGCAGCTTGATCCAGTCGAGCAGCTCCGAGGTCGAGGGCTTCTTGCGCAGGCCCGGCACCTCGCGGATCCGGTAGAACGCGGCGAGCGCCTCGGACAGCAGCGCCTTCTTGAGCCCCGGGAAGTGCACGCCGACGATGCGCTCCATCGTCTCCGCGTCCGGGAAGCGGATGTAGTGGAAGAAGCAGCGCCGGAGGAACGCGTCCGGGAGCTCCTTCTCGTTGTTGCTGGTGATGAAGACGATCGGCCGGTGGCGGGCGCGCACGAGGCGCTGCGTCTCGTGGACGTAGAACTCCATCCGGTCGAGCTCGCGCAGCAGGTCGTTCGGGAACTCGATGTCGGCCTTGTCGATCTCGTCGATCAGCAGCACCACCGGCCGCTCCGCGCTGAAGGCCTGCCAGAGCATGCCCTTGACGATGTAATTGTGGATGTCGTGCACGCGCTCGTCGCCCAGCTGCGAGTCGCGCAACCGGCTGACCGCGTCGTACTCGTACAGTCCCTGCTGCGCCTTGGTCGTCGACTTGATGTGCCACTCGAGCAGCGGGATGCCGAGCGCCTTGGCAACCTGCACCGCAAGCATGGTCTTTCCCGTGCCCGGCTCGCCCTTCACGAGGAGCGGGCGCTGCAGCGTGATCGCGGCGTTCACGGCGAGCGTGAGGTCCTCGGTGGAGACATATTCTGATGAGCCGGTAAAGCGCATGTATCAGGACCCTCGCCGGAAAGGTGAAATTATATCTGCGGCGGCTGGCAAGCGGCCGGGCACGCCCTAGAATTCGACCGTCAAGGGCAATGGAGAAGCGGATGCAGTGGATCCTCGCACCGGGCTATGCGGTCTGCCGGCGGCTGAGCCTGGCGGGCAATCTGGTCCTGATTGCGGCGCTGCTGGTGCTCGGCGAGGCCGGCCGTTTCCTGGCCGGCGGCGCGCTCTGGACGCTGGCGTTCTCCGCGGCGGGCCTTTACCTGCTGACCGCGCTGGTGATGGGCTTGCGATTCGTCCTGCGCCGCATCGGCGGCGCGGCCGAGCGCATCGCCAGCGGCGACCTGTCCTTGCGCATGAGCCGCGGCTCGGGCGGCAACACCGAGACCGACGCCATCTGGGCGTCGCTCGCGCGCATGGCCCGCAACCTGGCGAGCCTCGTCGGCGAGGTGCGCACGGGCGCCGAGTCGATCCTCGGCGGCTCGCAGGAGATCGCGCAGGGCTATTCGAACCTCTCGACACGCACGGAGCAGCAGTCCACCACCCTGGAGGAAACCTCGAGCGGCATGGAGGCGCTGTCCAGCACGGTGCGCCAGAACGCCGACACGGCGGGCCGGGCGAGCCGCCTGGCGAGGGAGTCGAGCGCCATCTCGGACCGCGCCGCCGCCTCCATGCAGAAGCTGACCGACACCATCGGCCGCATCGACGCGAGCGCCAAGCGGGTCACGGAGATCATCGGCGTGATCGACGGCATCGCCTTCCAGACCAACATCCTCGCGCTCAACGCCGCGGTGGAAGCCGCGCGCGCGGGCGAGCAGGGGCGGGGCTTCGGCGTGGTGGCCGCCGAGGTGCGCAACCTTGCGCACCGCAGCGCCGAGGCGGCGCACGAGGTGCGCAGCGTGATCAAGGAATCGGCCGCCAGCGTGAGCGACGGCGCCGAGCTGGTGCGCGAGACCGGTGGCACCTTCGCCCGCGCGGTGGCGAGCGTCGGCGCGGTGAGCGGGGAGATCGAGCGCATCGCGGAGGCCTCCGCCGAGCAGAGCGCCGGCGTCGAGGAGATCAAGCGCGCCATCGCGCAGCTGGAAGGCATGACCCAGCAGAACGCGGCGCTCGTCGAGCAGTCCTCGGCGGCGGCAGGCGCGTTCCGGGAGGCCGCGGAGCGCCTCGCGCAAGTGGTGGGCGCCTTCAAGGTGGATCGCGCCGAGGCGCGTGCGCGCGCCATCGCGCTCGTGCGCCGCGGCATCGCCCACCTCGAAACGCAGGGCGCGCAGCGCGCCTTCGCCGATTTCAGCAGCCCGCAGGGCGGCTTCGTGGAGGGCGACCTCTACCTGGTGGTGCTCGATGCCCGCTGCGTCCTGCGCGCGCACGGCGGCAACCCGGCGCTGGTCGGCAACGACGATTCCCACCTCGTGGACGTGGATGGCAAGCGCTTCTCGGCCGAGATGGTGCACATCGCGCGCACGCGCGGCCAGGGCTGGGTGGACTACCGCTTCATGAATCCCCAGCGCCGCCGCATCGAGCCGAAGTCCTCGTATGTCGAGCGGGCGGGCGAATTCGCCGTCGCCTGCGGCATCTACCGGGAAGAAGCCGCGCCGCCGGTGCGCTCGGACGCGCGCGAGGCGCCGCGGCGTATTGAGGCGACTGCGCGCATCCGCTAGAATCCGCGGCTGCCAACCGCTTCCCGGACTCCCCGCCCGCATGTCCCTACGATCCCTTGCCGCCGCCGTCCCGGTGTGCGCGCTGCTCGGCGTCGCGCCGCTCGCGGCCGTCGCGCAGCACGCCCGGCCCGATCCGTCCATCCAGGGCGACGTCTCGATGTGCACCGGCTGCCACGGCATTCCCGGCTACAAGACCGCCTACCCCAAGGTCTACCACGTGCCGAAGATCGGCGGCCAGAACCCGGCGTACATCGCCAACGCCCTCAAGGCCTACCGCTCGGGCGCCCGCTACCACCCGTCGATGCGCGGCATTGCCGCCGGCCTGAGCGACGCCGACATCGAGAAGCTGGCGGCCTATTACGGGGAGGCCGCCAAATGAAGCGCGCGATCGCACTGTGCGCGGTGCTCGCACTGGCGACGCCGGCGCTCGCCGGCGGGCACCCCGAGGCCGGCAAGCAGAAGGCCTCCCAGGTGTGCGCCGCCTGCCACGGCGCCGAGGGCAACAAGCCGGCGGCGCCGGAGAACCCGATCCTCGCGGGCCAGCACTACGACTACCTCGTCAAGGCCCTGTCGGACTACAAATCGGGCAAGCGCGAGAACCCGATCATGAAGGGCTTCGCCGCCTCGCTGTCGCCTCAGGACATCGAGGACCTGGCGGCCTGGTTCTCGAGCCAATCCTCGGGGCTGCACTCCCAGCGCTAGCGCGGCGCGGCAGGCGTCTTGCCGCGGAAGCCGCACAGGTCGCGGATCGCGCAGTCGGGGCAGCGCGGCCGGCGCGCAAGGCATACGTAGCGCCCGTGCAGGATCAGCCAGTGGTGCGCGTGCCGGCGAAATTCCGCCGGCGTGACCTTCAGCAGCTTCTGCTCCACCGCCAGCGGATCCTTGCCCGCCGCCAGCCCGGTCCGGTTGGCGACCCGGAAGATGTGCGTGTCCACGGCGATCGTCGGCTCGCCGAACGCGATGTTCAGCACCACGTTGGCGGTCTTGCGGCCCACGCCGGGGAGCGCTTCCAGCGCCTCGCGGTCCGCCGGCACCTCGCCGCCGTGGCGCTCGAGCAGCAGGCGCGAGAGCGCGATCACGTTCTTCGCCTTGGTGCGATACAGGCCGATGGTGCGGATCGCCTCCGCGAGACCCGCCTCGCCCAGCGCGAGGATCGCGGCGGGCGTGCCGGCCCGGGGGAAGAGCTTGGCCGTCGCCAGGTTCACCGACCGGTCGGTCGCCTGGGCTGAGAGCACGACCGCCACCAGCAGCTGATAGGGGGTCCCGTAGGCCAGCTCGCTGCGCGGCTCGGGATTGGCCGCCCGCAGCCGGCGGTACAACTCCGCGACGCGCGCAGGGGTCATCGCCGCCGCGCGCGGGAAAGGGCCGCGGCGAGCACGGCACGCCGGCGGGGCCGGTCGGTGAGCGGTGGGCCGGCGCGTCGCGCGAGGCGCCGGCGCCTCTCGGCGGCGCGCCGCTTGGCCGCCCGCGCATCCTCGGCCGTCCACGGCGCGGGCGCCGCCACCACCTCGATGCAGTCGACCGGGCAGGGCGGCACGCACAGGTCGCACCCCACGCAGAGGGGCGCCACCACCGTGTGCACGAAGCCCTGCGCGCCGACGATCGCGTCTACCGGACACGCTTCGATGCAGCGCACGCAGCCGATGCAGCGTGCTTCGTCGATGCGTACGACCGTCGCGCGCTTCACGCCGTCCTCGATCTCTCGCGGCAGGCCGATATGCATTCGGCGACCAGCGCCGGGCCGCGGTAGATGAGCCCGGTGTAGAGCTGCACGAGCGACGCGCCGGCGGCGAGCTTCCCGGCAGCGTGAGCACCGTCGAGGATGCCGCCGACGCCGATCAGGGTCGCCTCGCCGCGCAGCGCGGCGGCGAAGGCGGCCAGCGTCGCGGTGGCGCGCGCGCGGATCGGCGCGCCCGACAGTCCACCCGCCTCGTCGGAGTGCGGCAGACCCTGGACCCCCTCGCGCGACAGCGAGGTGTTCGTCGCGATGACGGCCTCGATGCGGTGCCGCCGCACCGCGTCGGCGATGCCCTGAATTTGCGCGCCGTCCAGGTCCGGCGCCACCTTGAGCGCGAGCGGCACGCGCCGTCCGTGGCGGTCGGCCAGCCGATCGCGCAGCGCGCCCAGGCGGGCGAGCAGCGCCTCGAGACTCTCGGGCGCCTGCAGGTCGCGCAGGTTCTTCGTGTTCGGCGAGCTGATGTTCACCGCCACGTAGCTCGCCCGCGCGTAGACGCGCTCCAGGCAGGCCGCGTAGTCGTCGCCCGCGCGCTCGATCGGCGTGTCGGCGTTCTTGCCGATGTTGACGCCCAGGATGCCGCGCCACTCGACGCGCGCGAGGTTGGCGAGGAACGCGTCCAGGCCGGCGTTGTTGAATCCCATGCGGTTGATGAGGGCCAGTGCGGCGGGCAGGCGGAACAGGCGGGGCCGCGGGTTGCCCGTCTGCGGGCGCGGCGTCACGGTGCCGACCTCCAGGAATCCGAACCCGAGGCGCGCGAGCGCGTCGACGTGCGCCGCGTCCTTGTCGAGCCCCGCGGCCAGGCCCACCGCGTTGGGGAAGGACAGCCCCATCGCCCGGACCGGGACGCCCGCCGGGTGCGCCGCCGGCAGCAGCCGCGCCGCGCCGAGCGCTAGCGCGTGGGCACGCTCCGGATCGAGGGCGAAGAGGAGAGGGCGCGCGAGCGCATAGAGCATCCGTCAGAAGCGCATGCGCGCGAGGTCCGACCCGGTGAGCCGCCGCCAGCCGCCGCCGCTGAAGCCCTCGATCGGCATGAAGCGCGACTTGTAGGCCATCTTCGGGCTCTCGCGGATCCAGTAGCCGAGGTACAGGTAGGGCAGACCGAGCGCGCGGCAGGCTTCCAGCTGCCAGAGCACGTTATAGGTGCCGAAACTGCCGCGCCGCTCCGGCTCGAAGAAGGTGTACACCGAGGACAGGCCGTCGGGCAGGTAGTCGACGATCGACACCATCACCAGCTGGCCCTGGTCGCGGAATTCCACGAGGCGCGTGTCGACGCGGCTCTGCAGCAGGAAGTGCGAGTACTGGTCGCGGCTGTCGTTGTCCATGCCGCCACCCGAATGGCGGCGGGACTGGTAACGCAGGTAGAGCGCGTAGTGCTCGAGCCGGAACTTGAGCGGCTGCAGCTGCGCCGTGAGCCCCGCGTGCTCCTTCCAGGCCCGCCGCTGCGAGCGGCTGGGCACGAACTCGGCGGCCGGGATGCGCACCGGCACGCAGGCGCGGCAACTGTCGCAATGGGGCCGGTAGGTGAAGATGCCGCTGCGGCGGAAGCCCGACTTGACCAGGTCGCCGTACAGGTCGGTGTTGATCAGGTGCGACGGCGTGGCCACCTGCGAGCGGGCCATCCGGTCCGGCAGGTAGCTGCAG
>DASUFW010000324.1:0-1683 GCA_036274335.1 Burkholderiales bacterium | reverse complement strand
CGCGCCGTCGAGGTCGAGGAAGACCACCTGGCTCTGGATCGGCGGCTGCGCGTCCGGCGACTTCGCCGGCACGTCCACGATCCAGCTGTCGTCCTCGAGGTCGGCGCTCGCGCCCTCGAACTCGATCAGCGCCGCCGAGGGTGACGCGTCGATCTGGGCGAGCGGCGGCTGGGCGTCCTGATCACGATCCTTCTGCACCAGGAACGCCGCGATGGCGCTCTCCGGCGACGCGTCTGCCGACAGCAGGACGCGGGGCTCGAGCGCCTCGAAAAGGATGCGGCGGCGGAACGGGGGCGTCTGCGCGCTGCGCGGCTTCAGCCGGAACGGGCGATCGGCGGGACTGTTCATGGCGTGCGCGCGCGCGCCGTCCGGGAATGGATCATGGCCTTCGCGGCTGCCATGGCACGCACGCGCAACTTCCCCCAAGTACAGCGTTTGTCGACCGGATCCGGAAGCGCCTCCGGATCCCCGCAATTTCAGCCTGTTGCCGGTCCTGCGCGATTCAGCGCGTGCCTCTGCGGGCACGGCGCGCCCCCTCTCGGAGGCTACCCCACTTGGATGAAGAATGTAAGCGCGTCGTCAGGTCGATTTGACGCACGCAGATCCGCGCACCATTAACTATGTACGGCAGGGCACGCGAACGCCCCGGCGCAGTGCAGCAACGGGCCCCGCACGCATGACGACTGTCATGTGCACGGACTCGCCGAAACACTCAGGTCGCGAGTACTCGCGCGAGCTCGATCAGCGCCGTATTCGCGGGCCGGGTGCGCCCCGTGACCTCGGCGAGCGGCGTGCGCAGGATCTCGCCTCGCATCTCGCCCACCAGCACGCCCGCTACGCCCTCCGCGAGGCAGTCGACCGCGGCCGCGCCGAGCCGCGAAGCAAGCACGCGGTCAGCCGAGGTCGGCACGCCGCCGCGCACCACGTGCCCGAGGCGCGTGATGCGCAGGCCGAAGCCGGTCTCGTGCTGGCGGCCCTCGAAGTACTCCACCATGGCGTGCACGCCCTGCTTCGCGCCCTCGGCGACCACCACCAGCGCGTGCGTCTTGCCGCGATCGTGGGCGGCGCGCAGGCGCCGGGCCACCTCGTCGACCGGCACCTCGTGCTCCGGGATGGCGATGACCTCGGCGCCGCCGCCGATGCCCGCCATCAGGGCGATGTAGCCGCAGTCGCGCCCCATGGTCTCGACGATGAACACGCGGCGGTGCGACGAGGCCGTGGTGCGCAGCCGGTCGATCGATTCCAGCGTGATGTTGATCGCGGTGTCCGCGCCGATGGACACGTCGGTGCCGTACAGGTCGTTGTCGATGGTCGAGGCGACGCCCACCACCGGCAGCCCTTCGGCGGCAAGCACCGCCGAGCCGCTCTGCGAGCCATTGCCGCCGATCACCACCAGCGCGTCGATGCCGTGCGCCTTCAGCTGCGCGCGGGCGCGGGCGCGCGCGGCCCGGTCGCGGAATTCAGGCGAGCGCGCGCTGCCCAGCACCGTGCCGCCGCGCTGGATGATGCCGCCGACGTCGCGCGCGGCGAGCGGCGCGAGCGCGTCCTCGAGCAGGCCGGCGTAGCCGTTGGTGACCCCGAACACTTCCCAGCCGCGCGCGAGCGCGGTGCGCGTCACGGCGCGGATCGCGGCGTTCATGCCCGGCGCGTCGCCGCCGCTGGTGAGGACTGCGATGCGCTTCA
>DASUFW010000323.1:0-1701 GCA_036274335.1 Burkholderiales bacterium | reverse complement strand
GATGACCGCCTCCTGCCGGCGGGCGTCGTACTTGCGCGGCAGCAGGTAGACGGTCTTCACCCCCGCCTTGCGCAATTCCTGCGCGGTCGACCCCGGCGGTCGCTCTTGGGGCCCTCGGCGCTTGAACTTCGCATCCGGCGGCGGCTTGCCAGCCCGCGCTTTGCGCTCCGTGAACTGCGCATCAGGGATATCCCTGGGCTCCGCTTCGATGCCCGGCGCATTCGGCCCCGTGCGCTGGCTGCCGCGCGGGCCTACCTCGCGCGCGCTCACGGGGCGGTGCCCAACGGATTCGCCGGGCCGCGCCTCGCGTGACCCCTTCACCATGGGACCGCCCGGCGTCGGGTCATAGCCCTCGAACCAGGGGGAGTGGCGCCAGTCGGGCTCGCCGCTGTAGCGCGTCTCGCTCGTCTCCAGCTGCGGCGCCTCGGGCGGGCGGTAGCGGTCGACGCGCGTCAGCGCCGTTTGCTCTGCCTCGCGGAGCTGAGGGGCTCGCGGCTCGCGGTAGCGGTCGACGGGAGCGATGGCCGTCTCTCCCTTGGCCGCGCCCAGGTGCCGCTCGCTCGGGGTCCGTTCCGGGCCCGGCTCGACAGGGACCTCCTCCGGAGTATGGACCATGGGCAGATCGTTCTCGAAGTCGGTGGCCACCGTCGCCAGGTCGGCATCGGTGACCCTCGTAGCCTTCTTGGTCTGGGCAGCCTCGACGGCCTTTTCCTGCAGAACGGGATGGAGGAAGGTCTCTGCCTCCTCCGGAGTGACGGGGATGGCGCCCTCGACGGGGTGCACGGAGACGCCGTCGACGTTCATGTTGAGCACCGCGCGCGCCGGGCGCTCCGCATTGGGGATGGCGACAGAGGACGGGTTGCGCTGCCCCGCGCGGCGAGACGTGTTCTTGCGCAGGTCGTCGACCGCTTGCTGGCCCAGCTGGGTGGCAGGCAGCGGCACCTTACCCTCGGGGCTGCGGAAGACCTCCTCGTTGGCGCGGTTGACCTGCCTGTTCGTCGCGGCCACGTTCTCGTAGACGGCGTCGCCAAGCGGCTTTGCCGTCTTCTCGCCGATGACCTGGATCGGCTGGGGGCGCTCCGGGCGCGACCTCGCTTCGCTGCGCGCCGCCTCGATTGCGGGCGGGGTCGTGAAGCCCTCGCCGAAGCGCGCCTCGACTCCGTTCTGCTCGAGCATCCCGGGGATTTGTTTGTAGTAGGGGCCCTCGCGAACCCAGTTGCCGACCCCGCCGGCGAGCGCGTGCAGACCGCCTCCCAGCGCCCCGAGCGCTCCACCCATCTCGGCTCCATGGGCGACGCGCGTCGCGGCTTGCCCAGACGTCATTCCAGTGTCGCCCGTGCGGGAGTAGTTGCTCGCGGCCTCGACCCCCGTTTGCACACCTTCGCTCACACCGCCCGCGATGGCGTTCTTGACGGCACCGCCGATGACCTTGCCTGCCGCCGTCTTGGCGGGCTCGCCCGTGACGTAGCTCCACAGGCGGTTGGCGGGCAGCCACTCCCCGAGCGACCCAATCCCCTCTGCTGCGGTCGTGAGGCTCGCGCCGAGCCCTTCGCTGAGCGCGGCCAGCCCCTTGCCTGCGAGCCTCCCTGCGCCCTCTACGAGGCCAGGAGCGGCGGCTGCCACCTGCCCAGCGGCGTAGGCGTAGGGGTGCTCCTCCTTGACCTGGGCGTTGCGCTCGGCGGCAGTCTGGGTGTCGGCGGG
>DASUFW010000322.1:0-4354 GCA_036274335.1 Burkholderiales bacterium | reverse complement strand
ATCGTCAATACCTGGTCGGACATCAACCACTGCCACACCCATTTCCGGCAGCGGGCCGAGGAGGTGAAGCGCGGCGTGTGGCAGGCCGGAGGCTTCCCGCTGGAGATGCCGGCCATGGCGCTCGCCGAGACCATGCAGAAGCCGACCACCATGCTGTACCGCAACTTCCTCGCCATGGAAACGGAGGAACTGCTGCGGTCCTACCCGGTGGACGGCTGCGTGCTGATGGGGGGCTGCGACAAGACCACCCCGGCGCTCATCATGGGCGCGACCAGCATGAACATCCCCGCCATCTACCTGCCGGCGGGCCCGATGCTGAACAGCCACTGGCGCGACCAGACGCTCGGCTCGGGGTCGGACACCTGGAAGTACTGGGACGAGCTGCGCGCCGGCCGCATCACCGAGGGCGACTGGAAGGAGATCGAGGACTCGATCGCGCGCTCGCCCGGCACCTGCATGACCATGGGCACGGCGGCGACCATGATGTCGCTCGCCGAAGCGCTCGGCTTCACGCTGCCCGGCTACTCGTCGATTCCCGCGCCCGACTCCAACCACGCGCGCATGGCGACGCTCACGGGCAAGCGCATCGTGGAGATGGTGTGGGAGGACCTCAAGCCGCGCGACTTCCTGTCGCGCGGCTCGTTCGACAACGCCATCACGACGCTGATGGCGATGGGCGGCTCGACCAACGCCATCGTGCACCTGGTCGCCATGGCCGGTCGCGCGGGGCTCCCCTTCCCGCTCGAGCGCTACAACGAGATCAGCGCGAAGACGCCCGTCATCGCCAACGTGCGCCCCTCGGGCAAGCAATACCTGATGGAGGACTTCTACTACGCGGGGGGCCTGCGCGCGCTGCTCGCCGACCTCAAGGACCTGCTCGACCTCTCGGCGAAGACGGTCAACGGCCGCACGCTCGGCGAAAATCTCGAGGGCGCCCGGGTGTGGAACCGCGACGTGATCCTGCCGCGCGACAAGGCGCTCCTCGCCTCGGGCGGCATTGTCATGCTGCGCGGCTCGCTCGCGCCCGACGGGGCGGTGATCAAGGCGAGCGCGGCCACGCCCGCGCTCATGAAGCACACCGGAAGCGCGGTCGTCTTCGAGGACTACAACGACATGGCGGCGCGCATCGACCGGGACGACCTCGAGGTGGACGCGAGCTCGGTGCTCGTCCTCAAGAACGCCGGGCCGCTCGGCGGCCCGGGCTTTCCCGAGTGGGGCATGCTGCCCATCCCGAAGAAGCTCGTGAAGCAGGGCGTGAAGGACATGGTGCGGCTCTCCGACGGGCGCATGAGCGGCACGAGCTACGGCACCTGCATCCTGCACGTCGCGCCCGAGGCCTTCGTCGGCGGCCCGCTCGCCCTGGTGAAGAACGGCGACCCGATCGAGCTCGATGTCGCGGCGAAGCGCCTCGACCTCAGGATCCCCGAGGCCGAGCTGGCGAAGCGCAAGGCCGCCTGGAAGCGGCCCGCGCCCCGCTACGAGCGCAGCTACGGCGCGATCTTTTCGCGCCACGTCAAGCAGGCGAACGAGGGCTGCGACTTCGACTTCCTCGAGGGCACGGCGCCGACGGCGGAGCCCGAGATCCACTGAGGGAACGCTTGGCGCTGCGGGACACCCGGTTCCTCCTGGCGCTCACCACGGCCGCCGCCCCTCTCGTCGGCCACGCGCTCGGGCAGTACTGGCACGCCTTCCTCGCGTTCTTCGTCGTCATCCCGCTGCTCGACCTCGTCTTCGGGCGCGCGTCGGCGCCCTCGGCCGCCGACGAAATCGCACGCCTGGAGGCGAGCCCCCTGTTCCGCTTCGTGCTGCACGCCTGGGTGCCGATCCAGCTCGCGCTGATCGGCTGGGGCGCGTGGCTGATCGCGCGCGGCAGCCTCGCGCCGCTCGACGCGGTGCTCTTCACGCTGTCGGTCGGCCTGGCGACCGGCGCGACCGGCATCACCATCGCGCATGAGCTGGGGCACAAGCGCGCGCCGCTCGATCGTTTACTGTCCCGCCTGCTGCTCGTCACCGTAAGCTACGGGCATTTCGCGATCGAGCACAACCGCGGCCACCACGTGCGGGTGGCGACGCCCGAGGATCCCGCCACGGCCCGCTTCGGCGAGAGCTACTGGCGGTTCCTGCCGCGCGTGCTGTGGGGCTCGCTGCGGCACGCCTGGGCCCTCGACCGGCGCGAGGTCGCGCTCGTGTGGGCGGGGACGCTTGCCGTCGCGGCTGCACTTGGCGTGTTGTTCGGTCCGCGCGCGGTGGCGTTCTTCTTCGGCCAGAGCGCGATGGCGGTGATGCTCCTCGAGGCGGTCAACTACGTGGAGCACTACGGCCTGCGGCGCGAACGGCTGAAGGACGGGCGCTACGAGCGCCAGTCGGCGCACCACGCGTGGGACGCCTACGAGCGCGTCAGCAACAGCTTCCTGATCCACCTGCAGCGCCACGCCGACCACCATCTGAACCCGGGCCGCCTCTACGCGGCGCTGCAGCCGCAGCCGGAGAGCCCGCGCCTGCCGACGGGTTACGCCGGCATGCTGCCGCTCGCTTTCCTGCCGCCGCTGTGGTTCGCCGTCATGAACCCGCGCGTGCCCTATCCGGGAGAGTAGCCGCTAGCGGAGCTGCAGCTCGAAGCGCTTCTCGAGCAGGTCCGCGTCGTCGAAGTGACGCCGGCCCACGAACGCGGTCGCATGCCGCCCCCATTGGCGCATGGCGCCGGGCGAGTCGATGCCCATCGGCCAGAACAGGAAGCGCTCGGCGCGCTCGGTGCCTTCGACCAGCCCGTCCGGATCGAAGGCGCTTGCCCGCCCGCCCTCCGGACGCGGCATCGAGCGCAGCGCGTCGTAGTCGCGCAGCGCATAGCGGGGGCCGTCGTCCGCGCCTCCTGCCTCGAGGCGCACGCGCTCCAGGTAGTGGGTCCGCGTCGCGATGCGCAGCACCGGGCGCTCGCCCTCGGCCACGCGCGGCAGGGACAGCGGGGAGAACATCCATTCGAGGACGCTCTCCGGCGAGGGCCGCGGCTGCGCGAGCGGTGTCGGGAAGAACATGTGGTAGCAGCCGCAGGGATGCATCGTGTCGTACACCAGCGGCTCGCCGTCCGGCGCGAGCGTCACGCGCCACACGATGCCGTCGAGCGCCCCCGACAGCAGGTCGGTGCCCGACGCCGCCGGCCGCGCCGGGAACCAGATCGTGTAGACGAGCTGCAGCAGCGTGCGCCCGTGGTAGCGCGTCCACGCCACACTCCGGTAGACGACGAGGTCGGCCGGATCGACCGTCGGTGTGTTCGCGCCGCGCGCCCAGCGCAGCGCGCCCGGCACATCGAAGTCGCCCGTCTGCTCGACCTCGAACACGGGCGCGTGTGCGGCGAACAGCCGCTCGAGATCCTCGCCCGCGGGTTCGGGGATGCCGAGCGGGTTCCGGGAGGCTCGTGCAATCGCCTCGGCCTGCTCGCGCCGCGGCATCGCGCGCGCGGCACCCGGCGCGTAGCGCTGCGTCGGGCGCGCGAGCGGCGCGGCGAAGCTCTCGGTCACCTCGTGCTGGTACTGGCGGACGCCGCTGAAGAAGGGGTATTTCGTGAGGACATAGAGGCCGAGGACGCGCTCGCCGGTCGAATAATCGTCGGGCACCTGCGCGCGTTCGAGCAGGCGCATGCGTGCGTCTCCATCGGCGAGGTCCGCTGCCCGCAGCGTCTGCGCGCAGGCACGCGCGTGGTCGAGGTCGCCGCGCGCCCGCGCGGCGTCCGGCTCCAGATTCGCGAGCTCGGCCCGGCGCCCCTCGGCGTCCAGCGCCTGCATGCGCTGCACGAGCGCCGCGAGCCTGGCCGGGTCCGACCCCGCGTCGCCGCGCAGCGCGGCGAGCAGGCGGTCGACGCGCAGGTATGGAAATCCCTCGACGGGACGCGCCTGGGCGTCGCGCACGCCCACGCGCGCCACGCGCTGGTCGAGCTCCAGATACCACTGCGCGCAGGCCCGCGCCTCGGCGTCGGCCGAGTCCACCCGCGCGCTCGGCGCCGGCTGGAAGCTCGCGCAGCCCGAGGCGAGCAGCGCGAGCAGGGCGAAGGCGCGAATCACCGGGCGCCGCCCCCCTGCCGTTCGCGCCGCTCGATCTCGCGCACCAGCCCGGAGAACTGGTCACGGATGGTGGCGCGCATCAGCAGCTCGCCGAGCAGGGGCGGCAAGGCCTCGGGCTCGACCCGCCCGGTCCAGCGCAGCGCGATTCTGCCGAGCCCGGCCGGCTCCATGCTGTAGACGCCGTCCAGCCGCTTCAGCGTGCCTTCGAGGAGGTGCACCTCCACCGCGCCGGGAGGCCGCGCGGTGGCCAGCAGCGTGACGTTGACCGGGTACGTGAAGAAGAGGAAACGCGTCTCTCC
>DASUFW010000321.1:0-13034 GCA_036274335.1 Burkholderiales bacterium | reverse complement strand
TCCGCCTCGGACGCCTCGGGGCGTCCGTAGCGGATGTTGTAGCGGATGGTGTCGTTGAACAGCACCGTGTCCTGGGGGACGATGCCGATCGCCGCGCGCAGGCTCTTCTGCGTGAGGTCGCGCAGGTCGACGCCGTTTACCCGGATCGAGCCGCCGCGCACGTCGTAGAAGCGATACAGCAGGCGCGCCAGGGTCGACTTGCCGGAGCCCGAGTGCCCGACGACCGCGACCGTCCGCCCGGCCGGAATCGCGAAGCTCACGCCGTGCAGGATGCGGCGCGCGGCCTCGTACGAGAAGTCCACCTCGTGGAACTCGACCGAGGCCGGTCCCGGCGCGAGATCCGTGGCGCCGGGACGGTCGCCCACCTCCTGGTGCTCGCCGAGCAGCCGGAACATGCGATCCATGTCGGCGAGCGACTGCTTGATTTCGCGGTACACCATGCCGAGGAAGTTGAGCGGGATGTACAGCTGGATGAGCAGGCCGTTCACCAGCACGAGGTCGCCCAGCGACAGGTCGCGCAGCGCCACGCCCTGGGCGGCCAGGAACATGAGCGCGGTGACCGCCACCGCGATGATCAGGCTCTGGCCGATGTTGAGCAGCCCGAGCGAGGCCTCGCTCTGCGTGGCGGCGTTCTCGTAGCGCCGCAGGCTCTCGTCGTAGCGGCCGGCCTCGAACTCCTCGTTGCCGAAGTACTTGACGGTCTCGTAGTTGAGCAGGCTGTCGATCGCGCGCGTGTTCGCCTTCGAATCGAGCTCGTTGGCCTGCTTGCGGATCGCGATGCGCCACTCCGAGACGAGGAACGTGAACGCCAGGTACACGGCCACCGCGCCGAAGGTGATGGCGGCGAAGCGCCAGTCGAACTTGGCCAGCAGCACGGCGGCGACCAGCGCGAACTCGAGGATCACCGGGATGATGGAGAAGATGAGGTAGGACAGCAGCGTCGAGATCCCCCGCGTGCCGCGCTCGATGTCGCGCGTCATGCCACCGGTCTGGCGCTCGAGGTGGAAGCGCAGCGACAGGGCGTGCAGGTGGCGGAACACGCCGAGCGCCACGCGCCGTATGGCGCGCTGCGTGACGCGCACGAAGACGACGTCGCGCAGCTCGGCAAACAGGGTGGTCGAGAAGCGCAGCAGCCCGTAGGTGGCGAGCAGAGCGGCGGGCACCGTCAGGGCCGCGAGCGTCGGGTCGAGGCCGTCCACGACCTGCTTCATCACCAGGGGCACGCTCACGTTCGCCAGCTTGGCGGCGACCAGGAACACGAGGGCGGCCGCCGCGCGGCCCTTGTACTCCCATAGGTAGGGAAGCAGGATGGTCAGCGCGCGCCAGTCGTCGGCCCGGGGAGGGGACGCCGACGACGCACCGGGGGAGCGGGTCGTCATGGGGAAGGCGCGGATTCTAAAGCAGCGGGAGGCTCGGAAACCCTTGACGCGGCGGGGACAGATTGCCTATCATTCAAACGTTCGTTTGAATAGGTCATGGCCATGAACCTTCGCCCGCTGAAGCCCCCCAAGGAAACCCAGGTCCGCATCCTCGACGCCGCCGAAGAGCTCTTCATGCAGCACGGCTTCGAAGGTGCCTCGATGCGCATGCTGACCGCGCGCGCGGGGGTCAACCTGGCCGCGGTGAACTACCACTTCGGCTCGAAGGACGCGCTGATCGAGGCCGTGTTCCACCGGCGGCTCGATCCCATGAACGCCCAGCGCCTGGCGGAGCTCGACCGGCTGGAGGCCGAGGCCGAGGGCAAGCCGCTCGCGCCCGAAGCCATCATCCGTGCGTTCCTGAGCGCGAGCCTGCGCATGGTCGAGGACGTGCGCAACGGCGGCCGCAACTTCTCGCGCCTCCTCGGCCGCGCCTACACCGAGCCCGCCAAGCCGATCCGCCAGCTGATCGGCCGCATGTACGCGCCTGCGATGGAGCGCTTCAAGACCGCGCTGGCCCGGGCCCTGCCCGAACTGCCGCGCGACGAGCTGGTCTGGCGCATGCATTTCATGTTCGGCACGCTGGCTTACACGCTTGCCGCCACCGACACCGTGCAGCTGATCGCGGGCGCGAAGCCCGAAGACCGCTACGACGCCCGGGTGCTCGAGGACCGCCTGGCGACCTTCATGAGCGCGGGCCTGCTCGCGCCGCTGCCCGGCGCCCACCAGGTGCGCATCGCCGCCTAGCGATCTCCAGGAGGAACTCATGTACACGCTCGTGTTCGTCACCCTCGCCGTCGCCATCGCCCTCGCCTTCTTCCGGGCGCCGGCCTTCGTCTGGACTGCGGCGGCCGCCGTGCTCGGCGCTTCCTGGGCGACGGTGCTCCACCTGGGCGCCGCGACCAACGCCACCCTGATCGCGGTGTTCGGCGCCCTCGCGCTGGCGATCAATCTGCCGGCCCTCCGCCGTCGGCTGATCAGCGACCCCATCCTCGCCGTGTACCGCCGGATCCTTCCCGACATGTCGCAGACGGAGAAGGAGGCGATCGATGCGGGCACCGTCTGGTGGGACGCCGACCTCTTCTCCGGACGCCCCGACTGGGAACGCCTGCTCGGGACGCCGGCGCCGCGGCTGAACGCCGAAGAGCAGGCGTTCGTCGACGGTGCCGTCGAGGAGGCCTGCGCGATGGCCGACGACTGGGAGGTCACGCACGAACGCTACGACCTGCCGCCGCACCTGTGGCAGTACCTCAAGGACAAGGGCTTCTTCGGGATGATCATCCCGAAGAAGTACGGCGGGCTGGGATTCTCCGCGCTCGCCCACTCCGAGGTTGTGACCAAGCTCTCGTCGCGCTGCAATGCGCTCGCGGTGACCGTGATGGTGCCCAACTCGCTCGGACCGGCCGAGCTGCTGCTGCACTACGGAACCGAGGAGCAGAAGAACCACTACCTGCCGAGGCTTGCGCGCGGCCACGAAATTCCCTGCTTCGCGTTGACCAGCCCGGAAGCCGGGTCGGATGCAGCCTCGATCCCCGACTACGGCGTGGTCTGCAAGGGCGTCTGGCAGGGCAAGGAAGTCCTCGGCATGCGTCTCACCTGGGACAAGCGCTACATCACGCTCGGCCCGGTCGCAACGCTGCTGGGGCTCGCCTTCCGCCTGTACGACCCCGAACACCTGCTGGGGGACAAGGAGGATCTCGGCATCACGTGCGCGCTGATCCCGACCTCCACGCCGGGCGTCCAGATCGGGCGCCGCCACCTGCCGCTGAACGGCGCGTTCCAGAACGGCCCCAACTGGGGCAAGGACGTCTTCGTGCCGCTCGACTGGATCATCGGCGGGCGCGAGTACGCGGGCAAGGGCTGGATGATGCTGATGAACTGCCTGGCGGCGGGCCGCTCGATCTCGCTGCCGGCCTCGTCGGCGGGCGGCGCCAAGGCCCTGGCGCGGGTGACCGGCGCCTACGCGCGCGTGCGCAGCCAGTTCCGCACGCCCATCGGCAAGCTGGAAGGCGTGGAAGAGGCACTGGGTCGCATTGCGGCCAACGCCTACATGATGGAGGCGGCACGCGTCATGACGGCCGGCGCCATCGACCAGGGCGAGAAGCCCTCGGTGATCTCGGCGATCGTCAAGTACCACATGACCGAGGGCGCGCGCGCCTGCGTGAACGATGCCATGGACATCCACGGCGGCAAGGGCATCTGCCTGGGCCCCAACAACTGGGTCGGCCGGGGCTACCAGGTGCTGCCGGTCGGCATCACCGTCGAGGGCGCCAACATCCTGACGCGGACGCTCATCATCTTCGGCCAGGGCGCCATCCGCTGCCACCCCTACGTGCTGCGCGAGATGCGTGCGGCCAAGGAGCTGCAGGGGGAGGAGGCCTCGCGGGAATTCGACGACGCCTTCACTGCGCACATCGGCCATACGCTCTCCAATGCGGTGCGCACGTTCGTGCATGGCCTCACGCGCTCGATGTTCGCGACCGCCCCGCTCAGCACCGCGCCGGAGACGCGCCACTACTACCGTCACATCACGCGCCTGTCCGCCGCGTTCGCCTTCCTCGCCGACGTGTCGATGCTGGCGATGGGCGGCGCCCTCAAGCGCAAGGAGAAGATTTCCGGCCGGCTGGGCGATGTGTTGTCGATGATGTACCTCGCCTCGGCGACGCTGAAGCGCTACGAAGACCAGGGACGGCTGAAGGCCGACCTGCCGCTCGTGCGCTGGGCGGTGCGCAACGCGCTCTACCGCGCCCAGCAGGCGATCGACCAGGTGCTCTCCAATTTCCCGGTCAAGCCGCTCGCCACGCTGCTGCGCTGGACCATCTTCCCGCTCGGCATGCCGTTCCGTCCGCCGCTCGATTCGCGCAACCACGAGTGCGCGAGGCTGGTGCTCGAGCCCGGCGCGGCGCGCGATCGCCTGACCGCCGGCATCTTCCTGCCGCGGGGCGAAGCGGACGCGACCGGCGTCCTCGAGGCGTCCTTCCTGGCGAGCGTGGCCTGCGAGCCCATCGAGAAGAAATTCCGCGAGGCGGTCCGCAGCGGTGCACTGCACCCGCAACCGGGCATCGATACCGCGCAGCTGGCGCGCGACAGCGGCGTCATCTCGGCAGAGGAGTACGCGCTGTGGCATCGCAAGGAAGCCCTGCGAAGGCGCGTCATCCACGTCGACGACTTCCCGCAGGACTACGGCCGCGCCGATGCCCTGCAAAAGCTCGCCGCCGAGAAGTCCCCCCAAGCCAAGGCCGCCTGACATGCTCCAGTCTCCCGTCTACGTCGTCGACGGCGCCCGCACGCCGTTCCTGAAATCGAAGAACCGTCCCGGACCCTTCGCCGCGAGCGACCTTGCAGTGCAGGCGGGCCGTACGCTGCTCACCCGGCAGAAATTCGCGCCCCAGGACCTGGATGAGGTCATCCTCGGCTGCGCGGCGCCCTCGGTCGACGAGGTGAACATCGGTCGCGTCGCGGCACTGCGCATGGGATGCGGCGAGAAGGTGCCGGGCTGGACCGTCATGCGCAATTGCGCGAGCGGCATGCAGGCGCTCGACTCGGGCGTGAACAACATCCTGGCGGGCCGCTCGCACCTCGTGCTCGCCGGCGGCGTGGACGCGCTTTCCCGGGCGCCTCTCCTCTACAACGAGCGCATGGTGGGCTGGTTCTCCGACCTGGCGGCCGCGAAGACCGGGGGGCAGCGGGCCGCGCTCTTTGCGCGCATGCCCTTCAGGGCGCTGCTCGCGCCCGTGATCGGCATCATGAAGGGCCTCACCGACCCGATGGTGGGCCTGCTGATGGGGCAGACCGCCGAGAACCTCGCGCATCGCTTCGGCATCACGCGCGCCCAGATGGACGCGTATTCCGTGCGCAGCCACCAGCGCGTGGTGCGCGCGCAGGAAGAAGGCCCCCTCAGGCCCGGCGCCGGCGAGGTCGAGGCGCTCTACGATCGGAAAGGCAACGTATACCCGATGGACGACGGCGTGCGCCGCGACGCGTCGATGGAAGGCCTGGCGAAGCTCAAGCCCTTCTTCGACCGCAAGTACGGCAACGTCACCCCGGGCAACAGCTCGCAGATCACCGACGGCGGTGCGTGGCTGATCCTTGCGTCCGAAGAGGCCGTGCGGCGGCACGACCTGTCGCCGATCGGCCGCATCCTGGATTCCCAGTGGGCGGGCCTCGATCCGGCGCAGATGGGTCTCGGGCCCGTGCACGCCTCGACGCCGATCCTCCAGCGCAACGGACTGAAGCTGCAGGATCTCGATTACTGGGAAATCAACGAGGCATTCGCGGCGCAGGTGCTCGGCTGCCTCGCCGCCTGGCAGGACGAGCGCTACTGCAGGGAGCAGCTGGGGCTGGACCGCGCCCTGGGCGAGCTCGACCAGGAAAGGCTCAACGTAGACGGCGGCGCGGTAGCGCTCGGCCATCCGGTGGGCGCGTCAGGCGCGCGCATCGTGCTGCACCTGCTCAAGCTGCTTGAGCGCAAGAACGCGAAGCGCGGCATGGCGTCGATCTGCATCGGCGGCGGGCTGGGCGGCGCAATGCTTCTGGAGGCAGCCTGACCATGGAACGCGCGCAGACCGGCAAGATGCTCAAGCACTGGCGCTGGGAGACCGAGCCGGGCGGGCTCGCCTGGCTGACGTTCGACAAGCAGGGGGAATCCGCCAACACCTTTTCGCGGGAGGCGCTGGAGGAGCTCTCGGCCACGCTCGACGCCATCGCGTCGGCCCGACCGAAGGGGCTGGTGATCCGCTCGGCGAAAGACAGCTTCATCGCCGGCGCCGACATCAAGGAATTCACGCGCTTTGCGAGCGCCGAGGAGGCCTTCGCATTCAACCGCCTCGGCTGGGACACCGTGCAGAAGCTGCGCGACCTGCCCTTTCCCACCACGGCGATGGTGAATGGCTACTGCATGGGCGGCGGACTGGAGCTTGCGCTCGCCTGCACGTATCGCGTCGCGCTGGATGACCCCAAGACGCGCTTTGCGTTTCCCGAAGTGATGCTCGGCATCTGGCCCTCGTGGCATGGCCTGCAATGGCTGCCGAAGCTCGTCGGCCCGGCCGCCGCGCTCGACATGATCCTCACCGGCCGCGCGGTCGACGCCCGGCGCGCCAAGCGCAGCGGGCTCGCCACCGAGGCGGTGCCGCTGCGCGTGCTCGAGAACACGGCGCGCTTGGTGACGCTCGAAGCGAAGCCGCCCAGGAAGCTCGGCGTGGCCGACCGCCTGATGCTGGGCATCGGCCGCCGATTCGTCGCCGCCCAGGCGCGAAAGCAGGTTGCGAAGCGCGCGCGCCGCGAGCAGTACCCGGCGCCGTACGCGATCCTCGACGCCTGGGTGAAGTACGACGGCGACCCGTTCGCCGCGCAGAACGATCCCACCTGTTCGATCGCGGCGCTGTTCGATCATCCCACCACGCGGAACCTGATTCGCATCTTCTTCCTGCAGGAGCGCATGAAGGGCCTCGCCAAGGGCGTGGACTTCAAGGCGCAGCACGTGCACGTGATCGGCGCCGGCGTCATGGGCGGCGACATCGCGGCGGTGTGCGCCCTGCGCGGCATCCACGTGACGCTCCAGGACACGGCGCCTGAGCGCATTGCGCCCGCCGTCCAGCGGGCTGCGGAGCTCTTCAAGCGCCGCCTCAAGGACCCGCGGCGCGTGCGCGATGCGCTCGACCGGCTGATTCCCGACGTGGCCGGGGCCGGCGCGGCGCGAGCCGACGTGGTGATCGAAGCGATCTTCGAGAACCTCGACGCCAAGCGCGCCTTGTTCGCGCGGGTGGAAGCGGTCGCGAAGCCCGAGGCGGTGCTCGCCACCAATACGTCCAGCCTCAAGCTCGCGGACATCGCGGCGCAATTCAAGGACCCCTCGCGGCTGGTCGGCATCCATTTCTTCAATCCCGTGCCGCAACTGCAGCTGGTGGAGGTCGTCTCGGGCGCGGACACCCGCACCGCCATGGCGCAGAAGGCAGCGGCCTTCGTGCGGCAGATCGACAAGCTGCCCCTGCCCGTCAAGGATGCGCCGGGGTTCCTCGTGAACCGCGTGCTGGGTCCCTACATGCAGAATGCGTTCCGCATGCTTGACGAGGGCGTTGCCCCGGAGACGCTGGACGCGGCGATGGAGGCGTTTGGCATGCCGATGGGTCCCATCGAGCTCGCCGACACCGTCGGGCTCGACATCTGCCTTGCCGCCGGCAAGGCGCTGGCCAAAGCTGCGGCGGGAGCCGAAGCTCAGGCCCCCAAGGTCCTCGTCGACAAAGTGGCGCTCGGCCAGCTCGGGAAGAAGACCGGACAGGGCATCTACCGCTACGAGAAAGGGAAGGCGGTCAAGGGCTCGCCCGGCTCGTGGGACGCGCGCCTGGTGGACGCGCTGATCGATCCGTATCTCGCGGAAGCCCGCGCAGCGCTTGCCGAGCACGTCGTCGACGATGCCGACCTGGTCGACGCCGGACTCATCTTCGGCACCGGCTTTGCGCCGTTCCGCGGCGGCCCGCTGCACTACCTCGAGACGCGCAAGTAGTATCCTGCGGGCCGCCATGGGACGCGCCTCGCACCAGCCGCCCGGCCTTGCGCTGCCGAAAGGGAAGATCCCGGCGCTGCGCGTCGTGCCGATGCCGGCCGACGCGAACCACAACGGCGACATCTTCGGCGGCTGGATCATGGCGCAGGTCGACGTGGCCGGCGGCACCGTCGCCGGGCGCGTGGCCAGGGGCCGCGTCGCCACCGTGTCGGTCAACTCCTTTGTGTTCAAGCAGCCGGTGCAGATCGGCGACATCCTCTCGCTCTACGCCGACGTCGTGCGTGTCGGCAATACGTCGATCACCGTCAACGTCGAAGTCTTCGCCGAGCGGGGCCGCACCGATGCGCGCATCGTCAAGGTGACCGAGGCCACCCTCACCTACGTCGCGATCGACGCCAAGGGTCGCCCCCGCCCCGTTCCGAAGTGAGCGGCACCGCCGTCGAGTTTCCGGCGCGCGACGGTTTCCGGCTGGCCGGGACGATGTTCAGGCCCGCGGCGCCGAATCGACGCGCCGTGCTTGTCCAGGCGGCCACGGGCGTGCGGCAGGAGTTCTACGGGAAGTTCGCCGCCTACCTCGCCGCACGGGGAATGTCCGTGCTGACGTTCGACTATCGCGGTATCGGCCGCTCGCGGCCGCCTTCGCTGCGCGGGTTCCGGGCGCGCATGCTCGACTGGGCGGACAAGGACATGGCGGGCGCGCTCGACTATCTGGCACGCGCCACGCAGGGCGCGCGGATCATCGGGGTGGGCCACAGCTTCGGCGGCCAGGTGTTCGGGCTGGTGCCGGGGAACGAGCGCTACGTGGCCGCGATGACGGTCGGCGCGCAGAGCGGGTACTGGAAGCACTGGCCAGGGGCTGGGAAGGCGGGAATGTGGTTCCTGACCCATGTGCTGCTGCCCGGTGTGTCGCGACTGAACGGATACTTCCCGGCGCGCCTGTTCGGGCAGGGCGAGGATCTGCCGAGTGGCGTCGCCGCCGAATGGGCGCGCTGGTGTCGCCATCCTGAATACGTGGTCGGAGCGCTCGACGCGCACGAGGCGTTCGCCCGGTTCACGGCACCGATGCGGCTATACGCAGTTTCGGACGACTCCTATGCGCCGCCGGCCGCCGTGGAGGCCTTCATGGCGTTCTACCCCGGCGCGCCGAAGAAGCTGGAACGCCTGGAGGTCGCCACGCTCGGGGGCGGCCCGGTCGGGCACTTCGGGTTCTTTCGGGATCGGTTCGCGGACAGCCTGTGGCGTAGCGCCGCGGATTGGCTGGTCGCGCGCTAACGAAAGGCCGGCGGCCTGCCTTTCAGGCCAGCCCCGGAAACAGCGCCCGCAACCCCACCGCCATGGTCTGCACCGCCATGGCGGCGAGCAGCAGCCCCAGGATCCGCGTCGCGATATTCATTCCCGTCGTGCCCATCCGGGCGGCGATCCGCGGCGCGGCGCGCAAGGTGAGCCACACCACCAGGCACACCAGGGCAACGCAAGCGACGACGGCGATCTGATGAAGCAGGCGGCTGCCTTCTGCCGCGATGATGGTCGTGCTGATCGCGCCAGGCCCGGCGAGCAGCGGAATGGCGAGCGGCACGACGCCGCGGAGTTCGCCCTCCTCGAGCTCCGCGGCCTCCGCCTTCGACTGGCGCACGCCGCCCGCCTGCGCATTGAGCATCGCCAGCGCCATCAGCAGCAGCACCAGCCCGCCGCCGACGCGGAACGCCGGCAGGCTCGCGCCAATCAACGTGAGAAGAGCCTCGCCGACGAACGCCGACACCGCCAGCACGATGAACACCGTCAGCGCCACGGTCCGCGCGAGCCGGGACCGGACCGCGGCGTCCTGCCCGCCGGTGAACGACAGGAAGAACGGTACCGCCAGGAACGGATCGACGACCGCCGTCAGCGTGACGGCGAAGCGCAGGTATTCCGCGGCGGGGCCCACGCTACCGCGCCGCGGCGGAGGCGGCCTTGCGGTCTTCGTTCACTTTGGCGAACGCGGGGCGCTCGCCGAGCATCTTCAGGTACGGCTTCACCTGCGGAATGTCTTCGAGGAAGTCGCGCCCGTACGCGCGCTTCGTGACGAGCGAGACGATCGGCAGATGAGTGAATGCCGCGCAGTCCGCGATCGTGAGCGACTTGCCCGCAATGAACGGATCGAAGACCGCCACCGACTTCAGCGCGCGCACGCCCTTGGCGACGCCCTTCTCCACTTCCCGCTTGGTCTCGTCCGAGAAGCTGCCCCCGAAGAACAGCCCCCCGTACAGTCGCCGCACCACCAGCTCCAGGTGCAGCTCCAGAAAGACGCTGATCTCGCGCACCTTGGCTCGCGCCAGCGGCTCCTTGGGCAGGAGCGGAACCTGGGGGAAGGCCTCCTCGAGGTATTCCAGGATCACGGCCGACTCGCGGATGCGCGTCCCGTCGACCTCAAGATAGGGCACCTTGCCCATCGGGCTCTTCGACAGGTATTCGTCCTTCTGGGACGGGTGGATCTCGCTGTCTTCCTCGAACGGAATGCCCTTCTCGCGCAGAGCGATGAGGACCTTGTTGTGATAGTTGCTGACGCGGAACCCGCAGAGCCGGATCATCCTTCTCCTCCCCGGTGCTTGGCATACAGCTTCTGCATGCCGCCGATCCAGCGGTCGTAGTCGGCGGTCTTGTTACGCATGTATTGCAGCACGGTCGGATGCGGCAGGATGAGGAAGCGCTCCTCGGCCATGCACTTGATGATCTCGTCGGCCACCGCCTCCACCGTGAGCGCGCCGTCCACGCCCGCCGATCCCCCGCCCCCCGAGTACATCCCGGTCATGACCGCCTGGGGGCACAGGCAGGACACGCGCAGGCCGCGCCGCCCGTAGGCGATCGCCAGCCACTCCGCGAGCGCCACGGCGCCGTGCTTGGTGACGCCGTAGGTGACGGACTCGACGATATTCAGGAGCCCCGCGGCAGACGCCGTAATCAGGAAGTAGCCCCCGCCGCGCGCCACCATCTTCTCCACCACGGCGCGCGCCGCCCAGACGTGCGCCATGACGTGGATCTTCCAGTTGCGCTCCCACTCCTCGTCGGACGCCTCCAGCCCGCCGCGGGAAATCACGCCGGCATTGGAGAAATACACGTCGACCCGGCCGTATTCGCCTTCGGCCTCGGCGACCAGGCGCCCGATGTCCGCCTCCTTGCTCACGTCGCAGGGCACGCCCAGGCCCTTCACTTCCGCGGCCACCGCGCGCAAGGCTTCCACGTTCAGGTCGCCGAGCACCAGCCCGGCCGCGCCCTCGCGCGCGAAGCGCAGCGCCGCGGCCCGCCCGATGCCGCTCGCGGCGCCGGTGACGACGGCGACCTTGTCCTTCAGCTCCATGTCACTTCTTCCGGCCGGCGAGCGCTTCGGTGATCGAGGTCTGCTCGGCGAGCTCCTGCTTGGCGATCGCGTTGCGGTGCACTTCGTCCGGCCCGTCCGCGAAGCGCAGCGTGCGCTGGTGCGCGTACATGTTCGCCAGGCCGAAGTCGTCGGACACGCCGCCCCCGCCGTGCACCTGCATCGCCCAGTCGATGACCTGGCAGGCCATGTTGGGCGCCTGCACCTTGATCATCGCGATTTCCTTGCGCGCGACCTTGTTGCCGACCGTGTCCATCTTCCACGCCGCATTGAGCACCATGAAGCGGGTCGAGTCGATCATGATGCGCGCGTTGGCGATGCGCTCGCGCGTCACGCCCTGCTCGGCCACCGTGCGGCCGAAAGCGACGCGCTGGCTGGCGCGCTTGCACATCATCTCCAGGGCGCGCTCGGCCGCGCCGATCGAGCGCATGCAGTGGTGAATGCGTCCCGGCCCGAGCCGTCCCTGGGCGATCTCGAAGCCGCGCCCCTCGCCCAGCAGGATGTTCGAGGCGGGCACGCGCACGTCCTTGAACTCGATTTCCATGTGGCCATGCGGCGCGTCGTCGTAGCCGAACACCGGCAGATGGCGCACGATGCGGATGCCCGGGGTGCCCGCCGGCACCAGGATCATGGACTGCTGGCTGTGCCGCGAGGCGTGGTCCGGATTGGTCTTGCCCATCACGATGTAGATCTTGCAGCGCGGGTCGCCGGCGCCCGAGGACCACCACTTGCGGCCGTTGATCACGTAGTGCTCGCCGTCCCGCTTGATGTGCATCTGGATGTTGGTCGCGTCCGAGCTCGCCACCGCCGGCTCCGTCATGAGGAACGCCGAGCGGATCTCGCCGCGCAGCAGCGGCTCGAGCCACTGCGTCTTCTGCTCCTCGGAGCCGTAGCGCTCGATCGTCTCCATGTTGCCGGTGTCGGGCGCCGAGCAGTTGAACACTTCGGGCGACCAGCTGGTCCGCCCCATGATCTCGCACAGCGGCGCGTACTCGAGGTTCGAGAGGCCCTCGGGTGCGCGCTTCGAGTGCGGCAGGAACAGGTTCCACAGCCCGGCGGCGCGGGCCTTGGGCTTCAGTTCCTCGATGATCGGCACCGGCTCCCAGCGCTTGGGGCCGCGCACATGCGCGTGGTACGTGGCCTCGTTGGGATAGATGTGCTGCTCCATGAATGCGGCCAGCTTCTTGCGAAGCTCCTGAACGCGCGGTGAATACTCGAAATCCATGTCCCTCTCCTAGGCTGCTCTCTTCAGAATTCGTTCGACCTGCGCCCACCCGAGCTCGGCGAGCGGCCGGGTGCGCGAGCCCGCTTCCCGTGCATACTCGCTCGCGGCGGTCCCGTCCACCACCCGCTTGGCGATGCCCTGCGTGATGGCGGCAATGCGGAACAGGTTGTAGGCCATGTAGTAATCCCAGGTCGAGGGCTCGATGCCCTTGCGCCCCGTACGGCGGCAATACCGCTCGACGTACTCCCGCTCGCCGGGAATGCCGAGCGCCGCGTGATCGAGCCCAGCGATGCCGCGGAACTTGCCCGGCGCAATGTGCCAGCTCATGCAGTGGTAGGCGAAGTCGGCGAGCGGATGGCCGAGCGTCGAAAGCTCCCAGTCGAGCACGGCAAGGATTCGCGGCTCGGTCGGATGGAAGATCGTGTTGTCCAGCCGATAGTCGCCGTGCACGACCGAGGTCTCGTCTCCCGCGGGAATATTCGCCGGAAGCCACTCGATCAGCCGGTCCATCTCCTCGATCCGCTCGAGCTCGGAGGC
>DASUFW010000320.1:0-12661 GCA_036274335.1 Burkholderiales bacterium | reverse complement strand
GCCGGCCCCTGTTTCGCATATGATGCCAGAGCCCGCGCGGCCTGTTTTGACTATCCGCGCACCCGGGTTAGCATGCGCACCACCCCGAGGGAAACATGTTGCAGGAACGCATCCGCGCCCTGACGCGCGACAGGCTGCGCGGCATGCGCCGCGGCGTCGAGAAGGAGTCGCTGCGCGCGCGGCCTGACGGCGCGCTGTCGCGGGCGCCCCACCCTGCCGCGCTGGGCTCGGCCCTCGCTCATCCGAGCATCACCACGGATTTTTGCGAGTCGCAGCTCGAGCTGATCACCGGTACGCACGCCACCGCGGAAGGCTGCCTCGAGGAGCTCACGCGCATCCACCAGTTCGTCCAGGCCTGCCTCGGCGAGGAGATGCTGTGGGCCGGCAGCATGCCGTGCGGGCTGCCCGAGGAGCGCGAGATTCCGATCGGCCGGTACGGCACCTCGAACGTGGGCCGCACGAAGACCGTGTATCGAAACGGCCTTTCCTGGCGCTATGGGCGGCGCATGCAGACCATCTCGGGCATCCACTACAACTGGTCGATGCCGGGGCTGGGCGACAAGGAGTATTTCGCGCTCATCCGCAACTTCCGCAGGCACGGCTGGCTGCTGCTGTACCTGTTCGGCGCGTCGCCGGCCGTGTGCGCCAGCTTCGTCGACGGGCGCCCGCATCCCCTGAAGGCGCTCAAGCCCGGCACCCTGTACCTGCCGAACGCCACTTCGCTGCGCATGGGACGGCTCGGATACCAGAGCGATGCGCAATCTTCGCTCGTCGTCAGCTGCAACGACCTGGAATCCTACGGCGCCTCTCTGCAGCGCGGCCTGACGCAGAGCTACCCGGCCTACGAGGAGATCGGGATCCGCGAGCCCGGCGCGCACGGGGACGGCCCGGACAGCTACCGGCAGCTCTCGACCACGCTGCTGCAGATCGAGAACGAGTACTACGGGAAGATCCGCCCGAAGCGGCGCATCCGGCAGGGCGAGCGTCCGCTGCACGCGCTGCGAGAGCGGGGTGTCGAATATGTCGAGGTGCGCCTGATGGACCTCGACCCCTTTTCGCCGGTCGGCATCACGGCGCCGGTGATGCGCTTCCTCGACGTCTTCCTGCTGCACTGCCTGCTGACGGACAGCCCGCCGGACACGCCGGCGGACATCGCGTGCGAGGCCCGCAACCAGGAGCGCGTCGCCGCCAGCGGGCGAGAGGCGGGGCTGCGCCTCGGCGGCGGCGCCTCGGAGACCTCCCTGACGGAGTGGGGCGCGCGGCTGCTGCAGGAGTGCGCGCCGGTGGCCGAGGCGCTGGACGGGGCGCTCGGCGGAACCGGCTATGGCGAGGCGCACGCGCAGCAACTCGAGGCGCTGCGCGACGCTTCGCGGACCCCGTCGGCCCGTGTCCTTGCAGAGATGCATCGGCACGGAGATTCCTACCTCGCCTTCGCGCTCGAGCAGTCGCGCCGCCACCGCGAGACGCTGCTCGGCATGCCCTTGCCGCGCGAGGAGGCGGCACGGTTCGAGCGGCTTGCGGAGGAGTCCCTGCGCAGCCAGAAGACGATAGAGTCCCGGGATACCCTGCCCTTCGAGGAATACCGAAAGCAGTACCTGGCCGTCGAGCGGCTGGGCGTCTAGAGCGAAAGGAACCCACGCATGCCCACCACCACCCCGAGCGGCCTGGCCTACGAGGACACCGTCGTCGGCGCCGGCGAAGAAGCCCAGTCCGGCCATGAAGTCTCGGTGCACTACACCGGCTGGCTCCTGTACGGCGGCGAGCGCGGCCGCAAGTTCGACTCCAGCAAGGACCGCCGCGAGCCCTTCGCGTTCTCCCTGGGCGCCGGACAGGTGATCAAGGGGTGGGACGAGGGCGTGAAGGGGATGAAAGTCGGCGGTACCCGCGTATTGACGATCCCGCCCGCTCTCGCCTACGGCACGCGCGGCGCCGGCGGCGTGATTCCGCCAAATGCGACACTGATTTTCGAAGTCGAGCTGCTCGCCATCGAGAAATAGTTCCGGAGGCGGCGGGCCGCCGCGCGTTAAGATTCGTCCGTGGGGGGGCAACTCTAGAGTTTTGAAAGGAGTGCCCTATGGCGGATTCTCCGTTCTGGATGATCTGGCCAGGAAACGCGGCGCTGTCGGCGCTGACGTGGTTCGTGATCGCGATGCCGTTCCTCTATGCGGCACGCGCTCCCGTGCATGGCCTGCTGCGCTCGCTCGGGCAGCTGGCCGGCGGCCCGCTGCGGCTTGCCTCCCGCTCGCTGCTGGCGAGCGCGCAGGAGCTGCGCGAGCGCAATCGGGCGGTGCTGCTCGCCCAGGGCCGCGAAGAGGTCGGCGAGCGGCTGGCGCGGGAATTCGAGCGCGTGGCCGCGCTCGTCAAGCGCGACCTCGAGGGCTACCCCGCGCTGCAGCGGAAGCTCCTCGACGAGATCACCCGGGTCGAGGAGGACTACAAGAAGTGCGGAGAAGTGCCGCCGCCGCCCCCCGACTGGGTCGACGCCGTGGCGGCCGTCGCCAAGATCAAGCCCAATGGCAACGAGCTGGTGCAGCGCGTTCTCGAGGAGATCAACCGCTCCGTCAAGGAGATCCACGACAAGACGCTGGCGGAGTACCGGCGCGCCTACCAGTCGCGCCACAAGATCCTCGACGGCTTCATGCCTTTCTGGCGGTCGCTCGACAAGACGCTGGCGCACGCCGACCGCAAGATGACGAGCCTCGCAGACCGCGCCTCGGCGATCGACGCGCAGATGGAGCGTTACGAGGCCATCGTGCGCAAGACCGACAAGGCGGAGCACACGCTTACGCTGTCGGCGCTGACGCAGTTCTTCGTCGCCTCGCTGGTGCTGGCGGTCGCGGCCGGCGGCGCGCTGATCAACTTCAAGCTGATCGCGCTGCCGATGTCGGAGATGGTCGGCGCGGGCGACTACCTGACGGCCTCGCTGCGGACCTCGGAGGTCGCCGCGCTGGTGATCATCTTCGTCGAAGCCACCATGGGCCTGTTCCTGATGGAGACGCTGCGCATCACGCATCTCTTTCCGCGCATCCACAACCTGGGCGAGGTCATGCGCCGCCGGATGATGTGGGCGGCGTTCACGCTGCTGCTGATCCTCGCGGGCATCGAGGCTGCCCTCGCGCTGATGCGCGACATGCTGATCGCCGACAAGCAGGCGTTGTTGCAATCGCTCGCCGCGACCCAGGCGCACGTGGGGGATGGCTGGCTCTCGGCGATCCCCACCGCGGGCCAGATGCTGCTCGGCTTCATTCTGCCGTTCGCGCTCGCCTTCGTGGCCGTGCCTCTCGAATCGTTCATCGCGTCGGCGCGCACGGTCGGCGGCGCGGCGCTCGTGCTGTTGCTGCGCGCCGGCGCCGTGGCGCTGCGGGTGGTGGGCAACGCCACGCGCCAGCTCTGCAAGGTTCTGACCACCGTGTACGACATCTTCATCGTGCTGCCCCTGCTGGCGGAGCGCTGGGTGAAGGGCGCCCGGCCGGCGGACCTTCGTGCCCGGCGCGGCGCCTTCGAGGTGGAGAAACCGACATGAGGCGCCGCCAGTTCGTGATCGCTCTCCCGGCGCTCGCGGCGCTCGCCGCGGGGTGCACCGATCCGCGCAGCCACACGCAGGCGGTCTACATGCTGGTGGACACCTCGGGCACCTATGCCGAAGAGGTGGGCAAGGCGCAGCTGATCATCAACTACCTGCTGGGGTCGCTGCAGCCGGGGGACTCGCTTGCGGTCGCGCGCGTGCGCAGCCGCAGCTTCAGCGAGAAGGACATCGTGGCCAAGGCGACGTTCGATCAGCGGCCGAGCCAGGCGAACGCGCAGAAGCGCCGGTTCCGCGACCAGATCGAGGCCTTCACCGCGACCGCCCGGGGCAGCGCCAAGACCGACATCACCGGCGGGCTCCTCCAGGGATCGATGTTCCTGAACGAGACGGGCGCGGGCCGCAAGACGATCCTGATCTTCTCCGACATGCAGGAGGAGCTGGATCGGGCCACGATCCGCGACTTCCCGATCGACCTGAAGGACATCCGCGTGGTCGCGGTGAACGTCGTCAAGCTGCGCACCGACAACATCGATCCGCGGCGCTACCTCGGCCGGCTGGAGGCCTGGCAGAAGCGGGTCGAATCCGCCGGCGCGAGCGAGTGGCGCGTCATCAACGACCTCGAGCACCTGGACACGCTGCTGAGGAGCTAGCGCCAGCGGCTCGGCGCGAGCAATGCCGGCAGGTAGAGCGGGTGCGCCGGCTCGCCGTTCGCGTTCAACCGGAGCATGTGCAGGTCGACGCCCGCCCTGCGCAGCCGACGCTGCACTTCGGTCGAGCGATCGAGGTGCGCCCCGTGGTTCCCCCAAGCGCATACGACCAGGCGCGCCGCGCGAGCGGCGCGCAGGATCGCCGCGTCATTGCCCGGGCCGACCGGATCGGCAGCCGCGCGCATGGCGAGAGGGTCCGTCGCGCGCCAGGCGAACAGGTTGGTGACCAGCAACGACCCATACCCCCAGCGCTGTGCGAAATCGCGTGCGCGCGCGCAGGTTGGATCGAGCACGGTTTCGTCCGCGGTGCTGGGATTGAGCATGAGGAAATTCGCCGCCGGCCGCGTTGCATCCCAGCATCGCCACAACAAGGTCCGCCAGCGGCGGCAATCGGAAAACCGGGCGCCGCTCGGCGTCATGCGCGCGCCATGCTCCGCACGCGCAGCGCCCGCGCACGCCATCCCGCGGCACCCGCGGCGAGGCCGCAGGCCGCGGCGATCGAGAAAGCCACCGCGTAGCTGCCGGTCCGGTCGAAGAGGAACCCGGCCATCCACGGACCGACCGCGCTGCCGACCGCGCTGCCGAGCAGCCCGATGCCGACGATCGCGCCGAAATGCGGCCCGCTGAACCGGTCGCTGACCATCGCGGGAATCAGGGACGCCGTGACGGAATACCCCAGGCCGAGCAGTACCCCGTAGCCGTAGATCGCTGCGCTCGCCGGCGCCTGCCCGAGCGATGCGAGCACCGCAACGCTCGCCAGCATGATGCCGATGCCGGCCACGTACACCTTTTCCCGCTCGATGCGGTCGGAGATCCAGCCGCCCCCGGTCTTGCCGACGATGCTCGAGAACCCCACGACGCCGACTACCGAGGCAGCGACGATGGCAGCCACGCCATGGTCCACGAGGTAGGCCACCTGGTGCACGTGCAGCGTCTGCGAACAGATATTCCCGAAGAAGAACGCCGAGATCATCAGCCACAGGGGAGCGCCCCTCAGCGCCTGGCCGAGCGTGACCCGGGTGCCCGCGCCCGGCCGCCCGGCGGCGGGCGCGGGTGGAGGAGATCCCCGCGCACTGCGGGCAAGCAATAGCGACGTCGGCACGATCCAGACCGCGCACACGGCCGCGAGCACGCGAAACGCCGTCCGCCAGCCATAGGCATCGATCAGCAACTGGGTGAGCGGAACCACCAGAAGCATGCCGACGCCCACGCCCGAGCTGACGATGCCCAGCGCGAGGCCCAGGCGGTCCTGGAATTCTCTCTGCACCTGCACCAGGGCGGGAATCCACCCTGCCGCGGCAACCGACGCCGCGGTGAGCAGGCCGAACGACAGATACAGCTGCCACGGCGCGGCGATCATGCTGTCGGCCCAGAGGGCGAAGCTGAGCGCCACGCCACCGACCGTGACCAGGCGAGACGGTCTGACCCGGTCGCACAACGCACCGACCAGCGGATTGACCGCGCCGTGCACGAGGGTGAACGTCGAGAAGGCGCCCGCCAGCACGGACCGGCTCCATCCGAACTCGTGCAGCAGGGCGACCAGAATGACGCTGTAGGAATACCAGATGCCGTAGGCGATCGACAGCGTAAGCGCGATGATGCCCAGGCTGACCGCGCGGCGCGAGATCATCGCCGGTCGCCCGCCTAGGCCTTGCGTGCCCGCTTCACGAGCTCGGTTCCCTCCAGCGTCTTCAATCCCTTTTCCGCCAGGAACGCCCGCGCCCGCTCGGACATGTCTCCGGCGACGGCCACCAGGCACTCCGCGGCGCCGCGCTTTTCACCGGCGCTGGCGAGCTCGCGCAACGGCTCGATGCCTGTCACCGCGGCCTTCCAGCGCCGGGCGCTGAGCAGGGACACGCGCCCGGCCTTTTCCAGCTCGAAATCCGCGGCGCCTTCGATGCGCTTCACGCTGTAGCCCTCGCGGCGGTAGCCGGCCTCCAGCGCCGCCGCGAATTCCTCCCACGGCATCGCGCGCAGCGCTTCCAGCCGGCGCACCAGCCGCGCGCCGCGCGGCTCGCGGATCTCGCGCCAGCCCACCACGCAGGCGATGACCCCGAGGGGCAGCGCCGCGAAGAACGCCAGGTTGCCCGGCAGCAACAGCCTCGCCACCCCGAAGACGCCGAGCGCCACCAGCGCGCTCGTCCACCATCGCGCGCGCATGAGGACCCCGAACAGCGAGTTCTCGGGCAGCTTCATCGGGGACGATTGTCTCCTACAATCCCGCGTGGAGCCGCCGAGTATGCATCAGCAGACCCTGACGTTTCGCACCGCCGGCCGAGGCACGACCGACGTCACCGCCGAGGTCGAGCGCGCGGTGCGCGCGAGCGGCGTGCGCACAGGCCTGTGCAACCTCTTCCTGCAGCACACCAGCGCCTCGCTGATCCTTTGCGAGAACGCGGCGCCGGCGGTGCGGCGCGACCTGGAGACGATCTTCTCGCGGCTGGCGCCCGACGGCGACCCCGGCTATCGCCACGACGACGAAGGGCCTGACGACATGGCGGCGCATGCGCGTACCGTGCTGACCTCGAGCTCGCTTCAGATTCCGGTGACGGAGGGACGCCTCGCGCTCGGCACCTGGCAGGGCATCTATCTCTGGGAGCATCGCCAGGCACCGCACACTCGCAGCCTGGTGGTAACCGTCCTCGGCTAGACGAGCACGACGAGCTCGGCCGCGGCGCCCTTCTCGAAGAACACGATCGCGTTCTGGTCGTAGCTTCGGCCCAGCATCTCGGCCTCGCGCCGTGAAATCCCCAGCACCAGCGCGCTTGGCTCCGCGGGCCACGCGCCGAGCGGATCGCGCCCGGCGCCGGGAAAGCAGGCATAGCCGGCCTCGCGCTGGGCGTTCAGCAGCGCTTCGGTGGAAAGCGCGTTCTCGCGGGCGTCGGCAGGCATGCCGCCGGGATTGGCGGCCGTGACGAAAGCAGCCGTCGCCACGCCCGCGTCCTCGAGCATCGCATCGAGCTGATCGCTGCGCTCGCCGACTCGCAGCACGAAGGGGGTGTCGGCGAACACGGCGTACTCCGCGCTCCGATACGCAGCCAGCTTGTCAGGAGGAATCGGCACGGGCCCCGACCTTAGCAGACGTCTCCTTGCGCTCAATACTCGTATTCGACGCGAAAGCGCAGCGTCCGGTCCGCGGAAGCACCCGTCATCCCGAAAAGCAGTGCCGCGTCGTAGCGCAGCGCCTGCCGTTCTCCGACTTTCAGCTTCCCGAAGACCGCGGGCCCCCAGACATGCGACTGCGCGCTCGTCGGCGCCCAATGGTTCCACTCGCCCAGCTCGCCGAATCCCTGCAAGCCCGGCTCGAACTCCCGGCGCCAGCGGAGCTTCGCCTGCCATTCGTATTTCAGCTCCGTGTCGGCCTTTTCGGCGGCATGAACATGGCTCTCGAGGAGAAGGTTGCCGTTCAGCTGCACCTCGCCGGCGTCGCCCTGGAACAGCGGCCCGTAGACGACTTCGTAGCCCTCCGCATGATCCTCGGAGCGTTCGACTTCGACCAGCATCCCCACGTCCACCGGATACCGGCCGGTTTCGGTGAGCTGGAAGATGTTCTCCCATTCGATCGCTTCCGCCTCGAGCTTCTCCCCCGTGGCGCCTTCGAACTTCACGTAGGCCTCGGTGAACCACCAGGGCGTGAGGCCGATGCCCCACCCGGCCGAGAGCGCGGACTCGTAGGTCCCGTCCACGAACCGGGAATGGCCACCGTGCACGTCGATCTCGCGCTCGCCGTACTCCACGATCGGCGAATGAACGTAGTCTCCGGGTCCGGCAAGGGCGGCGCCCGCAAGCGTCAGCAAGAGGGCCGCGGTCGCCGCCGCGAGGCGCTTCGTCACGGGCGGCGACTTCAGGCCTTGAGCGGCACCGGCCGGACGAGCCTTTCGCCGACCAGGATGAGGACCAGCGTCACGACGTAGAAGAGCATCTGCATCGCGCTCGGGCGCGGGTCGTATCCCACCAGCACCTGGAGAAACGACCCGATGGGGCTTTGCGCGCCCAGCAGCCAGGACGTATCCCAGATCGGATCCCGAAGGCTCGGTAGCAAGTCGGCCTGCACGAGGTAGCGGGCCATCTGTCCGGCGAGGCCGGCGGCCAGCAGCAGCACAAGTACCCCCGTGACCGAGAAGAAGTAGCGCACGGGGATGCGGAGCAGGCCCGCGTACAGCGCGATGCCGACCGCGCCGCCGCCCAGCAGCCCGAGCGCCCCGCCCGCCACGACGGACAGGGCATTCAGGCCGCCGCCCGCCGCCATGCCGTGCAGGAAGAGCACCGTCTCCGCGCCCTCGCGCAGTACGGCGAGGGCCGCCACCAGCACGATGGCCGAAAGGCCGCGCGCGCCCTGCCGGACATCCTGGGTGACCCGCTTCGCGTCGGCCGCCATCGCGGCGCCGTGCTGCGCCATCCAGATGCAGTGCCACGCCAGCATCAGCACGGCAAGGCCAAGCACGATCGCGTTGAAGATCTCCTGGCCCATGCCGCGCGCCGCCTGCGAGATCGACCCGGCGAATACCGCGACCAGCACGGCACCGGCAATGCCCGCCCCCACGCCCGTTCCGAGCGCGCTGGCCCGCCCGGGGATCCCGCGCGAGGCGGCCGCGACCACGCCGATGATGAGCGCAGCCTCCAGGACTTCCCGGAATACGATGATGGCGACGCCGAGCATCCGCGGCTACTCCGCGATGACCACGCCCTTGGCTGTCGCCGAGTTGAACTCTCCCTCGAACGGATAGCGCCCCGGGCGTAGCGGGCCGATGAAGATCGTCGCCTGCGTGCCGCCCGGGATGACCTTCTCGCGATGCAGCGCGTGGCTCTCGAACTCCTCGGGCGTCGGATCCTCGTTGGCGACGATCAGCTTGACCTTCTTGTTCGCCGGCACCTTCAGCTCCGCAGGCGAGAACTTGTGGTCCTTGATGGTCAGCTTGAACTCCGGCGTCTGGGCAATCGCCATAGCCGGGACAAGAAGGCATAGAAACAGCAACTTGCGCATTCACACCTCTCGACAAAAAATGAGAATCGTTATTGTCTCCATAGAATATTGATAAGCGTTCTCATTGTCAATCAGGTCTTCTACTGAGCTGCCAGGAGCGGCGCGCAATCGCGAGGCTGGGCGATGCGGAAGGGGAGCGGGCGACCCGACAGTGCCAGCAACGCCAGATCCTTGGTGACCAGCAGGTCCGCGCCCGCATGCGCCGCAAGCACGAGGAACTTCTGGTCGTCCGGATCCCTGCACTCGGGCAAATCCGGCACCGAGCCGCAAGCCACGCGCAGCGCGATGTCCCGGACGCTCGCCAGGCAGCGTTGCCGGGCGTCGGGATCCAGCGTGAAGCGCCCGAGGTCGTACGAGAGCACTCGCGCAAGCTCGGCCTCGCAGGCCTCGTCGATCACCACGCGCAGCCGTCCAGCCGCATGGGCACCGCGCAGCACGTCGACGCCCGGATCCCGGAAAACGAGCCAGTCGAGCCAGACCTGCGTGTCCAGCACGGCTTTCATCGCCGGCGCTTGAGCAGGTCTCCCAGTCCCGCGAGTGGCCGGTGCGTGGCGCCGGAAACCGGCTGCTCGCCCCCGCCGCCGGCGCGCGCGTCCTCGACGCGCGCGTGCTCGTTCTCGTGGCAATAGACGCACAGCAGCTCCCAGTTGCTGCCGTCGACCGGGTTGTGGTCGTGGTTGCCGTCCTTGTGGTGCACCGTGAGCTCCCGCAGCCGCGAGGCCGGGAACTCGCGCGCACAGCGGGTACAGATCCAGGGAAGGATCTTCAGCGCACGCTCGCGATACTCCCCGTCGCTCATGCCGGCCCGGACACGTCCTCCAGGCGCCGCTTCAGCTCGCCGGACTGCAGCAGCTTTTCCAGGTCGTTCGCGCCGCCGACCAGCACGCCCTTCACGAAGATCATCGGGAACGTCTGCCAGCCCGTCCACAGCTTGAGCGGCAGGCGCCGGCGATAGCCCGAGAGGTACGACCCGAACTCGAGGTAGACGTAGTCGATGCCCGCCGCGTCGAGCAGGCGCCGCGCCTTGCGCGGAAACGGGTTCATCTTCATGCCGACCACGACCAGCGGCTTCGCCGAGACGACGTCGTGCACCTCTTGCACGATATCCGCGCCCCAGGCGGCGATCTTCTGCCGGATCGCCGGATGGATGAGCGCTTCGTCGAAGATCGGCCGGCCCACCGCTCAATCGTACGCCCGGAAGCGGATGGCCGGGTCGCGCTTGATCTGGTCGACGAGCGCCACCTCCCAGTCGAGGTAGGCGCGCGCGTGCTTCTCGTAGTCGGACTCGTGCTCGTGGTCGTAGGGCTTGTACCAGACGTCGTCGTTGGCCGTCGTCAGGCGCGTGAATCCGGACTCCGACGGCAGGTTCTCCGCGAACCATGCCCGATTGCCGCCCTCGAGCACCTGCACGCGCGCGTGCGGCCAGAGCGCCGCGGCCTCGGGCGCCGCCAGGTGCGCGAGCAGGCCATCCTCGGAAGTCAGCACCAGCTCCGACGCATCCGCCATCTTCACTCGCGCCTCCGCCAGCCGCGAGCGCACCCCCCACCATGCGCCGGGCACGTGGCGCGCCCGGTACCGCAGGCTCGTCGACAGATCGAGGACCGTGCAGCGTCCCCTCGCCAGCTCCTGCGCGCCGAGCGTGGCCCAGCGCTCGAAGCCCGGCACGTCCATGACTCGCGCGCCGCGCTCGGTCGGCCAGTCGCCCGCATCCGGCTCGAGCACGTGCACGTGCTCCCAGCCCATCTGGTTGAGCCAGGATGCGGTCATCACCGAGCGCACCCGCTCCGGATCCACGAGCACGACCCGCGCGTTGCGCACCCCGACGTATTCATCGGTCGCCTGCACGAGCTGGCCTCCCGGGGCGTGCCGGGCGCCCTCGAGGTGTCCCGCCTCGTACTCTTCGCGCGAGCGCACGTCGAGGAGGTAGGTCGTACGGGCCGGCTCGGCCAGCCACGCCCGCACATCGCCGTGCCGGGCGAACTTCACCTGGAAGCGCTCGGCGACCTGCGCTGCGGCCGCGCGTGCCCGGTCCCGCCCGGCGGGCCCGGGCGGCGCTGCGACTCGCGCGCTGCCGCGCTCGCACTCGAGGCCGGCGAGCTCCCAGCCCATCGTCCCGTCCTTCAGCGCCACCACGTCCTTCCAGCCGGCGTTGCGCAGCGACTGGCAGCCGATGATGCTTCGCGTCCGGCCGGCGCAGTTCACGACCACCAGCGTTTCGGCGTCGGGCGCGAGGTCCGGCGTGCGGTAGACGAGCTCCGCCCCGGGGACGTCGATCCCGCCGGGGATATTCATGCGGTGGTATTCCTCCCAGGGGCGCGAGTCGAGGATCACCAGCCGACGGCCGCTCTCGACCAGGCGCTTGAGCTCGGCAGGCGGCACGCGCGGCGTGCCGTAGTGATGCTCGACGAACTCGCCGAACGCCTTGGACGGCACGTTCACGCCGCTGAACAGCTCGCCGCCGCTCGCCTTCCAGGCTGCGCAGCCGCCGTCCAGCAAGTCGACGCGCGTGTAGCCAAGCTCCTCAAGCCTGCGCTGCGCCCGCTCCGCGAGACCCTCGCCGCCGCCGTCGAGCAGCACCATCGGGGCGTCCTTGCGCGGCACGAGGTCCGCCACGCGCGTCTCGAGGCGCGACAGCGGCAGCGAGCAGGCGAAGAACGGGTGGCCGCGGTAGTGCACGCCCTGCTCGCGCACATCGAGCAGCGCGAGCTCGTCGCGCGACAGGAGCGCCGCGCGCAGCGCCTCGGGCGTCATGCCCGCGCGTCGCGGATGTCCGAGTGCGCCGGGAAGACCTCCCAGCGCCCTTCCTTCTCCTTGTAGAACTCGCGGCGCTGCAGCTGCTCGAGCCCGAGCCCGTACATGTGGAAGTTGAGCAGCGGCGCATCGATGTGGATCGAATGCAGGTCGCTCGGCATGAACGCGACGCCGGTACCCTGGCGCACGACCGCGCGGCCCTTTTCGCGCACGCCCCCGTCGGGACTGCGGTCGTAGAAGCGGTTCTGCTCCTCGCCGGTCACGCCCACGATCACTGCCCAGGTCGTGTGGTTGTGCGCCGGCGTCCCGTAGCCGCCCAGCGAGGAATTCGCATACAGCGCGAACCGGTGGTCGGCGTCCTCGGAGAGCCGGTACAGGCAGGAGCGCAGCTTCTGGCCGGGCTGGGGCGGCGGATAGTCGCGCGCATCGAAAAGGTCGGTGCGCGACGCGAGCCGGATGAGCCGCGACTTGATCTTCGCCAGGCTTTCCGGGTTCACGCCTTCGCGGCGCTCGATGTCGCGGATGTCCGCGACGGCAGTCTCGATTTCCTTGCGGCGTTCGGCGGCTCGGTCCATGGCGCAAAATCTTACCAGTCCCGCACGCGCCCGCGCAGGCCCTTGAGCCGGGCCCGGCGCTGCTTGGCCTCGACGCGGCGCGCTCGGGCGGCGCGCGAGGGCCGGCTTGGCCGCCGCA
>DASUFW010000319.1:0-8743 GCA_036274335.1 Burkholderiales bacterium | reverse complement strand
CTCGGTGCCCTTGATCTTGAGGATCGAGCTTTCCGGTCCGGGGCCCCTGCCCTTGCTTTCGGACGCGAGCGTGCGGAGTTCGGTGTATTCGAGGGCCGTGAGGTCGATCTCCACTTCGGACAGCTTCCGCGCGAATTCCGGATTGCGGATGATGGGCTCGCCGCGGTCAAGTTCGACGGACGCGATCTTCTTCAGTCGCTCGATGCCTTTCTTGGAGCGCGCGACGCCGGCAATGCCGGTGCGCTCGTGGGCAAGCAGATACTTGGCGTAGGTCCAGCCCTCATTCTCCTTGCCGACGAGGTTGGCGACCGGAACTTTCACATCGGTGAACCAGGTCTCGTTGACCTCATGGCCGCCATCCATGGTGATGATCGGACGGACCTCGACGCCCGGCGTCTTCATGTCGACCAGGATGAAGGAGATGCCTTCCTGGGGCTTCTTCGCCTTTGGGTCGGTGCGGCAGAGAACGAAGATCCAGTCGGCGTAGTGGCCGAGCGTGGTCCAGATCTTCTGGCCGTTCACCACGTAATGGTCGCCGTCGCGCACCGCTTTGGTCTTCAGGGACGCGAGGTCCGAGCCCGAGCCGGGCTCGGAATAGCCCTGGCACCAGAAGTCCTCGCCGTTGTACATGCGCGGCAGGAAGCGCTGCTTCTGCTCGTCGGTGCCGAAGCGGAGCAGCACCGGGCCGCACATGTGGATGCTGAAGGACACGATCGGCGGCGTGCCCGCGAAGCCGCACTCTTCCTCGAAGATGTAGCGCTGCACCACGCTCCAGCCGGTGCCGCCCCACTCCTTGGGCCAGGCGGGCGCCACCCAGCCCTGCTTGGCGAGGATCTTGTGCCAGCGCAGCAGGTCCTCGCGGCCCAGCTCCTCGTAGTTGGCGATCTTGGCGGCGAGATCCTTCGGCAGGTTGTCCTTCAGCCAGCCGCGCACCTGGTCGCGAAAGGCCAGCTCTTCCTGGGAATAGTTGAGGTCCATCGGGACGCTCCTCCTCTAGGCGCGAGAATACCCCTACTTCGCCCGCGCGTGAGCGTTTGAAACGGCCTCGTAGACCCAGGGGCGGCGCTCGCGATCGGCCGCCTGGAACGCGGCGATCTTCGCGTCCAGGGCGAGGGTCAGGCCGATCTCGTCCAGTCCCTCCAGCAGCATCCGCTTGCGGCGCGCGCCGATCTCGAAGCGGTGCTCGCCGTTCACGGTCTGGCGCTCGAGGTCCACGGTGAACGGGGCGGCGCCCGGCGCAGCCGCCTGCGCCAACAGCGCCTCCACCACGGGTGCCGGCAGCACGACCGGCAGCAGGCCGTTCTGGAAGCAGTTGCCGAAGAAGATCTGTCCGAAGGACGGGGCGATCACGCAGCGGAACCCCATCCCGGCGAGCGCCCAGACTGCCATCTCGCGCGAGCTGCCCGTGCCGAAGAACTCGCCCGCGACGAGGATCTTCGCGTCGCGGTAGCGCGGCTGGTTGAGGACGAAGCCGGGGTCGCGCCGCGCCATCTCGAAGGCGTACGGGCCGAGCGCTTCCTTCGGCGTGCCCGTGCAGTGCTCGATGCGGATGATGGCGTCGGTGTCGACGTTCTTCTGCGGCAAGGGCGCCGCCACCGCCGTCAGCGTGGTGAATTTCTGCATCAGAGCCTGCGCGCGTCGGCGATTTCGCCGGCGAGGGCGCTCGCGGCCGCGGTCGCGGGGCTCGCGAGGTGGGTGCGCGCCTGCGGCCCCTGGCGGCCCACGAAATTGCGGTTGGAGGTCGACACGCAGCGCGCGAGCGGCTCGACCAGCTCCCCGTTCGCGCCCACGCACATCGAGCATCCGGGGTCGCGCCATTCGAAGCCCGCGGCGCGGAACACCTCGTGCAGGCCGAGGCCCTCCGCCTCGCGCTTCACGCGCTGCGAGCCCGGCACCACCCAGGCCTTCACGTGCGGCGCGACCTTGCGTCCCTTCACGACCCGCGCGGCGCTCTCCAGGTCCGAGAGCCTCGCGTTGGTGCACGAGCCGATGAACACGCGGTCGATCCTCGTGCCGGCGATGGGCTGCCCGGCCCGCAGGCCCATGTACTCGAGCGCCGCGGGCTTTGCGTCCGGGACGAGCCCGTCCACGCCGGCCACGTCCTCGGGGCTGGTCCCCCAGGTGACCTGCGGGGCGAGCGCCGCGCAGTCCATCGCGTGCTCGGCGTCGAAGCGCGCGTCGGGCTCGCCCGGCAGCGTCTTCCAGTGCTCGAGCGCCCGGGTCCAGTGCTCGCCCGCCGGTGCGTAGCGACGCCCGGCGACGTAGGCGAAGGTCTTCTCGTCGGGCGCGACCATGCCGACCTTGGCGCCGAGCTCGATGGAGAGGTTGCAGATCGTCATGCGGCCCTCCAGGTCGAGCGCGCGGATCGCCTCGCCCGCGTATTCCACCGCGAAGCCCATGCCGCCCGCCGTGCCGAGCTTGCCGATCAGCGCGAGGATCATGTCCTTCGCGCCCACGCCGGGCGCCGGCGCGCCTTCGAAGCGCACGCGCATCGTCTTCGGCTTCGCCTGCACCACGGTCTGCGTGGCGAGCACGTGCACCAGCTCGGTCGTGCCGATGCCCCAGGCGAGCGCGCCCAGGGCCCCGTGCGTGCAGGTGTGGCTGTCGCCGCAGACGAGCAGCGACCCCGGCAGCGTGAAGCCGAGCTCGGGGCCCACCACGTGCACGATGCCCTGACCGTCGTCGCCGAAGTCGTGCACGGGGAATCCCGCCTTGCGGCCCTCGGTGCGGAAGTAGTCGATGATCTGCTGCGCACGGAGCGAGCCGCCGCCGCGCGCGCCCGGCACGGTGGACACGACGTGGTCGAAGGTGCCGAGCGAGAGCCCCGGGTTGCGCACGCGCAAGCCCCGCGCCGCGATCTCCTTCTGGCCGCGGTGCCCGGAGAGCTCGTGCATCAGGTGCCGGTCGACGTGCAGGAGCTGCATGCCGTCGCCGAGCTCGTCGACGACGTGCAGGTCCCAGACCTTGTCGAAGAGCGTGCGGCCCGGCATGGCGCTCAGCTGTCCGTCTCGACGTGGCGCCGCTCGAACGCCCAGACGTCCTCGAACCCCACCAGCTCGTGCATGCGCTTCATGTCGAAGGCCGGCACGGGGCTGCCGGCGAGCGACCCCTGCGACTTCAGGTGGGCGTAGGCGGATTCGAGCGCGGCGCAAGCCGCCCCCATGCCGGCCGACGGATAGATGGCGATCGAGAAGCCGAGCGCCTTCAGCTTCTCGGCCGAGAGCATCGGCGAGCGCCCGGTCGGCACCATGTTGGCGAGGAGCTTCGCCTCGCCGGCGAGCTCGCTGCCCACGCGCGCGAACTCCGCCTCGGACTCGGGCGATTCCACGAACAGGATGTCGGCGCCCGCCTTGACGAAGGCGCGTGCGCGGCGGATCGCCTCATCGAGGCCGAGGCCGGTGCGCGCGTCGGTCCTCGCGACGATGAGGAAGTCCTTGCTGCGCCGGGCCTCCACCGCCACCTCGATGCGCTTGACCGCGTCCGCGAGCGGCACCACGCGCCGGTCGGGCGTGTGGCCGCATTTCTTCGGGACCTCCTGGTCCTCGATCTGGATCGCCTGTACGCCGGCGGCCTCGTAGCCGCGCACCGTCTCGCGCACGTTCAGCAGCCCGCCGAAGCCGGTGTCCGCGTCGGCGATGAGCGGCGTGCGCGTGCCCTGCGCGATGGTGCGCGCGCGCTCGACCATGTCGCGGTAGGTGACGAGGCCGGCGTCGGCGAGTCCCAGATGCGAGGCGGAGATGCCGTAGCCCGTCATGTAGAGCGCCTTGAAGCCGAGGCGGTCGGCGATCTTCGCCGAGAACATCTCGAACACGCCGGGCGCGACGATGAACTCGTCGGCGGCAAGCAGCGACTTCAGGGACGCGGCCATGGCGCTAGGCGATCGTCACGCCCCCGTCGGCGACGATCACCTGGCCGGTGATGAAGGCGGCGGCCGCCGAGGACAGGAACACGGCGATGGCGCCGATGTCCTTCGGCTCGCCCAGGCGCCGCAGCGGCGTTTCCGCCTCGCGCGCCTTGCGCCGCTTCTCGTCCTCCCACAGCGCACGGGCGAAGTCGGTCCGGATCAGGCCCGGGGCGATGGCGTTCACGCGCACGTTCTTCGGGCCCCACTCGGCGGCGAGATTCCTCACCAGGTGGTGATCCGCGGCCTTGGACATGCCGTAGGCGCCGATCACGGTGCTCGCCCGGAGGCCGCCGATCGAGCCCACCGTGATGTAGCTGCCGCCGCCGAGCTCCGCCATGCCGGGGAGCGTCATGCGCGCGAGCCACAGCACGCTCTTCACGTTGTTGGCGAAGATCTTGTCGAAGGCGTCGTCGGGGATGTCGGCGAGCGGCCCGTAGTAGGGGTTGGAGGCGGCATTGGACACGGCGATGTCGATCCGCCCCCAGCGCTTGCGCGTGGCGTCCACCAGCGCCTGCAGCTCCTCCTTCCGGGACACGTTGCAGGGCTGGGCCAGCACCTCGTAGCCCTGCTTCTCGAACTCGGCCCGGACCTCCTCGCAGGCCTCCGCCTTGCGGCTGGAGACCGCGACCTTGGCCCCGGCCCGCGCGAGTTCCTCCGCGATCGACTTGCCGATGCCGCGCGTCGATCCAGTGACCACGGCGACTTTCCCGGACAGATTGAAGGGACTTTGGCTCACGATGTGTTCCTGTATTTCGCTATTTCAAATATGATACGAGTAAATCATAAGAGCACCACAGAGGAGACAACATGGGCGCCCCCGAGTCCGAAGCACCTCTTTCTCCAGCCGCTCCCCAATACAGCTACGAGCACGAGGGCGACCGGCAGTTTGCCACGACGCTCGCGCGCGGGCTCGAAGTCCTGCGCTGCTTCACGCCGCTGGAGCCCCTGCTCGGCAACAAGGAGATCTCGGTGCGCACCGGGCTGCCCAAGCCCACGGTGTCGCGCCTCACCTACACGCTCACCAAGCTCGGCTACCTGCGCCACAACATGCGCCTCGGGAAGTACCAGCTCGGCTCGGCGGTGCTCTCGATCGGGTACCCGCTGCTCGCCTCGATGAGCGTGCGCCAGGCGGCGCGCCCGCTCATGAAGGAGCTCGCGGAATACACGCATGGCGCCGTGTCGATGGGCGTGCGCGACCGCATGAACATGGTGTACGTCGAGTCCTGCCGCAGCGGCAACGGCAACGCGACGCTGCCCGACATCGGCACCGCGGTGCCGATCGCGCAGTCGGTGATCGGGCGCGCCTTCATCGCTTCCTGCACGCCGCCCGAGCGCGAGGCGGTGCTCAACCAGATGAAGGTCAAGGAGCCGGAGATGCACCGGCGCAACCGCCCGCAGATCGACAAGGCGATGGAGGACATCCGCGCGCGCGGCTTCTGCGTGTCGCTCGGCGAGCTGCACCGCGAGCTCTTCGCGGTGGGCGTGCCGATGCGCCGCACGATCGACGGCGAGATCATCGCCTTCAACTGCACCGTCCCCGCCTTCCAGTACAAGAAGGAGCAGCTCGAGGAGGACGTCGGGCCGCGGCTGGTGGCGATGGTGCGCAACATCGAGGCCTCCCTCGGGATGCACTGAGGCGCCGTGCCGGGACCGCTGGCCGGCGTCCGCGTCATCGAGTTCGAGGCGATCGGGCCCGGGCCCTTCGCCGGGATGCTGCTCGCCGACATGGGCGCCGACGTGCTGCTCGTCGACCGCCCCGCGGAGAGCGGCCTCGGCATCAAGCGCGAGCGCTGGATGGACGTCATGATGCGCGGCCGGCGCTCAGTGACCCTCGACCTGAAGGCGCCCGGCGCCGCGCACGCGGCGCTCGAGCTCATCTCTCGCGCCGACGCGCTGATCGAGGGCTTTCGTCCCGGCGTGATGGAGCGGCTCGGCCTCGGGCCGGACGCCTGCCTCGCGAAGAACCCGAAGCTCGTCTACGGCCGCATGACCGGCTGGGGCCAGGACGGCCCGCTCGCGCCGCGCGCCGGCCACGACATCAACTACATCGCGCTCGCGGGCGTGCTGCACGCCTTCGGCCGCCAGGGCGAGGCGCCGGTGCCGCCGCTCAACCTGGTGGGCGACTTCGGCGGCGGCGGCATGCTGCTCGGCTTCGGCATCGCCTGCGCACTGCTGCACGCGCGGAAGACCGGCCAGGGCCAGGTGGTGGACGCGGCCATGGTCGAGGGCGCCTCGCTCCTCGCCGCGATGTTCTCCGGGTTCCTCGCCGCCGATCGCTGGACCGAGGAGCGCGGCGTGAACATTCTCGACACCGGCGCGCCCTGGTACGACACCTACGAGACGCAGGACGCAAGATATGTCGCGATCGGCGCCATCGAGGCCAAGTTCTTCGCCGACCTGCTGGCCCGCCTGAGAATCGACCCGGCGTCGCTGCCGGCGCAGAACGACCGCGCCGGCTGGCCGAAGATGCGCGCCGCCTTCGCCGCCGCGTTCAAGTCGAAGACGCGCGACGAGTGGTGCGCCGTGTTCGAGGGATCGGACGCGTGCTTCGCGCCGGTCCTGACGTTCTCCGAGGCAAGGCGCCACCCGCACAACGTCGCGCGCAGGGGCTACGTGACCTCCGCCGGGGTCGAGCAGCCGGCGCCCGCACCGCGCTTCTCGGCGACGCCGGCGGCGGTGCGGCGCGAGCCGCCCGAGCGCGGCGCCGGGGGGCGCGAGGCGCTGAAGGACTGGGGATTCGACGACGCCGCGCTGGCGGCGCTGCGGACGGGCGGGCTGTCGTACCGGACCTGAGGGAGGTGCCATGCTGGGACTGCTGATGCCCCGCGAGGGGCGGTTCTTCGAGCTGTTCGACGCCCACGCGGCGCGCATCGTCGAGGGCAGCCGCGAGCTGGCGGCGATGATCGGGGAGTTCAGCGAGCTGGACGCGCACGCGCAGCGCATCGATGCCACCGAGCGCGCGGCCGACAAGGTCACCCACGAGTGCATCGCGCTGCTGCACAAGACCTTCATCACGCCGTTCGATCGCGACCAGATCCACCAGCTGATCACCCGGATGGACGACATCCTGGACCTCATCCAGGACGTGGCCGAATCGGTCGCGCTCTACGACCTGCGGCGCGTGACGCCCGAGGCCAAGCAGCTCGCCGAGATCTGCGAGATGTGCTGCGAGCGGGTGCAGACGGTGGTCGGCATGCTGCACCGGGTCAGGCAGGCCGAGTCGATCCTCAAGACCTGCGCGGAGATCGACCGGCTCGAGTCGGACGCCGACCGCGTCATGCGCGCGGCGCTTTCCAAGCTGTTCCGCGAGGAGACCGATCTCAAGCAGGTGATGAAGATGCGCGTCATCTACGACCTGCTCGAGACGGTCACCGACCGCTGCGAGGATGTGGCCAACATCATCGAGGGTATCGTCCTGGAAAACTCCTGATGGACGCGGGCGCGGCCGGACAGCTCGGGCTGGGCGCGCTGGTCGCGCTGGTGCTGGTCGCCCTGGTCTTCGACTTCATGAACGGCTTCCACGACGCCGCGAACTCGATCGCGACCGTGGTCTCGACGCGCGTGCTGAAGCCCTACCAGGCGGTGGTGCTCGCCGCCTGCTTCAACTTCCTCGCGCTGTTCGTGTTCCAGCTCAAGGTCGCGACCACCGTGGGACGGGGCATCGTCGACCAGGGCGTCGTCGACCCCTACCTCGTATTCGGCGCGCTGGCCGGCGCGATCGCGTGGAACGTGATTACCTGGCTCTACGGCCTCCCGTCCTCCTCCTCGCACGCGCTGATCGGCGGGCTGGTGGGCGCGGCGGTTGCCAAGGCGGGCACCTGGGCGTTGGTCCCGGCGGGCATCCTCAAGGTCTGCGCGTTCATCCTGATCGCGCCGCTCATGGGCATGGTGTTCGGCGCGCTGCTGATGCTCGCCGTCAGCTGGCTCTTCGTCCGCGCGACGCCGTCCCGCGTGGACCGCTGGTTCCGGCGGCTGCAGCTCGTGTCGGCGTCGCTCTACAGCCTCGGGCACGGCGGCAACGACGCGCAGAAGACCGCGGGCATCATCTGGATGCTGCTGATCGCCTCGGGCTATCTCGGCGCGCAGGAGCCGATCCCGATGTGGGTGGTCGTGATGTGCTACCTCACGATCGCGCTCGGCACCGCCTTCGGCGGCTGGCGCATCGTGAAGACCATGGGGCAGCGCATCACCAAGCTGAAGCCGGTCGGGGGCTTCTGCGCGGAGACGGGCGGGGCGGCGATGCTGTTCATCGCGACCGCCTTCGGCATCCCCGTGTCGACCACGCACACGATCACCGGGGCGATCGTCGGCGTGGGCTCGGCGCAATCGACCTCCGCGGTGCGCTGGGGCGTCGCCGGCAACATCGTCTGGGCGTGGATCCTGACCATCCCGTGCTCGGCCTTCATGGCCGGGCTCGCCTGGTGGGCGGGGCAGGCGCTCTTCTAGGCCGCCGCGCCGCGGCGGTTCTCCTCCTCCTGGAGCTTGCGCCAGAACACCTTGCCGGTGGCGGTCTTCGGCAGCTGCTCGACGAACTCGACGACGCGCGGGTACTTGAACGCCGCCATGCGCTCCTTCGCCCAGCCCACGATGTCCTCGGGCCGGACGCGCCCGCGCGCCTCGGGCTTGAGCACGACCACCGCCTTCACGGTCTCGCCGCGGTGCGCGTCGCGCGTGGCGATGATGCAGGCTTCCTGGATGTCGGGGTGGCCGTAGAGCATCGCCTCGACCTCGGCGGGCCAGACCTTGAATCCCGAGGCGTTGATCATGCGCTTCAGGCGATCGGTGATGAAGAAGTAGCCCTCGTCGTCGTAGTAGCCGAGGTCGCCGGTGCGGAAGAAC
>DASUFW010000318.1:0-2385 GCA_036274335.1 Burkholderiales bacterium | reverse complement strand
GCCGCCGGGACGAAGGCAACCGCGAGATTGCGCCACAATGCAAAGTCCACGGCGAAGAAGCGCCGGCGGTATTCCCAGACCACGGCGAGCACCGCGCCGGTCTGGATGGCGACGTCGAACACCTTCGCGCGCTCGCCGTTGAAGCCGATCAGGTCGCCGGCCAGGATCAGGTGGCCGGTGCTGGAGATCGGCAGGAATTCGGTCAGGCCCTCGACGATGCCGAGGATGAGCGCGTGCCAGAGCGAGGCGTCGGTCATCGGGCGGCCGGATTGTCGCCCGGATCGGCGAGGAACGCGCGGACCGAAGCCCAGAACTCGGGCGCCTCGTCGGTCGTGTTGTGAGTGGCGGCCGGCAGGAAGACGCGGCGCTTCGGCCCCTGCCAGGCGGCATACAGGCGCTCGGCATGCTCGGGCGGGATCACCTCGTCGCGTCCCGCGATGAGGCAGAGCAGCGGCGTGTCCAGGCGTGGCGCAAGGGCGATCGAGTCGAACGGGTGCTTCAGCATCCAGCGCACCGGCAGGAACCAGTAATGGCGCTGCGCGACCGCGAGCAGGCTGTCATAGGGCGTGGAAAGGATGAGCCCCCGCAAAGGGCGCTGCCCAGCGAGCGCCACTGCCACGCCGCTTCCCAGGCTGCGTCCGAACGCGTGAATGCGCCGCGAGTCCACGCCCGGCAGCGCCTTCGCGTGGTCGTAGAGCGCGATGGCATCCCCGACCAGGGCCTTCTGCGAGGGCGAGCCTTCGCTGAGCCCGTAGCCGCGGTAGTCGAGAAGCAGCCACGACGCGCCGGGCGTTCCTGCGCGCGCTGCATCGAGCATCCAGGACACCTCTTCCGCGTTGCCGCCGAAGTACAGCACCATGTCGGGGCCCGCCTTGAGGTGCCAGGCGTGCACCCGGGTCCCGTCGGCCGCGGCGAGCCAGACTTCTTCCACGCCGGGCTGGCGCGCAAGCGCCGCCCGGCGATCCTCGGCGAGCGGCTGGCGGTAGAAGATCAGCGAGTCCTGGAGGAAATAGACGGCGAGCGGCACGGCGATCGCCACCGCCAGGACGATCTTGAGCAGCGTCGCGATCAGGCCTTGTGGTACAGCTCGGCGCCCTTGCGGACGAACTCGACCGACTTCTCCTGCATGCCGTTCGCGACGTAGTCACGCACGTCCTGCGTGATCTTCATGGAGCAGAAGTGCGGGCCGCACATCGAGCAGAAGTGCGCCACCTTCATCGAGTCCTTGGGCAGCGTCTCGTCGTGGAAGTCCTTGGCGGTGTCCGGGTCGAGGCCGAGGTTGAACTGGTCTGCCCAGCGGAACTCGAACCTCGCCTTGGAGAGCGCGTTGTCGCGGATCTGCGCGCCGGGATGGCCCTTGGCGAGGTCGGCGGCATGCGCGGCGATCTTGTAGGCGATGATGCCGTCTTTCACGTCCTTCTTGTTCGGCAGCCCGAGGTGCTCCTTCGGCGTCACGTAGCAGAGCATCGCGGTGCCGTACCAGCCGATCTGCGCCGCGCCGATCGCGCTCGTGATGTGGTCATAGCCCGGCGCGATGTCGGTGGTGAGGGGCCCCAGCGTGTAGAACGGCGCCTCGTCGCAGGCGGCGAGCTGGAGGTCCATGTTCTCCTTGATGAGCTGCATGGGCACGTGGCCCGGTCCCTCGATCATCACCTGCACGTCGTGCGTCCAGGCCACTTGGGTCAGCTCGCCCAGCGTGCGCAACTCGGCGAGCTGCGCCTCGTCGTTCGCGTCGTAGATCGAGCCGGGGCGCAGGCCGTCGCCCAGCGAGAACGCGACGTCGTAGGCCTTCATGATTTCGCAGATGTCCTCGAAGCGCGTATAGAGGAAGCTCTCCTCGTGGTGCGCGAGGCACCACTTGGCCATGATGGAGCCGCCCCGCGAGACGATGCCGGTCATGCGCTTCGCGGTGAGCGGGACGTAGCGCAGGAGGACGCCCGCGTGGATGGTGAAGTAGTCCACGCCCTGCTCCGCCTGCTCGATGAGCGTGTCGCGATAGATCTCCCAGGTGAGGTCTTCCGCCTTGCCGTCCACCTTCTCCAGCGCCTGGTAGATCGGCACCGTGCCGATCGGCACCGGCGAGTTGCGAAGGATCCACTCGCGCGTTTCGTGGATGTGCTTGCCGGTGGACAGGTCCATCACCGTGTCCCCGCCCCAGCGGATCGACCAGGTCATCTTCTCGACTTCCTCGGCGATGCCCGAGGAGACGGCCGAGTTGCCGATGTTGGCGTTCACCTTCACCAGGAAGTTGCGGCCGATGATCATCGGCTCGCTCTCCGGGTGATTGATGTTCGAGGGAATGATCGCGCGCCCGCGCGCCACCTCGTCGCGCACGAACTCGGGCGTGATGCGCTCGGGGATCGCCGCGCCGAATGACTCGCCGCG
>DASUFW010000317.1:0-13371 GCA_036274335.1 Burkholderiales bacterium | reverse complement strand
GCCCAGGCCGAACTCGAAGCCGTCGGCGAAGCGCGTGGAGGCGTTGACCAGCACGGAGCTGGAATCGACCTCGCGCAGGAAGCGCTGCGCGCGCGCCTCGTCGCGCGTGACGATGGCGTCGGTGTGCTGCGAGCCGTACTTGGCGATGTGCTCGATCGCCTCGTCGAGCCCCTTCACCACGCGGACCGACACCACCGGCGCGAGCCATTCGGTGTAGTAGTCCTGCTCGGTGGCGGCCTTGGCGCCGGGGAGCAGCGCGCGCGCCTTCTCGTCGGTGCGCATCTCGACGCCCTTGTCGCGGAAGATCTTCCCGATCTCGGGCAGCACGCGCGGCGCGATGCCCTCGGCGACGAGCAGCGTCTCCATGGTGTTGCAGGTGCCGTAGCGCTGCGTCTTGGCGTTGTCGGCGATCCTCACCGCCATCGCCGGGTCGGCGGCGTCGTCCACGTACACGTGGCATACGCCGTCCAGGTGCTTGAGCATCGGGATGCGCGACTCGCGCATCAGGCGCGCGATGAGGTCCTTGCCGCCGCGCGGCACGATGAGGTCGATCGACTCGTGCAGCGTGATCAGCTCGCCGACCGCGGCGCGGTCGGCGACCTCCACGACCTGCACCGCGGCCTCGGGCAGGCCCGCCGCGGCGAGGCCCGCGCGCACGCAGGCGGCGATCGCCTGGTTCGACTGCAGCGCTTCCGACCCGCCGCGCAGGATGCAGGCGTTGCCGGCCTTGACGCATAGGCCGGCGGCGTCCGCGGTCACGTTCGGGCGCGATTCGTAGATGATGCCGATCACGCCGATGGGCACGCGCATGCGCGCCACCTCGATGCCGGTCGGGCGGCGCGTGCGCGCCGAGATCTCGCCGACGGGGTCGGGGAGCGCCGCCACCTGCTCGAGGCCCTCGGCCATCTGCGCGACGAGCTTCGGCGTGAGCGTCATGCGGTCGAGGAAAGCCGCGTCGCAGCCGTCCTTGCCGGCCTGCTCGACGTCGCCGCGGTTGGCCGCCAGGAGGCGCGCCTCGCCGGCGCGGAGCTCGGCGGCCATGGCCTGCAGCGCCCGGTTCTTCTGCTCGGTGCTCGCGCGGGCGAGCGCGCGTGCGGCCTCGCGCGCGGCCTTGCCTAGGTCGCGCACATAGGCCTTCAGATCAAGCTTTCGGTCCACCCGCAAATAGTAACCCGAGGGCCGCGAAGCCATCCCAGGCGTCGGCGCGCGCGACGCCCTTGATCGCGCGGTCGATGCCCGCGGCCTGCCGGAGCGCCGCCTCCAGCGTCGCCCGCGAGTGCCGGCGCGCCGCGCTCTGCACGGCGCGCTGCAGCGGCTTGTGGAACAGGCGGTACTCGCCGAACAGGCGCTCGAGGGGACGGCCTTCCGCCGCGCCGCGCAGCACCTGCAGGGCGCCCGCCACCGCGAACAGCACGTAGGTCGGCGCCTCGCCTTCGCCGCGCAGGCCTTCCAGCACGCGCACGTAGCGGGCAAGGTCGCCGAGCACCAGTGCCTCGGCCGCCGCGTACGGGTCGTAGCGCGCGACGGAGGCCACCGCCGCCTCGACCGTCTCGAGGTCGAGCTCGCCCGCCGGGGCGAGCAGCGCGAGCTTCAGCACCTCCTGGTGCGCGGCGAGGAGGTTGCCTTCCACGCGCTCGGCGAGGAACGCCAGCACCTCGGCGCCGGCCTTCTGCCCCTGGCGCGCCAGCCGCCCGGCGATCCATTGCGGCAGGCGCGCGCGCTCCACCGGCCAGATGTCGATCACCGCGCCGGCGCCGGCGAGCGCCGCGAACCAGGCCGAGGACTGCCCGGCGCGGTCCAGGCGCGGCAGCGTCACCAGCGTCACCATCTCCGGGTCGAGGCGCGCGCAGTGCGCGGCGATCGCCTCGGCGCCTTCCGTGCCGGGCTTGCCGCCCGGCAGGCGCAGCTCGATCAGCTTGCCGCCGCCGAAGAGGGACCGGCTCGCGCCGGCATGCAGGAGCGCGCTCCAGTCGAAGCCGCGCTCGACCACGAAGACCTCGCGCTCGGCGATGCCGCGCCGGCGCGCGGCGGCGCGCACGGCGTCGGCCGCCTCCAGCGCGAGCAGCGGCTCGTCGCCATGCACCGCGTAGAGCGGCGCGAGGGTCTTCGCGAGATGCGCTTCGAGCTGCTCGGCGCGCAGCAGCATCAGTTCGCCGAGGGCGCGCGCGCCGTCACCAGGCGCCGCAGGATCTGCTGCACCATGTCGTTCTGCATGTCGCGGAACAGGAGCTCCTCCTCGCCCTCCTTGGCGAGCGCGACGGAGTCGTCGTAGGTCAGGTCGCGCTGCAGGGCCACCGTGTTGGGCGGAACGAAGGTGCCGCCCTTGGCGTCCTCCACCCGGAAGCTCACCCGGTAGCGCAGGCGGTACTCGCGCACGCGGCCGGCCGTGGTGAGCGAGAGGATCTCCTTGGTGCGCGTCTCCTCGGTGAACTGCAGGCGCGCCTGCGCGCCATTCGGGTCGTCGACCACGCGCGTGGCCGAGCCCGACTGGATCTGGCGCTTCAGGTCCAGCGCGATGCCGCTGGTCGCGTTGGGCATGTACAGCGTGTCGAAGGGCAGGTCGACCGAGCCGCGCAGCTGGAAGCCGCAGGCGGCGAGGAGTAGCGCGGCGAGCAGCGCGGCGGCGCGCATCACACCACGATGTTGATCAGCCGGCCCGGGACGATGACGATGCGCTTGACGCGCTGGTCGGCGACGTACTTGTGCATGGCCGCCAGCGCGCTCGACTCGATCGACTTCTGGTCGGCCGAGCGGGCCACCGTGACCGAGCCGCGCGTCTTGCCGCTCACCTGCACCACGTACTGGATCTCCTCCTGCTCGAGCGCGGCCGGGTCCGGCTCCGGCCAGGCCGCGCGCATCACGTCCTCGCCGAAGCCGAGCGCGCGCCACAGGTGGTGCGCGAGGTGCGGCGTGATCGGCGCGAGCAGCCGCAGCAGGATCGACAGGCCTTCCTCGCTGGCGGCGTTGCGGCCCGGGATCGATTCCAGGGCGTTGAGGATCTTCATCGCCGCCGAGGCGACGGTGTTGAACTGGTGCTTGCCGAGGTCGTAGTTCGCCTGGCGCAGCACGTTGTGGATCTCGTGGCGCGCCGCCTTGGGCTCGCCGGCCGGCGCCGGCCCGGCGCCGTACTTCAGGCCGTAGGCCCACACGCGCCGCAGGAACCGGAACGAGCCCTCCACGCTCTCGTCCGACCACTCGAGCGTGTTGGTCGGCGGCGAGGCGAAGATGGTGTAGAAGCGCGCGGTGTCGGCGCCGTACTTGTCGATGAGCGCCTGCGGGTCGACCCCGTTGTTCTTCGACTTCGACATCGTGCCGATGCCGTCGAACACCACCGCGCGGCCATCCCGCGTCTTTGCCGAGAGGATCTTGCCTTTCGCGTCACGCGTCACTTCGACGTCGGCCGGGTTGATCCACTCGCGCCGCGAGCCGGACTCCACGTAGTACGACTCCGCGAGCACCATGCCCTGCGTGAGCAGGTTGGTGAACGGCTCGTCGACCTCCAGCAGGCCTTCCTCCTTCAGCGCGCGCGTGAAGAAGCGCGAGTAGAGCAGGTGCAGGATGGCGTGCTCGATGCCGCCGATGTACTGGTCGACCGGCATCCAGTAGTTGGCGCGCGCATCGAGCATCGCCGCGCCGTTGTCCGGGCAGGCGAAGCGTGCGAAATACCAGGACGAGTCGACGAAGGTGTCCATGGTGTCGGTCTCGCGCTTCGCCGGCTTGCCGCAGGAGGGGCAGGTCGTGTCGGTGAACGCGGGCAGCTTGTTGAGCGGGTTGCCCGTGCCGTCGGGCACCAGGTCCTCGGGCAGCACCACGGGCAGCTGCTCGTCGGGCACCGGCACGTCGCCGCACGACGCGCAGTGGATTATGGGAACCGGGCAGCCCCAGTAGCGCTGGCGCGAGATGCCCCAGTCGCGAAGCCGCCACTGCACCTGCTTCTCGCCCAGGCCCTTTGCCTCGAGGTCCGCCGCGATCGCATCGACCGCGCCTGCGTAGTCCAGCCCGTCGTACTTGCCGGACCGGATGCAGGTGCCGTATTCGGCGTACTCGGGCCGCCACGGCGCGGGCACTTCGTCGCCCGCGGGCGTACGGATCACGCACTTGATCGGCAGCCGGTACTGCTGCGCAAAGCCGTAATCGCGCTCATCGTGCCCGGGCACGCCCATCACCGCGCCTTCGCCGTAGCCCATCAGCACGTAGTTGGCGACCCACACGGGGATCTTCTCGCCGGTGAGCGGGTGCGTGCAGGAGAGGCCCGTCGGCATGCCCTTCTTCTCGAGCTGCGCGAGGTCGGCCTCCATCACCGCGCCGCGCTTGCATTCCTCGACGAACGCCGCGAGCGCCGGGTTGTCCTTCGCCGCGTGCACCGCGATCGGGTGCTCCGCCGCGATCGCGCAGAAGGTCGCACCCATCAGGGTGTCGGCGCGGGTCGTGAAGACCCACAGCCGCCGCTGCTCGCCGCCGAGCTCGTACGGGAACGCGAGGCGCACGCCCTCCGAGCGGCCGATCCAGTTCTTCTGCATCAGCTTCACCTGCTCGGGCCAGCCCGCCATCTTCTCCAGCGCGCCGAGCAGCGCCTCGGCGTAGGCCGTGATGCGGAAGAAGTACATCGGGATCTCGCGCTTCTCGACGAGCGCGCCGGTGCGCCAGCCGCGGCCGTCGATGACCTGCTCGTTGGCGAGGACCGTCTGGTCGACGGGGTCCCAGTTCACGACGCCGGTCTTCTTGTACGCCAGGCCCTTCCTGAACAGGCGCGTGAAGAGCCACTGGTTCCACCGGTAGTACTCGCGGTCGCAGGTGGCGAGCTCGCGCTGCCAGTCGAGCGCGAAGCCGAGCGCCTGCAGCTGGCGCTTCATGTAGGCGATGTTGTCGCGGGTCCACTTCGCCGGCGGCACCTTGTTGGCCATCGCGGCGTTCTCGGCCGGCAGCCCGAACGCGTCCCAGCCCATCGGCTGCAGCACGTTCATGCCGCGCATCCGGTAGTACCGGGTGAGGACATCGCCGATGGTGTAGTTCCTGACGTGCCCCATGTGCAGCTTCCCCGACGGGTAGGGGAACATGGACAGGCAGTAGAACTTCGGCTTGCCGGGGTCCTCGGCGGCGTGAAATGCTTCCCTCTCGGCCCAGAATGCCTGGGCCGCGCGCTCGACGTCTCTCGGTTGATAGTTCGGCTGCATCGGCGGGAGGAAAGAGGCCGGCAATTATAAGGCCGGCGGTTCGGCCGGCCGCGCCCGCATCCGAACGGGCGCGTCGACCGTATCGTATGGAATCTGGCGTCTGGAGGACAGGCCGCAAGGTGCTCGACGATCAAGCCATCCGGGGACTGCTGCTGCGCGCCGCGGCGCGCGACGAGGGCTCGGCCGCGGCCTTCCAGCGCCTGTACGAGGCCTCGGCGCCGAGGCTGCTCGGCGTGGCGCTGCGCATCCTCGGACGCCGCGAGCTGGCCGAGGAGGTGCTGCACGACGCGTTCGTTCGCATCTGGGACGCGGCGCGCGGCTTCGATCCCCTCGCCGAGCGCCCCTTCGCCTGGATGGCCGCCATCGTCCGCCACCGCGCGATCGACCTGCGCGCGAGCCACGATGTCTCGCGCGTCGATTCCTATCACGACGCCCCGCTCGACGCGGATCCGGACGGCAGCCTCGAGCGCCTCGTCGAGCCCGGCCCGGGCGCGGACCAGGCCGCCGAGCGGAACCGGGCCGCGCGATGGCTGCGCGAGTGCCTCGGGCGGCTCCCCGCCTTCGAGCGCCAGTCGCTGGTGCTCGCCTACGAGCATGGCCTGAGCCACCGCGAGCTCGCCGCCCATCTGCAAAAGCCCCTGGGCACCGTCAAGGCGTGGGTGCGCCGCGGCATGGCGAGCCTGCGTACCTGCGTCGAAGCGCATCTGGGAGATGCGCCGTGAGGATCGGCTCGAGCCCGCTGCTCGATGCGCTGTGCGGCGAGTACGTGCTCGGCACGCTGCGCGGGCCTGCGCGTAGGCGCCTGGCGCGTGCACGGCGCGAAGAGCCGCAGGTGGCGGCGCGCCTGCGCTACTGGGAGGAGACCTTCATGCCGGAGTACACGACGCGCTTCGACGTCGCGCCCTCAAAGCGGACCTGGCGCGCGCTCGAGCGCGAGCTCGGGCTCGCGCGCTACCGGCCGGCCTGGTACCGCCGCGCCGGCTTCTGGAGGAACTGGGCGCTCGGCGCCACCTTCGCGCTCGCGCTCGCCGTCGGCCTGCGCACGCCCGGCCCGGAAAGCCCGCAGGCCCCCGCCTGGCGGCCGATCGCCCAGCTCTCCGCGGCGGGCGGCGGGGCGCCCGGCGTGACCGCGGGGCTGTCCGCCGACGGCGGCACCCTCGAGCTGCGCGCCGCGCGCCCGGTGCTCGCCGGGTCCGCCCAGAGCTACGAGCTGTGGCTGCTGCCCGCCGGGGGCGGCGCGCCGGTCTCGCTCGCCGTCCTGGGCTCGCTCGATGCGCGCGTCGCGCTGGCGCCCGGGCGCCGCCCGGGCCTGCGCGCCGGCGCAAAGCTCGCGGTCTCGGTCGAGCCCGCCGGCGGCTCGCCGACCGGCGCGCCCACCGGCCCGGTGATCCTGGTTGGCGAAGTGGGCAATATTTCCTGACGCGCGCGCATCCGCAAGCGGGGGCCGGCCGTACTTGTTGGTGCAGAGACGAATATTCCCGACAATCCCGTACGCGATCGAGAATGGAGCTTTCGCCATGACGCAACCCTTGACCAGCCCCCAGCGAAGCCTGCTGGCCGCCCTCGCTCTCCTGGCCTTTTGCACGTCCGTCCGTGCGGCGCCCGCCGCCGTCATCGAGGGCATGCAGATGCCGGCCTGGGTGGAGCGCAGCGTGCTCGGCAGCGTGCGGCGCGCGCCGCTCGCGCCCGGCGTCGAGCTGAAGAGCGGCGACGAGGTGCGCACCGGCGCCGGCGCGCGCCTCTACATCAAGCTGGCCGAGGGCAGCACGGTGAAGCTCGGCGAGCGGGCGAGCCTGCGCATCGCCGAGCTCGCGCCCGATCGCGGCGGGCTGTTCGCCGCCGCGCTGAACGTGCTGGAGGGCGCGTTCCGGTTCACCACCGACGTGCTCGCCAAGCCGCGGCCGCGCGACGTGTCGATCCGCGTGGCGACGGTCACGGCCGGCATCCGCGGCACCGACCTGTGGGGCAAGTCGAGCGCCGACAAGCAGATCGTCTGTCTGATCGAAGGCAAGATCGAGGTCGGCGCGCCGGGCGAGTCGCCGGTGACCATGGACCAGCCGCGCCAGTTCTACCAGCGCGACAAGGGCCAGACGCAGCCGGTCGGCCTGGTCGAGGCGGCGCAGCTCGCCCAGTGGGCGGCCGAGACCGAGATCGCCGAGGGCGCGGGCGCGGTGCGCGCCGACGGCAAGTGGCGCGTGACGCTTGCGCGCGCGAAGACGCAGTCCGCCGCGCTCGACCTGTATGCGCGTCTGCGCGACGCGGGCTATCCGGCGCGCCTGTATCCCGCGCAGGCCGGCGGGCAGCGCGTGTACCTGGTGCAGATCGAGCGGCTCGCGTCGCGCGCCGACGGCGAGGCGCTCGCCGCCGCGCTGCGCGACATGGCCGGCGTGTCCGAAGCGAAGGTTTCCCGGTAGGCCGATTCTTGGTAGGGTGCGGGACGGGAGGCCCGCACCCATGATCCGACACTTTTTCGCCGCGATTCTCGCTTTCGCCGCGCTCGCCGCGCAGGCGCAGGGCTGGCCCGCGAAGCCGGTTCGCCTCATCGTTCCCTATCCGCCGGGCGGCTCCACCGACGTGACGGCGCGCGCGCTCGCCGACAAGGTGTCGGCCGCGCTCGGCCAGCCCGTGGTGGTCGAGAACCGCGCGGGCGCGGGCGGCTCGATCGGCATCGAGGCGGCGGTGAGGAGCGACGCCGACGGCTACACGATCCTCGTCGCGCCCGACTTCGTGGCGAGCGCGCCGCACGTGTATGCGCTCAGCTACGACCCGATCAAGCAGCTGATTCCCGTGATCCAGCTGACGCGCCAGCCGGTGGTGCTCGCCGTGAATCCCGAGCTCGGCGTGAAGAGCGTGGCCGAGCTGGTGGCGCTCGCGAAGAAGAATCCGGGCCTGCCCTACGCCACGTCCGGCGCGGGCTCGCAGCAGGACATCGCGGCGGAGTGGTTCGCGAAGCTGGCCGGCATCCAGCTCACGCACGTGCCCTACAAGGGCGGCGGGCAGGCGATCAAGGACCTGCTGGGCGGCCAGGTGAAGATCGGGTCGCTGGGCTCGACGCCGGTCATCCCGCACTACAAGTCCGGCAAGCTCGGGATCCTCGCGCAGAGCACGAAGACGCGCGCGCCGAGCCTGGCCGAGGTGCCGACCTACGAGGAAGCGGGCATGAAGGGGCTGGTGATCGACCAGTGGCTGGGCGTGTTCGTCCCGGAGGGCACCGACCCGCAGGTCGTTCGCCGCCTGAACGCGGAGTTCGACAAGGCGCTCGCCGACGCCGCGGTACGCGAGCGGCTCGCCCACGCGGCGCTCGAGCCGGTCGGCGGCTCGAGCGAGGAATTCGCGCAGCTGGTGCGCGCCAATTTCGAGATGTACCGCGGGCTGGTCGCCGAGCTGAAGATCCGCGTGAACTGAATTGTCGCTGCACCTCGACCAGCTCAATCCCGAGCAGCTCGCCGCCGTCACCCTGGAGCAAGGCCACGCGCTGGTGCTCGCCGGCGCGGGCAGCGGCAAGACGCGCGTGCTCACCACGCGCATCGCCTGGCTGATCCAGCAGGGGCGCGTGTCGCCCGCCGGGGTGCTGGCGGTCACCTTCACCAACAAGGCCGCGCGCGAGATGCTGACGCGCCTGTCGGCGATGCTCGCCGTGAACCCGCGCGGGATGTGGATCGGCACCTTCCACGGCCTCGCCAACCGGCTGCTGCGCGCCCACCATCGCGAGGCTGGCCTGCCGCGCGAGTTCCAGATCCTCGACAGCCAGGACCAGCTCGCCGCCGTGAAGCGCCTGCTGCGCGGCATGAACGTCGACGAGGACCGCACTCCGCCGCGCGACCTCCAGTACTTCATCATGGGCCGCAAGGAGGAAGGCCTGCGCGCGGGCGAGGTGCGGGCCGGCGACGACGTCTCGGGCCGCTACGCCGAGCTCTATGCCGCGTACGACGAGCAGTGCCAGCGCGAGGGCGTGGTGGATTTCGCCGAGCTGCTGCTGCGGAGCTACGAGCTGCTGGCGAGGAACGAGCTTCTGCGCGAGCACTACCGGGCGCGCTTCCGCCACGTGCTGGTGGACGAGTTCCAGGACACCAACCGCCTGCAGTACCGGTGGCTCAAGCTGCTGGCGGGGCCGCAGGCGAGCCTGTTCGCGGTCGGCGACGACGACCAGTCCATCTACGCCTTCCGCGGCGCGAACGTCGCCAACATGGCCGAGTTCGAGCGCGAGTACGCGCGCACGCAGGTGATCCGCCTCGAGCAGAACTACCGCTCGCACGGCAACATCCTCGACGCCGCCAACGCGCTCATCGCGCACAACGCCAAGCGCCTGGGCAAGAACCTGTGGACCGCGGCGGGCGCGGGCGAGGCGCTGCGCGTGTTCGAGGCGACCTCGGACGCCGACGAGGCGCGCTGGATGGTGGAGGAGATCAAGGCGCTCGCGCGCGAGGGCATGCGGCTCGCGGATGTGGCGGTGCTCTACCGCTCCAACGCCCAGTCGCGGGTCCTGGAGCACGCGCTGTTTACCGCCGGGCTCGCCTACCGGGTGTACGGGGGGCTGCGCTTCTTCGAGCGCGCCGAGGTCAAGCACGCGCTCGCCTACCTGCGCCTGATGGCGGCGCCGGCCGACGACAACGCCTTCCTGCGCGTCGTGAACTTCCCGGCGCGCGGCATCGGCGCGCGCACGGTGGAGGCGCTCGCCGACGCGGCGAAGGCCGCGAATACCAGCCTCTACGAGGCGGCGCTCGCGCAGCCGGGCAAGAGCGCGCCCTTCGTCGCGCTGATCGAGTCGCTGCGCGAGGAGGCCAAGGAGCTCACCCTCGCCGAGAAGGTCGAGCTGCTGCTCGGGAAGAGCGGCCTTGCCGAGCACTACAAGCGCGAGCGCGAGGGCGCCGAGCGCCTGGAGAACCTCGCCGAGCTGGTGAACGCGGCCGCGGCCTTCGACGCCGAGGACGTGGAGCGCGAGTCGGGCGAGGAGGTCGATCCGCTCACCGCCTTTCTCACGCACGCGGCGCTGGAGGCGGGCGAGCACCAGGCGGGCGAGGGGCAGGACGCGCTGCAGCTGATGACCATGCACTCGGCGAAGGGCCTGGAGTTCCACGCCGTGTTCGTCAGCGGCCTGGAGGAAGGCCTCTTCCCGCACGAGCAGAGCCTGCTGGAGAAGGACGGCATCGAGGAGGAGCGGCGGCTCATGTACGTGGCGCTCACGCGCGCGCGCCGGCGCCTCTACCTCTCCTTCGCGCAGACGCGGCTGCTGCACGGGCAGACGCGTTACAACCTGCCCTCGCGATTCCTCGACGAGATTCCCCAGGGACTCCTCAAGTGGCTGACGCCGCGGCTGCGGCGGGTCGAGCGGCCCGTCTCGCCGGGATTCACCGCCGGCGCCTACGCCCGGTCGTCCAGGCCCAACCCGCGCTTCGGCGGCGCGGCCCCGTCCGCCGCCGCGGGCTTCCGCGTCGGCCAGAACGTGGTGCACGCCAAGTTCGGGGCCGGCGTGATCGTGGACGCGGAGGGCCAGGGCCAGGAGGCCCGCGTGCAGGTGAACTTCGGGCGCCAGGGAGTAAAGTGGCTGGCCGTGGCGGTGGCGAAGCTCCAGGCGGCCTGATGAAGCGCGAAAGCTATCTCGAGCGCATCCTGCGCGCGCGGGTCTACGACGTGGCGATCGAGTCGCCGCTCGAGCTCGCGCCGCAGCTCTCGAAGCGCCTGGGCAACCGGCTGCTGCTCAAGCGCGAGGACCTGCAGCCGGTGTTCTCCTTCAAGCTGCGCGGCGCCTACAACCGCATGGCCAACCTCTCGCGCGAGCGCCTGAAGCGCGGCGTCATCGCCGCCAGCGCCGGCAACCACGCGCAAGGGGTGGCGCTCGCCGCCCAGAAGCTCGGCTGCCGCGCGACCATCGTCATGCCGGTCACGACGCCGCGCATCAAGATCGACGCGGTCGCCGGGCGCGGCGCGAAAGTCGTCCTGAAGGGCGACTCCTACGACGAGGCCTACGCCGAGGCGATGCGCCTCAAGCGCCGGCACGGCTACACGTTCGTGCACCCCTACGACGACCCCGACGTGATCGCCGGCCAGGGCACCATCGGCATGGAGATCCTGCGCCAGCACGAGGGCCGGATCGACGCGGTGTTCGTCGCCGTGGGCGGCGGCGGGCTGATCTCGGGCATCGCGGCCTACCTCAAGCACCTGCGCCCGGGCGTGAAGGTGATCGGCGTCGAGCCCGACGACGCCGACGCGATGGCGCGCTCGCTCAAGCTCGGGCGGCGCGTGACGCTCGATCACGTGGGCCTGTTCGCCGACGGCGTCGCGGTGAAGCGCGTGGGCAAGGAGACCTTCCGGCTCGCGCGCAAGCTGGTCGACGACATGGTGCTGGTGGACACCGACGAGATCTGCGCGGCGATCAAGGACGTGTTCGAGGACACGCGCGTCGTGCTGGAGCCCGCCGGCGCGCTCGCCATCGCGGGCGCCAAGGCCTGGGTCGCGCGCCGCGGCGCGCGCGGCAAGACGCTGGTGGCGGTCGCCTGCGGCGCGAACACCAACTTCGACCGGCTGCGCTTCGTCGCCGAGCGCGCCGAGGTCGGCGAGCACCGCGAGGCGGTGCTCGGCGTGACCATTCCCGAGGAGCGCGGCAGCTTCCGGCGCTTCTGCCGCGCGGTCGGCGGGCGCAACATCACCGAGTTCAACTACCGGATGTCGGGGCCGCGCGAGGCGCACATCTTCGTCGGCGTCACGGTGGGCGACCGCGACGAGACGGAGCGCATCGTGCGGGGCTTGCGCCGCGCGGGCTTCCGCACGCTCGACATGTCCGACGACGAGGTGGCCAAGGGGCACATGCGCCACATGATCGGCGGGCACCTGGGCGCCGGCGGGGGCGAGCTGCTCTATCGCTTCGAGTTCCCGGAGCGCCCCGGCGCGCTCATGAAATTCCTCACCGCGATGAACCCCTCGTGGAACATCAGCCTGTTCCACTACCGCAACTACGGGGCGGACTACGGCTCGATCCTCGTCGGCATGCAGGTGCCGCGGCGCGAGATGGGCGACTTCCGGCGCTTCCTGTCCCGGCTGGGCTACCCGCACTTCGACGAAACCCGCAATCCGGCGTACCGGCTGTTCCTGAGGTAGGCGCCGGGCGGTCCGTGCCGTGAGCGTCCCCGCGAGCCAGACCCTGCACCCGGAGGATGCGGCGGCGCGCGAGGCGCAGGCGCGGCGCGCGCGCCAGCGCCTCTGGTTCGCCCTCGCGCTCGCCGCGAGCGTGCTGGCGCTGACGCTGATCGGCTCGTGGACCTACCGCGCGGTCGAGCGCTCGCTGCGCGAGTTGCGCGCGGGCGCGCTGAGGGCGGTGCTCGACGCGCAGGCGAAGACCCTCGAAGTCTGGATCCAGGACCAGGAGCTCGGCATCCGGCGCCTGGCGCGCGACGCGACGGTGCGCGACCACGTGCGCGCGCTGGTCGAGATCGCGGCCGAGCACGGCGATACGCCCGAGCGCTACTGCACCGCGCCGGCGCGCCGGCCGCTGGTCGCCGAGCTGGACGACGCGCTCGCGGGCAGCGGCGCGGTGTCGTTCAACCTCGTCGACCGCTCCGGGCGCATCATCGCGAGCAAGTTCCGGGAGTACTGCGGGCTCGCCATGAACCCGAGGGCCGTCGAGCAGGAGCTGCGGGCGGTGTTCCGCGGCGACACGCGCTTCCTGCGGCCCTACCGCGACACCGAGCGGCTGGTGCACCTGCCGGCGAACCCGCCGCTCGCGCGGCCGGTGGTGTGGATCGAGACTCCGGTGCAAAACGAAGCGGGGCGCATCCTCGCTGCGCTGGGCGTCGGGCAGTACGCGCACGAGCAGTTCGCCGCCATCCTCGCCGCCGCGCGGAGCGGCGAGAGCGACGAGGTGTACGCCTTCGACCGCAACGGCGTGATGCTCTCGGCGAGCCGCGCGCTGGGCAAGGAAGCCGCGCTCAACCAGGTGCTGCGCGTGCCGGGCGGCGGACTGACCGCGCTCGCGCGCGAGGCGCAGGCCGGCGCCCACGGCGCGGCGCAGGCGGGGATGCTTCTCGAGCCCTACGCCGGCTACACGGGGCGCCCGGTGGTCGGCGCCTGGCGCTGGCTGCCCGCCTACGACATGGGGCTCGCGGTCGAGATGTCGGCCGCGGAGGCATACGCGCCCCTGGGCGTGCTGCGCACCGTGTTCGGCGTGGTGTTCGGCGCGCTGGTGGTCGCGGTGCTGGCCGCC
>DASUFW010000316.1:0-5943 GCA_036274335.1 Burkholderiales bacterium | reverse complement strand
GCCAGGGCGGCGATGGCACGCGTCTCGGCAAGCCCCACGCGCCCGGGCTTGGTCGAGAGCGCCCGCGCCCCGCGCTCCAGGTACAGCGCCGCATCTTCCCTGGAGGCGCACGACCGGTCGACGAGGATCGGGATGCGGCTGTCGCGCTGCAGCGCCTCGAAATGCCCGTCGGGCTGCAGCGGGCACGGGTCCTCCGCGACGGTCACGCCCGCCTCCGCGAGCCGACGTACGTAGCCGGCCGCCTCGTCGCGCCCGTAGTGGCTATTGGCATCGACATAGAGTTCGACGCCCTCACCCACCGCCGTGCGAATCTCCTGCAGGGCACGGAGATCGACATCGACACCCTGCCCGCCTTTCACCTTGAGCACACGAAATCCGAACCGGGCGCAGACCTCGGCCGCTTCCTTCGCCATGGCGGACGGCGGCTGGCGGGTGACGGTCCAGGCCACCTCGCGCTCCGGCCCGGTGCCCCACAGCTGCCACAGGGGCTGGCCGGCCGCTGCCGCGCGCAGCGTCCAGCAGGCGCTCTCGATCAAGCCCTTGGCGAGGCGGTTGTCCGGGATGCCCGCGAACGCCCGGTTCACCGCCGCTTCGTCGGCAAGGTCCACCGCGCTCAGCCGCGGGATGAGGAAGTCCTCCAGCGATGCGCGCAGCGAGCCGGGCGAGACGCCGCTCCAGGTGTCCTTCAGCGTGCCCTCCGCGATGCCCGTGTGGCCTTCCGACTCGAGGGCGAGCAGCGCGAAGATGCCCGCGGACTCGCGTGCGTTCGCCCACACCACCTCGCGCACGTAGGGCAGGCGATAGATGTGCAGCGACCAGCGCTCGAGCTTCACTTGAGCTGGTGCCTCAGCGGCTCGCCGCGCGTGAGCCGATCGAGGTTCTCCGCGATCTCGCTCCAGCGCCGGTCGACCATGCCGGTCGTCCAGGCCGAGGTGTGCGGCGTCATCCAGACGTTGTCGAGCTCGTGGAAAGGATGCTTCGCGGGCGCCACTTTCAGATTGTCCTTGCTCGGGTAGGCGTACCAGACGTCGAGCGTCGCGCCGCGGATGCGCTTCTCCTTCAGCGCCGCGTACAGCGCGTCCTCGTCCACGATCGCGCCGCGCCCGACGTTGACGAGCACCGCGCTTCGCTTCATCGCCGCGAAGCGACCCGCGTCGATCAGCCCTTCGGTCTCCGGCGCGAGGGCGGCGGCGACCACCACGAAGTCGCACTCGGCGAGGAACGCGTCGATCTCCCCGAGCCCGTAGACCCGCTCGACGCCCGGCACGTCGCGCTTCGTGCGGTTGCAGCCGATCACTCGCGTGCCGAAGCCCCGCGCGCGCTCGGCCACCGCGCGACCGATGGCGCCCAGGCCGAGGATGCCCACGGTCGCGCCGTAGAGCTCCTCGTTGATGGGACCGTTGACGCGCCCGCTGTAGCGCCAGCTGCCCTCCTCGCGGAAGCTCTTCGCCCCCGGCAGGAAGTTCACATGGCACCAAAGCAGGATCGCGAGCAGCACGTACTCGGCCGTCCCTTCGGCGTGGCCGTAGCAATTGCACACGTGTACGCCCCGCGGCACGGCCTTGAAGTCGATGAAGTCGACGCCCGTGCCGGGCGACTGGATGAGCTTCAGCCTCGGCGCGGGCGGAAACGAGGCGTTCCACACCAGCGAGATCAGCGCGTCGGCCTGCGCAAGCGCGCGGCCGAAGTCGTCCTGCGGATCGCTTTCGAGGAAGCGCTCGACCGCCCACGGTGTCTTCACTTTCGCGAGGAGCGTCGGCGGCAGGTGGTGGATGAGCGAACCGTAGAAGACGACTTTCATGCGTGCTATCGTGCCCGCGCGGAGGATAACCGGGAATGGCGTCTCAGGTGGAAGTCGTGGTACGCGGCGCCGACCGGCTCGGCGAATGCCCGCTGTGGGACGAGCGCGAAGGCGCGCTGTGGTGGGTGGACAGCCGCTGGCCCGCGGTCAAGCGGCTCGACCCCTCGAGCGGCGCGGTGACGATGCTGGTGCTCCCGGAGATCGTCGGCAGCATCGCGTTCCGCGAGCGGGGCGGCATGCTCGCCGCGACCAAGCATGGACTGCACCTGCTCGATCCGCAGACCGGCGCGCTCGAAGCGAGGAAGAATCCCGAGCCCGAGAAGCCCGACAACCGCTTCAACGACGGACGCTGCGACCGCGCCGGACGCTTCTGGGCCGGCAGCATGAGCGACGTCAATCGCGATCCGACGGGCTCGCTCTACCGGTTCGACGCCGACTACTCGCACGCCAAGCTGAAGAACTCGATCATCATCCCGAACAGCCTCGCGTTCAGCCCCGACGGGCGCACGATGTACTTCGCCGACACCAACCGGAACACGATCTGGGCCTACGACTACGACCCGGCGAGCGGCGCCGCGACGGGCGAGCGCGTCTTCGTCGACACCGGAAGCGGCCGCCCGGACGGCTCGTGCGTGGACGCCGAAGGCTGCCTCTGGAACGCGGAGTACGGGGCGGGGCGGCTCGTGCGCTACACGCCGGCGGGAAAAGTCGACCGCACGGTCGATCTGCCGGTGGCGAACGTGACCTGCTGCTGCTTCGGGGGCGGCGACCTCGGGACCCTCTACGTGACCAGCGCGACGCAGCGCATGGGTCCCGAGGACCTCGCAAAGCAGCCGCTCGCGGGCAGCGTGTTCGCGCTGCGCCCGGGCGTGGTGGGGCTGCCGGAATCGCGCTTCGCAGGCTGAGGATGGAGCGGCCTCTCACCGGGAAGATTCCGCGCGAGCGCATCGGCACCCTGGAGCTGCCGCGGCTGTCCGAGGACGTGCTCTCCGGCTTCCGTGCGCTGGAGGACCTGTCCGGCGTCGTGTCCGACGCGCTGGACGAGCTGGGCGTCGCCGGCGCAGTTCCCTCGACCGTCCTGCGACCCACGAATCCGGCCGCGCGCCTGTGCGGTCCGGCGCTGACCGTGCTCAACCGCCCGCTCGGGGTCCCCGTCGCTCAGGCCGTGCAGGCCAACGTGTCGCGGCTCGGCGAGATCGAGGCGCACAACCTCGCGCAGGCGGGCGACGTGCTCGTCATCCAGGGCGTCGAGGGCGTCTCCAGCATGGGCGCAATTTCGGCTTCGATCGGGCGGCGCCAGGGTGAAGCCGGCGCGGTGGTGGACGGCGCCGTGCGCGACATCGCGCACTCGCGCGGCATCGGCTATCCCGTATGGTCGAAGGGCGCGAGCCCGATCACCGGCAAGTGGCGCATCGAGACCGTCGCCATCAACGTGCCGGTGTCGATCTGCGGAATCTCCGTCAAGCCGGGCGATCTGGTCGTGGCGGACGAGGCCGGCGTGTGCTTCGTCCCGCACGAGCGGGCGGCCGACGTGCTCGCCGCGGTGAAGAAGATCCTGCGGTACGAGGAGAACCGGATGCGACAGATCGCGGACGGGGTACCGGTGACGGACCTCGCGAAAGCGCCCCGCCCGTAGGCTCAGCGGACGGTGGCCGTCAGCGCCCCGTCTACCACGAGCTCCGCGCCGGTGACGAACTTCGCCTCGTCCGAGGCGAGGTAGACCACCGCCCAGGCGACGTCCCAGGCATCGCCCATCTTTCCGGTGGGCGTGCGCGCGTTGCGTTTCGCGATCAGGGCCGCCGCGTCGCCGCCCGATTGGGACCTGGCCAGCCGCTCCGAGACCAGCGGCGTGTTCATCAGCCCCGGGATCACGGTATTCACGCGCACGCCGTGCGGCGCATAGCGCACCGCGCACACGCGGGAGAACTGCTGCAACGCCGCCTTCGACGCCGCATAGGCGGCGAGCTCGTTCCCGAGATGGCGGATGCCGGCGATCGACGAGATGTTGACGATCGCACCCCCGCCCTGCTTCACCATGAGCGGCGCGACGAGCCGCGTCGAGGCGTGCACGTAGTGCAGGTTGAACTCGAACTGCCCGCGCCAGTCCTCGGGCGAGATCGCCTCGGCGTCGCCCGGGATGCTGCCGCCGACGTTGTTCACGAGGATGTCGATGCGGCCGAACGCCTTCAGCGTCGCGTCCGCCGTGCGCCGCAGGTCGGCTTCCTTCGTGACGTCCGCCTCGAGCGCGAGCATCTTGCCGCCTTCGGCGCCGATGCGGCGCGCCGTTTCCTCGGCCGCCGTGAGCCGGTTGTCGGCGCCCGCGACCCTTGCGCCCTCGCGCGCGAAGAGCGTGGCGATGGCGCGGCCGTTGCCCACGCCCTCGCCGACCGAACCCGCGCCCAGGACCAGCGCGGCCTTCCCCTTCAGCCGATCGGCCAAGGCGGGCTCTCAGCCCAGTGTCGGCATGTGGAAACCGGGGGCGGGCGTGTCCTGGTGCGGCCAGCGCGTGGTCACCACCTTGGTGCGCGTGTAGAACTTCACGCCCTCGACGCCGTGCACGTGCAGGTCGCCGAACAGCGAGTTCTTCCACCCGCCGAACGAGTAGAACGCGACCGGCACGGGAATCGGGACATTGATGCCGACCATGCCGACCTGCACCTCGTTCTCGAATCGCCGTGCGGCGCCGCCCGACTCCGTGAAGATCGCCGTGCCGTTCGCGTACGGGTTGCGGTTGACCAACGCGATCGCCTCTTCCAGCGTCTCGACCCGCAGCACGACCAGCACCGGCCCAAAGATCTCGTGCTGGTAGACCTCCATCTCGGGCTTCACATGATCGAACAGCGTCGTGCCGAGGAAGAACCCTTCCTTCACCGGCGGCGTGCTGCCGTCGACCACCGGCTTCGCCCCTTCCGCCTTGCCCTTGTCGATGTAGGAGGCGACCTTGTCGCGGTGCTGGGCCGTGACGAGCGGCCCCATGTCGACGCCGTCCGCGTCGCCGGGCCCGACCTTGATGGCCTGCGCCTTCTTCGCGAGGAGCTTCACGAGCGGATCCGCCGCCGCGCCGACCGCCACCACGGCGGAGATCGCCATGCAGCGCTCGCCCGCCGAGCCGTAACCCGCGCCGATCAGCGCGTCGGCGGCGAACTCGAGGTCCGCGTCCGGCAGCACGACCGCGTGGTTCTTCGCGCCGCCGAGCGCCTGGACGCGCTTGCCGTTCTTCGCGCAGGTCTCGTAGATGTACTTGGCGATCGGCGTCGAGCCGACGAAGGACACGGCCGCGATGCCGGGATGCGCGAGGATCGCATCCACCGCCGACTTGTCGCCGTGCACGACGTTGAAGACCCCGTCGGGCAAACCCGCCTCCCGGAAGAGCTCGGCCATGCGGATCGCCGCGGAGGGGACCTTCTCCGAAGGCTTGAGGATGAAGGTGTTGCCGCAGGCGATCGCCACCGGGAACATCCACATCGGCACCATCGCCGGGAAGTTGAACGGCGTGATGCCCGCGCACACGCCGACCGGCTGGCGCAGCGTGTGGGTGTCCACCGCCGTGCCGACGTTCTCGGAATACTCGCCCTTCAGGAGCTGCGGAATGCCGCACACGAACTCCACCACCTCGATGCCGCGCTGCACCGAGCCCATCGCGTCGGGCAGCGTCTTGCCGTGCTCCTCGGTGATGAGCTGGGCGATCTCCTTTTGATGCGCTTGCAGCAGCTGCAGGTACTTCTGCATCACGCGCGCGCGCCGCAGGATGGACGCGTCGCGCCAGGCGGGCAGCGCGGCCGCCGCCGCCTTCACGGCGGCGTCGATCGACGCCGCGTCGCAGTAAGGCACCTGCTTGGTGACGCGGCCGGTGGCGGGGTTGTACACATCGCCCATGCGTCCCTGCGGGACGACGGGCTTGCCGTTGATCCAGGCGGGCACGGTGGCGAGCTTGAGGTCGGCGGGCTTGTTCATGCGGGTCTCCGGGGGAACGGCCGATTTTACGCCTCGCGGCGGTCGGACTGCGCCCTCATTTCAGGCTCTCCCCGAGATACGCGGCGACGCGCGCGTCGGCCATCAACGCCTCCCAGTCGGAGTGCAGGCTGACGGCACCGCGCTCGACGAAAACGAAGCGTTCGCAGATCTCCCGCAGGATGTCGAGG
>DASUFW010000315.1:0-8938 GCA_036274335.1 Burkholderiales bacterium | reverse complement strand
TCGCCCGCGTCGCCGGTGCGCGTCGTGATCTTCGATAGCCGATTGCCCATGAGGAGCGCAGAATTATAGGGGCATCCCGCAACCAAGGAGGCACGATGAGCATTCGCAAAGCGTCCTACTATTCGATGAAGCTGCCGCAGCGTCCGGGCGCAGGCGCGCAGTTGCTCGCCCAGCTGAAGGCGGCCAAGGTCAATCTGCTGGCGTTCACCGGATTTCCGGCGGGCGGCGGCGCGCAGGTGGACTTCATCCCGCAGGACAACGCGAAATTCACGAAGGCGGCCCGCAAGGCGAAGCTGAAGCTCTCGGCGAGGAAGACCGTGTTCCTCGTGCAGGGCAACGACAAGGTCGGTGCGCTCACGCAGGTGCTCGGCAAGCTCGCCAAGGCGCGCATCAACCTCGTCTCGCTGCAGGCCGTCACCGCCGGCAAGCGCCGCTTCGGCGCCATGTTCTGGGTGAAGGCGAAGGACGTGGCGCGGGCGTCGCGCGCGCTCAGGGCGCGCTAGCCGGGGGTCTTCTTCCCCGAGGCCTGCAGCCGCTGCAGGACGTGCTTGGCATGCACGGAACGGCCCATGAGCTCCTGCCAGGAGACCGTGCCGTTCAGGTGCCGGTACTCCTCGCGCCAGGTCTCGGCGTGCTCGCAGTCCTCGGTCTCCGGCCAGCAGGGGATTCCCTGCGTGAAGTGAATGAGCTTGGCCTGCGGGTCCGGCGCGTCGTAGCCGACGCAGTGGTTCCACTCGGCGGGCAGGTCGCCGACCGTCTCGGCCCACTCGAGCTTCTCGGGCTGGCCGCTCTCGATCGACTCGGGCGTCAACGCGCGGCAGAGCGCGTTGCGAAAGAACATGACGCTGGTCCACTCCAGGCGCAGCTTGTTCTTCACCACCGAAACCGCGGCCGGGCGCGGGGCGAGGCCCGCGAGCTCGTGGATGTCGGCGCGCACGATGATGTCGGCGTCCATGAACAGGCTTTCGCCCTCGTAGCCGCACAGGGACGGGCAAAGGTAGCGGCTGAAGGTGAAATCGGTGAGTCCGCGGCGCCGCAGGGGCAGCCAGCGCAGGCGCAGCGGCTCGATCTGCACGCGCGCGCTCGCATGGCGCTCGATCGAGGAGCGGCACACGTGGTAGGCGAGCGGCTGGCGCTCGTCCATGCCGATGAAGATGCGCACGGGGTCCCGGGGGATCAGTCGCTCAGCATTGCGATTTTCCCGGACCAGGCGGCGTCGCTCAAGATGCGCAGGGCGAAATCGGCGACGTCGGCACGCGAGATCCGCGGCATGCCGCGCAGCGCCAGGCGCTCGGCGGCGCGGTAACGGCCGCTGCGCGGGCCGTCCGTGAGCAGCGTCGGGTAGAGGAAGGTCCAGTCCAGGCTGCTGGCGCGGACGACCGCCTCGCCCGCCAGCTTGTCGGCGAAGATGTCGCCGAGCAGCAGCCGGTACACGAGGCGGGGCACGAGCGGGGCGTCGCGCCGCGAGCCGCCCACCCCCATGGCCGATACGATCACCAGCCGGCGCACGTTCTCGTGCTGCATGGCGGGCACGAGCACGCGCATGCTCTGCTCGATGAGGCCGTGGGCACGAAAGGCGTTGCGCACGCCGAGGGCGCTGATGACGGCGCTGCGCCCGCGCAGCGCGCCGGCCAGGGTCTGTGCGCTCCCGGGCAGCACCCCGGTCACCACGTCCAGCCGGCGATCCGCGACGGTCAGCTTCTTCGGGTCGCGCACGAAGGCGGTCACCTCGTGGCCGAGGTCCAGCGCCTGGCGCACGACCTGCAGGCCGGTCGGTCCCGTGGCGCCGAGCACGAGGAGCTTCATGCGGCCGCGCGCTATGCCGGCGGCGTGCGCCGCACGATCTCGTACTCGCCCGCGATCTGCCTCAGCGTGGCGACCATCTCCCGCAGCTGCCGGCTGATGGCGAAGAACACGTACAGGCTCAGGGCGAGCGCGGCCAGGCCGCCCAGGATCGAGATGACGAGCCAGGTCGTCACGTAGCCGTGCACCGTGCGCAGCACGGGGTCCACGCCCGTTTCCCTCGCGGTGGAGACGACATCCGCGACGATCGCCTTCACGGGCCCGCGCGCCCGGTCGAGGGCGCGGTCGGACTCCTGCACGGTGCGCTCCGCCGCGCGCGTGAGCTCGTTCATCTCGCGCGCCACGGCGACCAGCCGGTCCAGCTGCTCGGGTGTGAGGTCCTTCTTGTGCGACTTGACGTCCTCCAGCGTCGCGGCGAGCGCGCGCGCCGCGTCCGCCAGGGCGCGCGTCGCTTCCTCGAGTCCGTGGATCTCGACGTTGACCGTGACATACCTGGCCGCCGCGGGCGGAGCGCCTTCCGCCGCAGGCGCGGGCACCGCCAGCAGCGAGAGCGCGAGCCCGACGGCCGGTGCGAATCGAACCCTGGTCATCACATTCCCCTTTCAGGAGGGCGTGGGGCCCGCGTCCCGGCGCCGCAGGGGATGCACGCTGGCGGTGTCCCCGGATTCCGGCGCTGCCCGCGAGTCGCCTTCTCGCATGGTGCGGTTGCGGCCGGCGTGCTTTGCCGCGTACAGCGCCTTGTCCGCGCGGGCGAGGAGCTCGTCAAGGGTGCAAGGCTCGCCGCGCGTGCTCGCGACCCCGATGCTCACGGTCACCTCGATCGGCACGTTGCCTGCGCGCGGACGCATGGAGCGCACGACCGCCTGGACGCGCTGCGCGAGCGCCATGGCCTGCTCGCTGCCGCCGTCGGGCAGGATCACGGCGAATTCCTCGCCGCCGATCCGTCCCGCGCGCTCGCCCACGCGCACCTCGCCGGCGAGCGCCGCGCCCAGCGCGCGGATCACCGTGTCGCCGGCGGCATGGCCGAGCCGGTCGTTGATCGACTTGAAGCGGTCGATGTCGATCATGACGATGCTGCAGGGGCGCTGCGACCGGGAGGCGTTGGCGAGCGCTGTTTCGCCGAACTCGGTGAACGCGCGGCGGTTGCTCAGCCCGCTCAGGGCGTCGGTGCCGGCCAGACGCTCGAGCTCGCCCGTCAGCTGGATGTTGCGCCGGAGCGCGGTGTTCACGGAGCGCACGCTGCGCGAGGACGCGACCACGAACGCGACCCCGCCCACGCCCATCGCCAGGTGGAGCGGATCGCCGTAGGTCAGCATGTAGAGCGTGCTCGGCCCCATGATCAGCGCGGTGCTGACCGCCACGCTCGCGCCGTGCGCCGCATAGATGGCCGAGGCGCCCGCCGCCATGCCGAACACGAAGCAGTAGACGAAGGCGTGCAGGGCAGGGGCGCCGGCCGGCAGGGCGAGCCAGGCGCCGACACCCCAGGCCGCGCTCGCCGCGGCGAGGCTGACGACGAAGCGACGCTCCCAGAGGCGCATCGACGCGGGATCGTGGCTGGCCCGGCGAAAGCCGGTGGCGAGCAGATGGCGCCACAGCGAGATCACGGCGAGCACGGCGACCCAGCCGGTCAGGAGCCGCGGATGGGCCGCGGGCCACAGCACGACGCTGATCAGGGCAGCGACCAGCGGGCTCATGATGTGGTTGGTCAGCGCCTGGTCGAACACCAGCGACAGCTGCTGCGCACGCATGCGCTCGGACGTGTCGCCGCCTTCGACGGCGATGTTCCCCTGGGGTTGATCGTCAGGCGCGCGCATGGGTGATCATAGCCCGGCGCCGCGCGGCCGGGTCAGTGCCAGGGCCACGGCAAGGACGATCCCCGAGCCGATCGCCATGGCGAGCAGCATCAGGAAGTCGATACCCGCGCCCATCGCGTCATCGGCCGACAGCTTCCAGCGCGAAGGCAGCCGGACCAGCACGGCCGTCACCGCGAAGAACGGCGCCAGGCCCAGGACGCAGGCGATCGCATGCGTGAGCCAGGCCCGTAGCCGGGTGGCGCGCCCCCGGCGCACCTGCAGCCACTGCCAGGCGGCGCTGCAGGGAATCGCGACCGCCGCCGCAAACGCGACCACGAACAGGGGCAGGCGCGACGCGAGGCTGTAGCGAAAGTAGCTGTCGCTGTACGCGAAGCTGAAGAGCCAGAAAGCGAACGCCGCCCAGGCGAGCAGCGCAATCGCAGCGCCGGCGCGGGCCAGGGCGGACCTAGCCACGACCCTTCCGCGCCACCCGGCTCTCCAGCCAGCCTTTCGCGAGCGTCGTGGTCAGCTGCTCGCCGTCGGCAACCTGCGCCGCGTCGGTAATCACTTCGCCGCGTGCATTCCGCGTGAGGCTGTAGCCGCGCTCGAGCACCGCACCCGGGTTGAGGCTGACGAGCGCCGCCCTGAGCCGGCCGAGCTCCGCGGCCAGCGCCTCGACGCGATGCGCGGAGGCGAAGGTCAGGCGCGCCGCCAGCTGGGCGAGCAGCTGGCGGGAGGTGCGCAGGCGCTCGCGCGGGTGGACGAGGCGCCGCGCAAGGGCGTCCACCGTCTGCATCGCCGTCTCGATGCGGCGCAGGGCTTCGCGCGTCGCCCGCTCGGTGAGCTCCGCCACCCGGGCGATCAGCTCCGCGCGCAAGGGGCTGACCATCTCGGCCGCGGCAGTCGGCGTGGCCGCGCGCCGGTCGGCGGCGAAGTCGGCGATCGTGACGTCGGTCTCGTGCCCGACGCCCACCACCACCGGGATGGCCGAGGCGCGGATCGCGCGCGCGACGATCTCCTCGTTGAACGGCCAGAGGTCCTCGATCGACCCGCCGCCTCGCACGAGCAGCAGCACGTCGCATTCCGCGCGCCGGCCTGCCGTCGCCAGCATGTCGGCGATCCTCGGCGCCGCCGCCTCGCCCTGCACCGGCACCGGGTAGACGATGACGGGGATCGAGGGATTGCGACGCCGGAGCGTGGTCAGGACGTCGCGAAGCGCCGCCGCCTGTCGTGAGGTGACGACACCGATGCTCCGCGGATGGGCGGGAATCTCGCGCTTGGCCGCGGGATCGAACAGGCCTTCGGACTCGAGCCTGGCCTTGAGCCGCAGGAAGCGCTCGTAGAGCGGCCCCAGGCCTGCGCGGCGCATGTGCTCGACGTTGAGCTGGAAGCGTCCCCGCGGCTCGTAGAGCGTGGGCAGGGCGCGTGCCTCGACGCGCATGCCGTCCTCCGGCCGCCAGTCCAATGCTGCGGCGCGGCCGCGAAACATCACGCAGTCCACCTGCGCCGCTTCGTCCTTCAGGGTGAAGTACCAATGTCCCGAGGCCGCCGGCCGGAAGTTAGAAATCTCCCCGGCGACCCACGCGAGCGGAAAGCGCCGCTCGAGCGCGTCGCGCACGCTGCGCAGGAGCGCCGAGACGCTCAGCACGGAGGTCGCGTCGCGCGGGTTTTCGCCATTCATGGAACGCCACTCGGCCATAAGGATGGGCGCGCCGTCAAACGCGCTCGGCGCGGTGCCTCACGGAGTGCGATTCTATTCCGTAAGCCGCTGTTTCCGTGCCGGAAAGCACTGATGAAATTTTCGTCGCTCCCATGGCGGGAAGCGATACAAGGGGCAAGCCTCCCGCTGCGCAGAGAAAATCCACAAACTTATCCACAGGAAATGTGGATAACGCAGCGGCGGCGTTTTTGCTAAAGTCCGCCGGCGACAAAAAACTTCCCGCGCGGAGCGCCTCCTTGTTCGCCATCATTCAAGCTGCGGGCTGGCCGATCTGGCCGCTGCTGTTCGCCTCGATCATCGCCGTGGCGCTGATCATCGAGCGCGCGGTGACGCTGCGCAGCAGCAGGATCATCCCGCCCACGCTGCTGGAGCAGGTGCTGGACGTCTACCGGCGCCAGGGCGTCAGCGACGACGTGCTCGACAAGCTGGCCAAGGACTCGCCGCTCGGCGAGGTGCTGGCGGCGGGCCTGCGCAATCACCGCAGCTCGCGCTACGTGATGAAGGAAGCCGTGGAAGAGGCGGGGCGCACGGTTGCGCACGAGCTGGAGCGCTTCCTGACCACCCTCGGCACCATCGCCACGGCTTCCCCCCTGCTCGGGCTGTTCGGGACGGTCATCGGCATGATCGAGATCTTCGGCTCGCAGGCGCCCGCGGGCACCAATCCGCAGCTGCTCGCGCACGGCATCTCGGTGGCCCTGTACAACACGGCGTTCGGCATCGGCATCGCCATCCCGTCGCTGATCTTCTACCGCCACTACAGGAACAAGGTCGACGGCTTGGTCGTCGACATGGAGCAGCAGGCGGCGAAGCTGATCGACCTCGTGCACGGCGAGCGCACGGACGGGGCCTAGGCGCATGAACTTCCAGCGCGGGCGCGAGAAGGAGCCGCTCGAGATCAACCTCGTGCCGATGATCGACGTGATGCTGGTGATTCTCATCTTCCTGATGATCACCACCACGTACTCCAAGTACTCCGAGCTGCAGATCAACCTGCCGACCGCCGAGGCGGACAAGCAGCTCGAGCGCGCCAACGAGGTCGCCGTGCTGGTGGACGCGCGCGGCCAGTATGTCGTGAACGGCGCGCCGGTGGCCTACGTCAGCCTGGAGCAGTTCGCGGGCGAGCTCAAGCGCGCGAGCGGCACGGCCGCCGAGCCGGTCGTCGTGGTGAGCGCCGACGCCAGCGTGAACTACCAGGCCGTCATGCGCGTGATGGAGGCGGCGCGCGCGGCGGGCCTCGGCCACATCACGTTTTCCGCCCTGGCGAGCCGCTAGCCACGCGCCTCCCGGCCCTCTGGTACCGGCAGAACCCGATCAGCTGGCTGCTGTGGCCGGCCAGCCTCGTGTTCCGCGTCCTCGTGTTCCTGCGGCGCGCGCTGTACGCGCTGCGCGTCTTCGGGCGGCGGCGTGCCGGCGTACCGGTCATCGTCATCGGCAACCTGACCGTCGGGGGCAGCGGCAAGACCCCGCTCGCCATCCACGTCGCCGAGCTGCTGAAGGCGGGCGGCTGGTCGCCGGCGATCGTGTCGCGCGGCTACGGCGGTACCGCGCGCGCGCCGCGGGGCGTGACGCTGGCCTCGGATCCCGCCGAGGTCGGCGACGAGCCGGTCCTGATGGCGCGCCGCAGCGGCTGTCCCGTCTGGGTGGGGCCCGGGCGCGCCGAGGTGATTGCGGCGCTGCGCTCGGCGCACCCGGGCTGCGATATCGTGATCCTCGACGACGGCCTGCAGCACTACGCGCTCGCCCGGGACCTCGAGATCGCGGTGGTGGATGCGCGGGGCTTCGGCAACGGCTTCATGCTGCCCGCGGGGCCGCTGCGCGAGCCGCGCACGCGCCTCTGGACGGTCGACGCGGTGGTCGTGCACGGCACCGACCGCGTGAAGGGCTACGCGATGCGCCTGGAGGGCGAGGAGCTGCATCGCGCGACCGACGCGCGCGATCGGCGGCCGGCGAGGTCCTTCGCCGGGCAGCGCGTGCACGCCGTGGCCGGCATCGGCGACCCGGCGCGCTTCTTCCGGCATCTCGCCGCGCTGGGCGTGACCGCCGTGCCGCACCCGTTCCCGGACCATTACCCGTTCCGCGCCGCCGACCTCGACTTCGGCGACGACGCGCCGGTGCTGATGACCGAGAAGGACGCGGTAAAATGCAAGCGCTTCGCAAGACCGACGCACTGGATCCTGCCGGTGCGGGCGGTGCCCGATCCGGCGTTCGACGCCTGGCTGCAAAGGAGGCTTGGTGAGCTCGGCCATCGACCCAAGGCTGCTTGAGATCCTGGTCTGCCCGCTGTGCAAGGGGCCGCTCGTGTACCGCAAGGCGGAGGGCGAGCTGGTCTGCAAGGGCGACCGCCTCGCCTATCCGGTGAAGGACGGCATCCCGGTGATGCTCGAGGACGAGGCGCGCAAGCTCGATCCGGCCGAAGAGGTGGCGTGAGCGGCTTCGCGGCGCTCATTCCCGCGCGCTACGCCTCCACCCGCTTTCCCGGCAAGCCGCTCGCCGACCTGGCGGGCAAGCCGATGGTGGTGCGTGTGTGCGAGCGGGCGCGCGAGAGCGGCGCGGCGCCGGTCTGCGTGGCCACGGACGACCCGCGCATCGCTGCGGCAGTGCGCGCGCACGGCTTCGAGGCGCGCATGACGCGGCCCGAGCACGCTTCGGGAACCGAGCGCATCGCGGAAGCCGCCGCGGCGCTCGGGCTGGCCGACGAGGCCATCGTGGTCAACGTGCAGGGCGACGAGCCGCTGATCGCGCCGCGCCTCATCGCGAAGGTGGCGCAGGCGCTCGCCGCGCGCGCGGACGCGAGCGTCGCGACGGCCTGCCATCCCATCCGCGAGGCGCAGGAGTTCGGCAACCCGAACGTGGTCAAGGCGGTGCTGGACGCGCGCGGCGACGCGCTCTACTTCAGCCGCGCCGGCATCCCGTTTGCGCGCGACGGCGGCGATCCGCGCGCCCTGCGCCACGTCGGGATCTACGCCTATCGCGTCGCGTACCTCAGGCGCTACGTGAGCCTCGCGCCTTCGCCCCTGGAGGCGATCGAGCAGCTCGAGCAACTGCGCGTCCTCTGGCACGGCGGACGGATCGCCACCGTCCTCGAGGAGGGCGCGATCCCGCCGGGCGTGGACACCCCGGCCGACCTCGAAGCTGTGCTAAAACTGCTCACATGAGGCTCATCCTGCTGGGACCGCCGGGTGCCGGAAAGGGCACGCAGGCCGCGTTCGTCGCGCGCAAGTACGGCATCCCGCAGATCTCGACCGGCGACATGCTGCGCGCCGCCGCCAAGGCGGGCACCCGCGTCGGGCTCGAGGCGAAGAAGCTGATGGACGCGGGCCAGCTCGTCCCGGACGAGGTCATCGTGGCGCTGGTGAAGGAACGGCTGCGCGCGCCCGACTGCGCGCCGGGCTACCTGCTGGACGGGTTTCCGCGCACCATCCCGCAGGCCGAAGCGATGCGCGCGGCCGGGCTGCCCCTCGACGTCGTGCTCGAGATCGATGTGCCGGACGAGGAGATCATCGTTCGCATGAGCGGCCGGCGCGTGCACCCCGCCTCGGGCCGCACCTACCACGTACGCTTCAATCCGCCCAAGGCGCCGGACCGCGACGACCCGACCGGCGAGCCGCTGATCCAGCGCGAA
>DASUFW010000314.1:0-4259 GCA_036274335.1 Burkholderiales bacterium | reverse complement strand
CCGCGGCGCTCCTCGCCGCCGCGTGCGCCACGCCGCCACCGCCTGCGCAGGAGCGCGGCCCGCTCGGCGTGATCGACAACGTGCTCAGCCACGAGGGGATCCTCCCGTCCGCGTCGCCGCACGTCACGGCGCTGCTCGCCGATCCGCTCCACGCGGCCGACGCCGCGGAAATCTTCGACCGCGAGACGCCGCCAGCGCTTGCGCGCCTCGCCTCCGCGCCCGCACCCGAGGGAAGGCCCGTCCCGCTGCTCGAAGCCATGCTCCCCTTCCTCGATGCGCTCGCCGAGGCGCAGCGCTTTCTGAAAGAGGCGGTCCCGCCGCTCGCGGACGTACCCGCCTCGCTGCCGGCCGAGGAGAGTCAGCGCAAGATCGCCGCCCGCGTCGACCGGGCGCGGCTCGACCGCGCCGCGGCGATCGTGCTCGAGGCCACGGCGCAGCTCCTCGCCCGGCCGATCGCCTTCCCGGAGCGGGCCGTGCGATACGACCGCGGGACCGACATCGTGGTGATCGTCGGCTCGCCCGGCGACGACACGCACGAACTCGCGCCGGTGCGCGAGGGCTCGGTGCGCGTGGTGCTCGATCCGGGCGGCAACGACCGCTACGCGGGCACGGACGTCGCGATCGGCGGCATCGCCGTGATCCTCGACCTGGGCGGCAACGACCGCTACGAGTCCACGGGCGCGTCCTGGGGCGCGGCGGTGGGCGGAATCTCGCTTCTGTACGACGCCGGCGGCGACGACGAGTACGTCTCCGGCGCCTTCGGACAGGGCGCGGCGCTCGGCGGCATCGGCATCCTGCTCGATCTCGCGGGCAACGACCGCTACCGCGTCGAGGCCTTCGGCCAGGGGCTGGGCCTCGCCAAAGGCACCGGGCTGCTGTGGGACCGGGCCGGCGACGATCACTACGAGGCGGCGGGCCTCCCCGATCCGTTCGAGCGCGGCGGCCGGCTCAGCTACGCGCAGGGCGCGGCGGTGGGCGTGCGCACCGGCACGGCGGGCGGCACCGGCATCCTGCGCGACGACGCGGGCGACGACACCTGCGTGGCGCAGCTCTACGCGCAGGGCGCCGCCTACTACTGGGGCCTCGGGCTCCTCTGGGACCGCGACGGCAACGACCGCTACGACGCAGCGCGCTATGCGCAGGGCGCGGGCGTGCACCAGGCGGTCGGCGTATTGCGCGACGAGCGCGGGGACGACGCCTACGCGCTCTCGGTCGGCGTCGGCCAGGGAATCGGCGTGGACCTCGCGGTGGGCGCGCTGGTGGACGCCGCGGGCGACGACCGCTATCGCGCGCCGACGCTCGCGCAGGGCGCGGCGACCGCCAACGGCGTGGGCCTGTTCGACGACCGGGCCGGGCACGACGACGCGCGGCTCGCCCAGCCGCCCGGACGCGGCGTCGCCGAGTGGTCGCGCGGGCTGCCGAGCGTCGCGTGGGTCCTCGGCCAGCCGCTGCGGGTGGGCGAGCCACCCGCCGAGGCGTCCGACGCCCCGATCGACTGCCCGGCCGAGAGCAAGGCGCCACCGGCCGACCTGCCGCTCGCCGAGGCGCTGCGCCGCTTCGGGCCCGAGCTCGCCGCCGACCGGGTGACGCCCGCCCTCTACGCGCGCCTGATGAGCACACTGCGCGCGAGTACTGCCGAGTCGCTCGCGTCGTTGCCGTCGGAGGACTTCGACGTCCTGTGGCCGCTCGCGACGGCGCTGCGCTGCGCGCTGAAGGGCGCCACGCCCGCCCAGGCGAAGGCGATGTGGGACGCCTTCGAGCAGGCGCTGGACGCCGATCCGGCGAGTCCGTACGCGGGCCTCATCGCCTTCGCGCTGCGCGAGCGCCCGCCGCCCGAGCCGCAGCGGCAGCGCCTGCTCGCGCGGATTGCCGCGCACCCGAGCTGCAGCGTGCGCAGCGCCGGGTTGCGCCTGGACGGCAGCGTGGCCGCCGCGCAGGCGGCGCTGGAATCCTCCTGCTGGCAGCTGCAGGCGCAGGCCCTGCGCCTCCTGGAAGCGCGCGATGCCGCGCCGGCGGATCTTTCGCGCGTGCCGGCGTTCCTGCGGCCCGCTAGCGCGCGAGCGTCGCGCCCTGCTCCCTGAGCAGCGCGGCGAGCACCGAGCGGTGGCAGCGCGCGGGGTCCTCGCAGTAGCAGCCGACCGAGAAGCTCGCCGAGTGCGACAGCGCGGAGAGCAGCGCGAGCAGCCGCCGCTTCTCCGGCGCCGACATCTCGCGCCGGTACGCCGCGGCGAATGCCTTCCAGTCGGCAGGCGTCTTCGCGCGCAGGCCGCGCTTGACGAGCGCCTCGCTCGGCGCGAGGTCGGGCAGCCACAGGTCGTACCAGTCGTCCCTGGCGAAGCGCGCCTTCGGCACGCCGCGCGGCGGGCGGCGCACGGTGCCCAGGCGCGGCCCTTCGCCCGCGGCGCGGCGGGTGCCCAGGCGCACGACGCGGATCACGGCGCCCCCTACCTCAGTCCTTCGCCGGCCTCGCGCCCCATCGCGGCCGCCGGCCAGACCCCGCGCACATAGGCGAGCGCCGCGACCCCGCCGAGCGCCGCGCCGGCGATGGCGTCGAGCGTCACGTGCTGCCCGGTGGCCACGGCCGAGAACACGATGCCGGCGCACCACAGGGTGCTCGTCGTCTCCAGCGCGCGCGGCGCGCCGACCGCGCGCAGCTGCCCGCGCAGCACCGCCCAGGTGAATACGCAGAACGCGACGTGCAGCGACGGACAGGCGTTGCCCGGCGCATCGACGCTCTTCAGGAAGGACAGCCACGGATACGCCGACCAGTCGACGCTCGAGGTGGGCACCTGCGTCGGCACGAGCAGGAACGCGACGAGGCCGACGAGCCCCATGCCGAGCGAGGCGGCCCCGAAGCTGAGCAGCTCGCGCAGGTCGCGCGCGAAAGTGGTGCCGAGCGAGATGTAGACCCAGAGCGAGGCGTAGAGCGGGAAGGACCAGGGCTGCACGCCGATCGCGCGGTCGAGCCACAGCTCGGGCATGACGGTCACCGGGCCCAGCGGATGGCGCAGCACCCAGAAGTACGCCCACAGGAAGAGCGCCATGCCGCCCGCGGTGCCCACGGCCTTCATCCAGAAGAGCGTGCGCAGGCGCAGCGCCAGTTCCCGGCGCCAGTGCGGGTTCGCCGTCAAGGGGTGACGCCTCTCGTCAATGGTGCGAAGGGGATGGCGCGGCTCCTTCCGGCGCCGATTCTACAGGCAGCGCGTACCAAGCAATTGCTTTTCAGGGGGTGCGCGCCTAGACTGGCCGCGCATGGGCGCGACCCACGAGGTCCTCAACCAGAGCGCGCCGCTCGAGGACTACAACCTGATGACGACGAACGCCGCGGCGGCGGATGCGCTGGCGTTCAACCTGCCGCGCGCGCGGCTCGCGGGCGCGCGCGAGCGCCTCGCGGCGCTCGGCGCGGAGCTCGGCCGGCGCGACACGCTCGCGCTCGCCGAGGCCGCCAACCGCCATCCGCCCGAGCTGAGGACGCACGACCGCCAGGGCCGGCGGCTCGACGAGGTCGAGTTCCATCCTGCCTGGCACGCGCTGATGTCGCTCGCGCTGCGCCACGGACTGCACAGCGCGCCCTGGGCCGAGCCCGGGCCCGGCGCGCACGTCGAGCGCGCCGCCGCCTACCTCCTCTACTCGGAGGTGGAGAACGGCACGCAGTGCCCCGTCACCATGACCTACGGCTCGGTGCCGGCGCTCAAGTCCCACCCCGCGCTCGCGGCGAAGTGGCTGCCGCGCCTCTACTCGCGCGCCCCGGACGCGGCGCTGGTCGGCATGGGCATGACCGAGAAGCAGGGCGGCTCGGACGTGCGCGCCAACACGACGCGCGCCGTGCCGCTCGGCGGCGACGCCTATGCGATCACCGGGCACAAGTGGTTCTTCTCGGCGCCGATGTGCGACGCGTGGCTGGTGCTCGCGCAGGCGCCGGGAGGCCTGTCGTGCTTCTTCATGCCGCGCCTGCTCGAGAACGGCGAGCGCAACGCCATCCGCATCCAGCGCCTGAAGGACAAGCTCGGCAACCGCTCGAACGCCTCCTCGGAAGTCGAGTTCGAGGGCGCGCGCGCGACGCTGCTCGGCGAGGAGGGCCGCGGCGTGCCGATGATCCTCGAGATGGGCGTGTATACGCGCCTGGACTGCGCGATCGGCACCGCCGGCCTCATGCGCCAGGCGCTCTCGCAGGCGCTGTGGAACGCCGCGCAGCGCAAGGCCTTCGGCAAGCTCCTCAAGGACCAGCCGCTCATGAAGAACGTGCTCGCCGACCTGGC
>DASUFW010000313.1:0-3056 GCA_036274335.1 Burkholderiales bacterium | reverse complement strand
CACCTCGCCGCCGCGGGCATCGAGTACGTCGCCGACTGGGTGGTGGACGACCAGCCCTGCCGCATCGAGACGTCGACCCGGCCGGTGGTGTCGATCCCCTACACGGTCGAGATGAACGACATCAGCATGATGGCGATCCAGCACCACCCGTCGGAAGAGTGGCTGCGCCGCGGCATCGACCAGTTCGACCGCCTGTACCAGGAAGGCGAGCGCAGCGCGCGCGTGATGGCGATCAGCGTGCACCCGTACATCACGGGCGTGCCGCACCGCATCGGCTACCTGGAGAAGCTGTACAAGCACATCACCGCGCGCCCGGGCGTGACGCTCTGGACGGGCGCGCAGATCCACGACTGGTATGTCGCGCAAGGCCGCTAGCGCGCCCGCCGCCAAGGCGCCACCCAGCCACGCGGAGCTCCGCGGCCGCGCCGAGCAGCTGCTGCCGGTGCTCCGGGAGCGCGCCGCGAAGTGCGAGGAGCTGCGGCGGCTCCCCGACGAGACGCTGAAGGACTTCCACGACACGGGCCTGTTCCGCTTCCAGCAGCCCAGGCGCGTCGGCGGCTCGGAGCTCGACTTCGTGGCGGTGATCGAGTTCGGCGCGCTGGTCGCGCGCTCCTGCGCCTCGAGCGCCTGGAACCTCGTCAACCTCGGCTCCCACCACCTGCTGCTCGGCATGTTCCCGCCGAAGGCGCAGGACGAGGTGTGGAACCCGTCGGTCGACGCGCTGATCGCCTCCTCGTTCGTCTTTCCCGCGGGCCGCGCCGAGCGCGTGGCGGGCGGCTACCGGGTCTCGGGGCGCTGGCCGTTCTCGAGCGGCGTCGACCCCAGCGAGTGGAACCTGCTCGCCGGGCAGATCGCCGGCGCCGAGGGCGAGCCGCCGGAGCAGCGCGTCTTCCTCCTGCACAAGTCCCAGTACGTGGTCCACGACACCTGGTTCGCGGGCGGCCTGCGCGGCACGGGCAGCAACGACGTGGAGGCAAAGGACGTCTTCGTCCCCGGGCATCGCACGCTGGCCGTGGACGACATGCGTGGCGGCGGCACGCCCGGCAGCGCGGTGAATCCGGGGCCGCTGTTCCGCATGCCGGTGTTCGGGCTGTTCCCTTACATGCTCTCGGGCGTTGCGCTCGGCGTCGCCGAAGGGCTCATCGATCACTTCGCGAGCGGCGCGGTCGGCCGCGGCAAGATGACCGGCGCGAAGATCGCGGCGGTGCAGAGCGTACAGCTGCGCCTCGGCGAGGCCGCCGCCTTCGCGCGCGCCTCGCGCCTGTTCCAGGAAACCAATTGCCGCGACGCGCAAGCGATGATCGAGCGCGGCGAGGTGCCCGACCTGGCGACCAAGGCGCGCTACCGGCTGGAGGGCGCCTGGGCGGTGGACTTCGCGGTGCGCGCGGTGGACACCATGTTCATGCTCTCCGGCGCCAGCGGGCTCTATGAGTCGGGGCACGTGGCGCGCGCCATGCGCGACGCGCACGCCGTCAAGCAGCACTTCTCGTTCAATACCGACGTGGCGGGGACCACCTACGGGCGCGTCGCCCTCGGCCTGCCCTGCGACAACCCGACGCTTTAAATGGGGACAGTCCCTATTTGACCTATTTGACCAAGCGGAGCGACCGTCAAATGGGGACTGTCCCCATTTAGCTGAGTGCCGCGGCCTTCAGCTCCGGCTCGATGCCGGCCGCGCGCGCTTCCGCGTTCGCGTAGCTGAGCTCCACCTTCACGCCGTTCACCGGGTCCTTGAGAAAGAGCTGGTACAGGCCCTGGTCGTCCACCATGCGCTGGGTGAACGGGACGCCGAGCTTCTGCAGGCGCTCGATCATGTCCTTCAGGCCCGTGCCGGCGAAGGCGATGTGGTCGATGACGCCCGAGCCGCTTTCGGCCGTGGATTCCTGGCCGAGGTAGCGCTTGCGGTTCTCCGAGACGTTCGCGCCGCCCTCGCTGACGTGCAGGATGTCCTTGTCGCCGAGGTACAGCCACACCACGGGAAACCTGAAGTCGGGGTGCGGGCCCTCGCGCATGCCGAGGGTCTGCACGTACCAGTCGCGGGTGGCCGCGAGGTCCGTGGTCTGCAGCAGGTAGTGGTCGATGCGCTCGAGGGGCATGGCCCCCGATGATGCCTCAGGCGAAGCGCGCGCGCACCTCGAGGTCGCGCATGCCGTCGTTGACGTCCTTGACGCCGGGGACGCCCAGCGCCACTTCCTTCAGGGCGGCGCGGTCCTCGGCGCTGTAGCCGGCGCCGTTGAACATCACCGTGGCGCCGTCGGCGCGCACCGTGATGCGCATGCCGCGGGTGCGCGGCGAATGCCGCATGGCGGCCCGCACCTGCCAGGCGAGGCCGAGGTTGGCGAGCACCTGGCGCGACTGGGCGTTCTCGGCGAAATCGGGCGAGCGCACCGCGCGCAGGATCTGCTCCACGCACTCGGCCACGCTCAGCCGCTCGGTGTTGAGCACCAGGTCGTAGTGCTCGGCGTCGGCGAAGTTGAAGTTGAAGTGGCGCCGGATGATGGCGGCGTGCGCCTCGTCGTTGTCGCGCACTTCCATGGCCACCTTGTCGGCATCCTGGGTGCCCAGGCGCTGCATCATGCGCGCCTTGCGCAGCTCGAAGGGCGCGCAGATGCGCACGCACACGGCGTGCGGCACCTCGCGCAGCAGGTGCGTGGCGCCCCAGCCGCGCAGCGCGGCGCCCTTGCCGGCCTGCGCGAGCTTGACGATCTCCTCGGCCGCGTAGATCGAGAGGCTCGTCTTGTCGGCGGTCATGCGCTCGAAGATGCCGGCGCCGCCGTCCAGCAGCCGCGTGACGTGGCTCTTCCGGAGGCGCATGCGGTCCGCGAGATGGTCGATGATCTCCTCGTAGTAGAGCGGCACCCCCAGCGCGTCGCTCACGCCCTGGGCGACGTCCTTCCCGAGGGACCCCATTTCCCGCGTCATCGCTACGATCGGCATGCCACCCCTCCCTAAAGCGCCCGCTGCGGCTTGTTTGGACTTTATCGGCGCGTCCGGGCGCCAGTCTACGCCAGGGCTTGAGGAATTGTTCGCGTCCTGTGATTTCCGGTCAGGACGGG
>DASUFW010000312.1:0-3209 GCA_036274335.1 Burkholderiales bacterium | reverse complement strand
ACTTCCTTCATGATCTCGTTGGTGCCGCCGTAGATGCGCTGCACGCGCGCGTCCGCGTAGGCGCGCGCGATGGGGAACTCCCACATGAAGCCGTAGCCCCCGTGCAGCTGCAGGCATTCGTCGATCACCCGGCACTCCATGTCCGAGACCCAGTATTTGGCCATCGACGCGGTGGCCGTGTCGAGCTTTCCGGCGAGCAGCAGCTCCAGGCACCGGTCGACGAACACCCGCGCCACCTGCACCTCGGTGGCGAGCTCGGCGAGCTTGAAGCGCGTGTTCTGGAAGCTGGCGATCGGCTTGCCGAACGCCTTGCGTTCCGTGACGTAGGCCTTGGTCCACTCGATGGCGGCCTCGGCCTTGGCGATCGCGCCGACCGCGATCTGCATGCGCTCCCAGGGCAGCTCCTGCATGAGGTAGATGAAGCCGTTGTTCTCCTGGCCGAGCAGGTTCTCCGCCGGCACCTCGACGTTGTCGAAGAAGAGCTCCGCGGTGTCCTGGCCCTTCAGGCCGAGCTTCTTGAGGCGCTTGCCCTTGGTGAAGCCTTTCATGGAGGTGTCGACGACCACCAGGCTGGTGCCCTTCGCGCCCTTCGCGGGATCGGTCTTGGCGACCACGATGACGAGGTCGCAGTGCCAGCCGTTGGTGATGAAGGTCTTGGAGCCGTTGACGAGGTAGCGGTCGCCCTTGCGGGCCGCCGTGGTCTTCACGGCCTGCAGGTCGGAGCCCGCGCCGGGCTCGCTCATGGCGATCGCGCCGATCATGTCGCCCGAGGCCATCTTCGGCAGGTACTTCTTCTTGAGCGCTTCGCTGCCGTAGCGCAGCAGGTAGGGCGCCACGATCTCCGAGTGCAGGCCCCAGCCGAGCGACGAGTTGTTCGCGCGCGCCTGCTCTTCCATCAGCACGACGCTGTAGAGCCGGTCCGCGCCCGCGCCGCCGTATTCCTCGGGCATCGAGCAGCACAGGAACCCGTTCCCGCCCGCCTTCTTCCACACCTCGCGGTCGACGTAGCCCTGCTCCTGCCAGCGCTCGTCGTGCGGCACGACCTCCGCCTGCATGAAGCGCCGCACGCTGTCCCGGAAGGTCTCGTGCTCGGGGGAGAACAGCGTCCGCGCGATCATTGACGAATGATATTCCATTGATGGACACTCACCAAGCAAATGCTTTGTAACCAGCGCCGATGCCCGCGATCGATACCCGCCTAGACGCCGGGAGCGAGACATTCCGGCGCAACCGGGAGGCGATGCTCGCCCGGCTGGAGCGCCTGCGGGCGCTCGAGGCGCGCACCCGCGATGCCTCCGCCAGGGCGAAGCCGCTGTTCGACAAGCGCGGGCAGCTCCTGCCGCGCGAGCGCATCGCGCGCCTGCTCGATCCCGGCGCGCCGTGGCTCGAGCTGTCGTCCACGGCCGGCTACGGCCTCGACGATCCCGACCCGGAAAAGACGATTCCCGGCGGCGGCATGCTGAGCGGCATCGGCTACGTGTCGGGCGTACGCGCGGTGGTCGTGGCGAGCGACTCGGGCATCGACGCCGGCGCGATCCAGCACATGGGGCGCGAGAAGCTGCTGCGCGCCCAGGACCTGGCGATGGAGAACCGGCTGCCGTTCGTGCACCTCGTCGAGTCGGCGGGCGCCAACCTGCTCAAGTACCGCGTCGAGGGCTTCATCCACGGCGGCGCGATCTTCTACAACCTCGCGAAGCTTTCGGCGGCGGGCCTGCCGGTCGTGACCGTCGTGCACGGCTCGTCCACGGCGGGCGGCGCGTACATGCCCGGGCTCTCCGACTACGTGATCATGGTGCGGGGGCGCGCAAAGGCCTTCCTCGCCGGGCCGCCGCTGCTCAAGGCCGCGACCGGCGAGATCGCCACCGACGAAGAGCTCGGCGGCGCGGTCATGCACACGCACGTCTCGGGCCTCGGCGAATACCTCGCTGAGGATGACGCGGACGGCATCCGCTACGCGCGCGAGATCCTTTCCCGGCTGGACTGGAAGTCGTCCCACCTGCCCGGCGGCAGGCCGCCGCGTTACGACGCCGAGGAGCTGCTCGGCGTGATCCCCGAGGACTACCGCAAGCCCGTGGACATGCGCGAGGTGCTCGCCCGCGTTGTCGACGATTCCGATTTCCTCGACTTCAAGGCCGACTACGGCCCCGCCACGGTGTGCGGGCACGCCGCAGTGCAGGGCTTCCGCATCGGCATCGTCACCAACAACGGGCCGCTCGACCCCGCGGGCGCCAACAAGGCCACGCACTTCATCCAGAGCTGCTGCCAGGCCGGGCTGCCGATCCTCTACTTCCAGAACACGACTGGCTACATCGTCGGCAAGGCTTCCGAAGAAGCCGGCATGATCAAGCACGGCTCGAAGATGATCCAGGCGGTGTCGAACGCGAACGTCCCGCAGATCACCCTCATGTGTGGCGCCTCGTTCGGCGCGGGCAACTACGGCATGTGCGGGCGCGCCTACCGGCCGCGGTTCCTCTTCTCCTGGCCCAACGCGCAGACCGCGGTGATGGGCGCCGAGCAGGCCGCGCTCACCATGGCGATCGTCGCGGAAGCGGGCGCCAAGCGCAAAGGCCAGCCGGTCGACGAGGCGAAGCTCGAGGCGCTCAAGCGCGGCATCGTCGAGAACTTCGAGCGCCAGCAGGGGGCGCTGCACACCTCCGCGATGCTGCTCGACGACGGCATCATCGACCCGCGCGACACGCGCAACGTGCTCGGCTTCACGCTCTCCGTCTGCAAGGACGGCGACGCCCGGCAGGTCCGACCCATGCAGTTCGGGGTGGCACGGCCATGAAAAATAGGGACAGACCCTATTTTTCACGATGCGATAAATAGGGTCTGTCCCTATTTTTGGGAGCTGACATGACGTTCACGCAGGAGCACGAGGAGATCCGGCGCACTCTCGGGCGCCTGATCGACAACGAGATCAACCCGCACGTCGACGCGTGGGAGGCCGCCGAGGCGTTCCCCGCGCACGAGGTGTTCAAGAAGCTCGGCAACCTCGGCCTCCTCGGCCTCACCAAGCCCGAGGAATACGGCGGCGCGGGCCTCGACTGGAGCTACGCGATGGTCATGGCGGAAACCCTCGGCCGCATCCGCTGCGGCGCGGTGCCGATGGCGATCGGCGTGCAGACCGACATGGCGACGCCCGCGCTCGCGCGCCACGGCGCCGACGAGCTGAAGAAGGAATTCCTCGCGCCCTCGATCGCCGGCGA
>DASUFW010000311.1:0-1244 GCA_036274335.1 Burkholderiales bacterium | reverse complement strand
TCGGTGATCGGCTGGTTCTGGTTCAAGGGCGGCGTCTTCATGGAAGCGTGGAACCCGAAGGGGATGAGCCTCGGCGCGGGCATGGGCTCGAGCATCGCGCTCACCTTGTGGGCGTTCCTCGGCATGGAATCGGCGGCGCAGAACTCCGACGCAGTCGAGAATCCCAAGCGCGACGTGCCGCTCGCCTGCATGTTCGGGACGCTCGGCGCGGCGGCGATCTACATCCTCTCGACCACGGTGATCCAGGGCATCGTGCCCAACGCCGAGCTCGCCAAGTCCACGGGACCGTTCGCGCTCGCCTACGCCAAGATGTTCAACCCGACCATCGGCTCGATCATCATGGCGCTCGCCGTGCTGGCGTGCCTCGGGTCGCTGCTCGGCTGGCAGTTCACCATCGCGCAGACCGCCAAGTCGGCCGCGGGCGACCGCCTCTTCCCGACGATTTTCGCGAAGGAGAACCGCCTCGGCGCGCCGATCATGGGCATGGTGATCATGGGCGTCGTGCAGACCGCGATGGCGCTCTCCACCATCTCGCCTACGCTCTCGGAGCAGTTCAGCGCGCTCGTCAACCTGGCGGTGGTGACCAACGTGATCCCCTACATCATCTCGCTGTCGGCGCTCGCGGTGATGATGAAGACCAACGGCGTGGCGGACAACGTCTACAAGCGCAACATGTTCATCGCGGTGGTCGCCATGCTCTATTCGACCTATGCCATCTATGCGTCTGGCAAGGACGCCGTGCTCGGCGGCACGATCGTGCTCGCGCTCACTTATGTGATCTACGGGTTCCTCGCACCGCGCTTCGCGGTCGGCAAGCGCGGCGCGGCGGCGGCGGTTGTTGCCGCGCTCACGCTCGGCCTCGCGGGGGCCCTCGCACCGGACCCGGCGCAGGCGCAGACGCTCGACGCGGTGACGAAGTCCGGCGCGATCAAGCTCGGCTACCGCGACGACGCGCGGCCGTTCTCGTTCCAGGATGCATCCGGCAAGCCCGCGGGCTACTCGGTGGAACTGTGCCAGAAGGTTGCCGCTGACCTGAAGGCCAAGGTGGAATGGGTGCCGGTGACCCTGGAGAACCGCTTCGAGGCGCTCCGGTCGGGCAAGGCGGACCTGCTGTGCGGCGCCGATACCGAGACGCTCGCGCGGCGCAAGGAGGTCTCCTTCTCGGTGCCGATCTTCGCCAGCGGCACCGCGGCGCTGGTGCGCGACGACGCGCCGCGCGACCTCGTGCAGGCGCTGTCCGAGCC
>DASUFW010000310.1:0-1379 GCA_036274335.1 Burkholderiales bacterium | reverse complement strand
CGCGTGCCCGCCGAGTTCAAGGCGAAGCGGGTGATCGCGCCCCTGGTGCGGGCCCTGGGCCCCGGGGGGCGCCTGATCGGCATCCATTCCTGCGGCGGCGATGCCGGTATGGAGGTGGTGCGCAAGGTCTGGCCGGGCGAGGCGCCGTTCCAGACGACCCGCCACGACATCCTGCGCGCCGTGCGCTCGGAGCTCGGACGCGAGGCGCGCCGCTACAACTTCAACGCCTATTCCGACGCGCGCGCGGTATTCCGCTACGAGATGCATACGCTGCCGAGCGAGGTGTCTTCCAGCATCGGCACCTCGACGCTGTTCGCCGCCTGGAACGCCGCCGTATACGTGGCCCAGATCGACGACGAGCGGCTCGGCCAGGCGCTCGGCGACCGCAACTACCTGGAGGCGACGCGCGAGGTGCTGCAAGCGCACGGCGGCCTCTGGTTCCTGGACGAGTCCTATGTCGTCTCCCGTAAGCGCAGCTGAGCGCCCTCCGGAGGGCGCCGCCGACCTGGTCGCGAGCGGCTCGCTCGAGATGGGCGCGCACCGCCCGCAGGACGCAGCCGCCATCGCGGCGCTGCTGCCCACGGGCACGCCGGTGTTCGTCAACCACCTGCCGCGGCACCGCCTGGAGGATTCGCTCGCCTCGATCGCGGCGCTGCGCGAGGCCGGCCTCGAGCCGGTGCCGCACATCGCGGCCCGGCGCATTGCGAGCCGCGCCGAGCTGGAGGATTTCCTGCGGCGCGCCGCGGTGCACAAGGCCCTGGTGCTCGGCGGCGACGAAACCGAGGCGCGCGGCCCGTTTGCGGACGGCGCGGGCTTGCTGCGCTCCGGGCTGCTGGAGGCGCACGGCTTGCGCGAGGTCGGCCTGCCCGGCTACCCCGAAGGCCACCCGCGCATCCCCGCCGAGGAGCTGGTGCGCGACCTCGGCGAAAAGCTCGAGCTCGCCGCGGCGCACGGCCTCGGCGCCTACCTCGTGACCCAGTTCTCTTTCGCGCCGGGCCGCGTGCTCGAGTACTGCGCGGCGCTCGCGCGCCGCCACCCGCGCCTGCCCGTGTACGTCGGCGTGCCGGGGCCCACCTCGCCCGCGGCGCTGGTGCGCTTCGCGCAGCGCTGCGGGGTGAGCGCGTCGCTGCGCGCGCTGCAGGCGCAGGGGCTGAACGCGGTAAGGCTGGTCACGCACACCGATCCGGGCGATCAGCTCGCGCCGCTGGCGCGCTACTGCGCGGCGCACGCCTCAGGGTGCAACGTCGTCGGCGTGCACCTGTTCAGCTTCGGCGGCGTCACGGCCGCTGCCGGCTGGATGAACCGGGTGCTCGCCTCGGCCCGCTAGCGCGGGCGCCGCGCGCAGGTTCGCTGCCGGGCCCCGAGCCGCGCGGCGTGCC
>DASUFW010000309.1:0-3129 GCA_036274335.1 Burkholderiales bacterium | reverse complement strand
CGCCCGACACCGCCGGAAAGGTGGCCCAGCGGCCGCGCGCGGATGCCCGAATAGAACGCCAGGAAGCGGTCCTCGGGCAGCGCATAGCGGCGCGCGGTTTCCCGCACGATCGGCTCCACCTCGGCGAGCGTCAGGTTCGCCCTGTACAGGTTGATGTCGTAGGAGCTGCGCGGCGTGCCTTCCTCGCCGACCTCCAGGTAGATGAACGGCGCGCCGCGGGCGGCCGCCCGCTCGATCAGGCTGCGCGCCGCGCCGCCGGAAGGCTGGTCCTCGTGGCCCGCGTGGATCCGCCGCACGCGCGCGAGGATGCCGGCGAGGTCGAGCATCGGGTAGCAGGTGTAGCGCGACACCACCGGTTTCGCGACGCCGTCCGCCTGCCACTTGAAGCCGAGGTTCATGAGCGCGGGCGCGGTGCTGCCGGTGGCACGCACTGTGCGGCGGATCTCTTCCCAGAACTCGAGGTAGGCCTTGTAGATGAGCCCCGCGTCGCCGTCCTCCATGCCGAACAGGACCACGTCGGCTCGCGGCAGCTGCGCGAGAAGGGCGGACACCAAAGGCTCGGGCATGCCGATGCCGGCAGCCACGTCGAGAATCGACCGCGTGGAGAGCTCGCGCGCGCGCAGTCCGATCAGGAATCGATCGGCGAGCAATCGGCCCGCCGACATCTTGAACGAGTCTTCGCGTCCGTAGTCGATGCCCAGCGCGATGATGCGATCGAGCAGTCGCTGCCCGTGCGCGGCCGCGTCGCGCGCCACTGTTTCGCCATGCTCGCGGTTCATTTCAGTGCGTCAGTGGCGAGCGCCGTACTGCTGTACGCCGTCCGCGCGCGCTCCGATCACGACACGCGTCATGGTCGAGGGAACAAGCCAGCATACATTCGTACGGTGCTCCGCCGCTCCTCACATATCAGGGTGAGACGGCAATCCTTAATCCTCAGCAGCTTATGCGGCAACGTAAATCCATTTCTTTACGAAGCGTGGCGCTGCGTCGCGCATCGGCGGCGCCGCGGAAATCCATCCGCATAAACGCCGAATAATCTTGCATCCCACTGAACCATCTACTAGATTTCTCACACTGTCGTTTTCATCTCGCGACAAGCGGCGCGCTCCGGCGGCAATCATAAGTCGGAAGCGCCGCGCGTCGTATTGCGGGACGGATGTCGACGGGTTGTAGCAGGCACGCCGTAACGTGGGGAAACGGCTATTGACCCAGTGCTGATTGCGGGGGAAAGCGTGGAAAGACGCCATTGCGAGCGCCGGCGCGTGCATGCGCGCGGCGCGTCGGCCCCCTGTCGTGCCCCAAACGAATCGATGTTCAGGAGCCGGCCATGAAAAGACCAAACGCCCTCGGCGCCGCTCTCACCTCCCTGCGCAGGAAGTTCGCGCCCACGCGACTGTCGCGGGCACTGCGCGAAATCTTCTCCTCTTCAGGCATGGGCACGACGCCGATCGCGCGCACGCGCCGCGGCTTCGTCATGGAGCCGCTCGAGCCGCGGCTGCTGCTGTCGGCAACGATCGATTACACGGCCGCGCTGGCGACGGACTTCTCGCTGACGGCGGACGACGCGACGCACGTGCGCCTCGCGGGCGGCAGCTACGACTCGGGAACCATCGACCTTGCCGCGGGAAGCGGCGTGCTGGACCTCTTGCGCACCGGCGGCGCCGAAGATGTGGCCGCCGACACGATCCGGCTGAATCTCGCCAGCCTGCAGATGCTCACCACCGGGCTGACGATCAATTTCACCGGCGGTCTGCAGACGCTGCTTTCCCATGACCTCGTGCAGCTCGAGAACGCGGGCTCGTTCGGCTTCGACGTCAGCGTGAACGCCGATTCGGCCATCCACGTGGACTCGGGCGCGTCGCTCACGGCAGCTGGCCACGACATTTCGCTCGCCAGCCACGAAAGCTCTACCGGCCTTCCGGGGCTCGATGACGACTTCTACGCGCAAGCGACGCACGCCTCGGTCACGGTCTCGGGCGACCTGAGCGCAGAGAACATCTCGCTCACCGCCGACTCGACGATCGACGCCGACAACTCGAGCCTCAGCCTGGGCGGGCTGCAGCTCGCCTTCATCTACGCGGACTCGACGTCCAAGGTGGAGATTTCCGGCGCCAGCTCGGTCACCGCGACCGGCAAGCTCGACCTCATCGCCACCTCGAAGGTCTCGGCGGTCGCCGACATGAAGTCCTCGGGCGGCGACACGGATTCGAGCACCGACGCGGCAGTGGCGAGCGTCGTCATTACCAGCAATGGCACGGCGCGCATCGGCGGCAGCGCATCGGTCAACGTCACCGGCGCGCTGACCGTGTCGGCGAAGAACACCTCGCTCGCCGCGGCGATCGCGGACGGCTCGGCGGCCGGCGCGGGCGCCACGCTCGGCGTGGCCGTCATCACGGGCACCACCGAGGCATCCATCCAGGGCGGCGCGGGCGTGCAGGCCGGCTCGATCTCGGTGCTGGCGGAGCGGCTTAACGACGCCACGGCGCTCGCCAAGTCGACGCCGGCCGGGGCCACGACCTCGGGCTCCAAGCAGGACTCGCAGAAGGCGCTGGAGGACAACAAGGCGGAATCCTCCGACGGCAGCATCGACCTCGCTGGCGCGGTGGCCGTGGGTACCGTGGTCAGCAATTCGCACGCCTTTGTGGACTCGAGCGCGCTCGTGCAGTCGGGCGCCGGTCTCGACATCCAGTCGAAATCCGTTTCGAGCTCCCAGACCCTCGCCGACGGCAGCTCGACCGCGTCCGACTCGGGCGCCGACGGCGGCAAGGGTAACGTCGCCATCGCGGTCGCCATCGGCGTCGGCGACCTGAACAACGACGCCTACGTCGCCGGCACCGGCGGCGTCAGCGCCGGCTCGCTTTCGGTCAAGGCGCTCATGGGCTCGCAGGACCGCGAGCTCGACTTCGTCTCGGGCGACCTGGACACCTCCAAGGGCACGATCGCGCTGACGGGCGGGGCACACGGCCTGAAGGACGGCGACGAGGTCGTGTATCACCAGACGGGTACGCGCAGCATCAGCCAGCTGACGGACGGGAATCACTACTACGTCGTCGGGCAGGACGACGGCAGGATCAAGCTCTCTCCCAACGCGGACGGCTCGAGCCCCATCGGCACGTTCACGCTGGGCGG
>DASUFW010000308.1:0-4927 GCA_036274335.1 Burkholderiales bacterium | reverse complement strand
CGCCTCGTACATCAGGCGCAGCCGGCCCTCCTTGTTCTTCGCGTCGCGCGGGTACATGAAGATGCCGCCGCGCGAGAGCACGCGGAACACGTCCGCGACCATCGAGGCGACCCAGCGCATGTTGAAGTCCTTGCCGCGCGGGCCGTCCTTGCCGGCCAGGCACTCGTCGATGTAGCGCGCGACCGGCGGCTCCCAGCGGCGCTGGTTCGACATGTTGATGGCGAATTCGGCCGTGTCGGCGGGGATACGGATGTTCGCGTGCGTGCGCACGAAGGTGTAGGTCTCGCGGTCGAGGGTGAAGCCGTGCGCGCCATCGCCCACCGTCAGCACGAGCACGGTCGTCGGCCCGTACACCGCGAAGCCCGCCGCGACCTGCGTGCGCCCGGGCTGCAGGAACGCGGACTCCTGCGCCTCGCACAGGCTGCCGTCGGCCTGCTTCGGGCAGCGCATGACCGAGAAGATGGTGCCCACGGAGATGTTGACGTCGATGTTCGAGGAGCCGTCGAGCGGGTCGAACATCAGCAGGTACTCGCCCTTGGGGTAGTGCGTGGGGATCGGGCGGGGCTCGGCCATCTCCTCGGAGGCGAGCGCAGCGAGGTTGCCGCCCCATTCGTTCGCCTCGAGCAGGATCTCGTTCGAGAGCACGTCGAGCTTCTGCACCGTCTCGCCCTGCACGTTCTTCTCGCCCGTCGAGCCGTGGCCGTCGGCGAGCGCGCCCTTGTTGACGCGCACGCTGATCGCCTTGCAGGCGCGCGCGATGGTCTCGAGGAGCAGCCGCAGGTCGGCGTTGATGCGCCCGGCGCGCTGCTGCTCGATCAGGTAATGGCTGAGCTGGACGCGGCGCATGCTGGGCGCCATTCTACCCGCGCGCGCCGCGCGCGGTGACCAGCGCGACGCCCAGGCAGGTGATCGCGATGCCGACCCAGGTGACGGCGCTCGGCAGCACGTCGAAGATCAGGTACTCGAGGACGACGGCGAAGATGGGCGTGAAGTACAGGATGCTGGTGACCTTGGTTGCCTGGCCGTGGCGCATCAGGGTGTGCAGCGCGTTCACCGCGAAGATCGACGCGAACACGACCAGGAACGCGATCGACCCCAGCAGCGGCCAGGCCCAGCGCACCCGCGCGCCCTCCACGGCAAACGCGAGCGGCAGCAGGACGAGCAGGGAGGCCGCGAACTGCACCGAGGCCGCGCTGTACAGGTTGACGGTGGGGCAGAACAGGCGCTGGTAGAGCGTGCCGGCGGTCACGCCCACCAGACCCGTCATCACGGCGATGAGCGCCGCGACCGACATCTCGCGCACGTCGATCTTGTGCCAGACCACGAGCAGCACGCCGGCGAGCCCGAGCGCGACGCCGGTCCACTGGCGCGGCGCGAGGCGCTCGTGCATCCAGCGCCGCGCGGCGAGCGCGGTGAGCAGCGGCTGCGCGGCGAGGATCACCGCGACCACGCCGGCGGACAGGCCGAGGTACTGGGCGTAGTGCGTTCCGGAGAGCTGGATGCCGTGCATGAGCAGGCCCGCCGCCACCACGTGCCCGAGCTCGCGCGGCGTCCCCGGCCACGGCGGGCGCAGCAGCGCGAGCACGGGAGCGAGGCACAGCAGCCCGAAGGCATAGCGCAGCGAGAGGAACGTGAACGGCGCCGCGTACTGGATGCCGATCTTGGTGGCGAGATACCCCGACCCCCAGACCGACACGAAGTACCACGCCAGCAGGGTATCGACCCAGCGGCGCGGGGCCGCGCCTACGGCCAGAGCGGCAGGCCGGCGAGCCCCGCGGTCTCGGGCTGCCCGGTCATCAGGTTCGCGTTCTGCAGCGCCTGGGCCGCGGCGCCCTTGCCGAGGTTGTCGATGGCGCCCAGCGCGACCACCAGCCCGGTGCGCGAATTGACCGCATAGGAGAGGAACGCAAGGTTCGAGCCGGTCGTCCAGCCGGTGTGCGCGCTGCGGCCCTTGTCGAGCGGCTGCACCTTGACGAAAGGCTCGTCGCGATAGGCCGCTTCGGCGGCCGCGTACAGGCGCTTTGCGTCCACCGCGCCCTTCGGCCGGGCGTAGCAGGTGGCGAGGATGCCGCGCGTCATCGGCACGAGGTGCGGCGTGAAGGCCACGGTGGCCTTGCGTCCCGCCACCTGGGCCAGCGCGGCTTCCATCTCCGGCACGTGCGGATGGACCTCCAGCCCGTAGGCGAACAGGTCCTCGTTGGTCTCGGCGTAGCCAAAGTCGCTCGCGCCGCCCCGGCCCGTGCCGGTGACGCCGCTCTTCGCGTCGATGACGATGCCCTCGGGCTCGATCAGCCCTTCCTTGACGAGCGGCGCGAGCGCGAGGAGCGATGCGGCCGGATAGCAGCCGGGATTCGCGAGGCGCCGCGCGCCGCGGATCTTCTCGCGCTGGCCCGGCAGCTCGGTGAGGCCGTAGGCCCAGCCCTCGACGAAGCGGTGATCGCCGCCGACGTCGACGATGCGGATGTCCTTGGCGACCTTCGCCAGCGGCTCGCGCGACTTGCCCGTCGGCAGCGAGGTGAACAGCAGGTCGATGCCCTTCACCTTGTCCGGCGCGAACGGCTCGATGAGGAGCCGGCCGGCCGGATGGCCGGCGAGCGCCGGAAAGCGCTGCGCGAGCGCCTGGCCGGCGGTGGATTCGCCGCCGACGTAGGCGAGCTCGAACGCGGGGTGGCCGGCGACGAGCCGCAGGAGCTCCGAGCCGCCGTATCCGCTGACGCCGACGATGCCGATCTTCATGACCGGAATCGTAGCAGGTCGCTGCCGCTAGGCTTCCTGGCCGGGGGCGCGCGCCTGCAGCGCGGCGATGCGCGCTTCGATCGGCGGATGCGTGGCGAACAGCCCCGCGAGGCCGCCGCCGCCGGCGATGCCGGCGGCCTTCATCGTGTCGGGCAGCGCGCCGGGCTCGAGGCCGCCCAGCCGCGCCAGCGCGTGCACCATCGGCTGCGGCGAGCCGAGCAGGCTCGCGCTCGCCGCGTCGGCGCGGAACTCGCGCCGGCGCGAGAACCAGGCGACGATCACCGAGGCGAGCACGCCGAACAGGATCTGGCAGACGATGACCGTGATGTAGAAGCCCGGGCCGATGCCGCGCTCGGTGCGGAACACCGCCCGGTCGACGAAGAAGCCCACCACGCGCGACAGGAAGAAGACGAAGGTGTTGAGCACGCCCTGGATGAGCGTGAGCGTCACCATGTCGCCGTTCGCGACGTGGCCGATCTCGTGCCCGAGCACCGCCTCGACCTCCTCGCGGCGCATCGACTGCAGCAGCCCGGTGGACACCGCGACCAGCGACGAATTCCGGAACGCCCCGGTGGCGAAGGCGTTCGGCGCGCCCTCGTACACCGCCACGTCCGGCATGCCGATCCCGGCCTTGTCGGCCAGCCGCCGGACCGTGTCCACCAGCCAGCGCTCGCTCGCGCCCTCGCTGCCGTCGATGACGTGCGCGCCGGTGGACCACTTGGCGATGGTCTTGGACATCGCCAGCGAGAGGAACGAGCCGCCGAAACCGAGCACCGCGGAGAACACCAGCAGCCCGCGATAGTCGATACCCTCGGCGGTCAGCCAGCGGTCGAGGCCGAGGACGCTGATGACCACCGACAGCAGCAGCAGGACCGCCAGGTTGGTGACCAGAAACAGGAAAACGCGCTTCATTTAAGATCTCTCCTCATGCCGCCGGACACGGGTGCGGAATGTTAGCGGAAGTTGGGGGCGGCGCGCGCCGGCTTCAAGGCCTGCTCGTGCTGCTTGCACTGCTGTCAGGCTGCGGCACGGTCGAGTACGACGCCTCGGGCCGCGTGCGCAAGCAGTACCACGCCATGCCCGAAGCGCCGCTGCCGCTGCCGCCGGTGTCCACCGCCGCCACGCTCGCCGACTACCAGCTCGAGGTCGCGGGGCTGCTGCAGCAGGCGAACCACGGCATGGTGTTCGACGGTCCCCCGCCCAACCCGGTGCGCGCCGTCATCGTGATGCGCACCGAGATCGACGTGCTGGGCGAGGCGCGCCGCTTCGACGTGATGCGCGCGCCCTGGCACGACCCGTGGCTGGGGACGCTGGTCGAGCAGACCATGCGCAACGCCGAGCCGTTTCCACGGCCGTCGATGAAGCTGCTGAACGGCGCCAACAGCGTCACCTTCACCGAGACGTGGCTCTTCGACTACGAGGGGCGCTTCCGCCTGCGCTCGCTCTCCGCGCCGCAGGCCGCGCCGCCGCCGGACGCGGACGCGCCCTAGCGCGCGTCCTCGAGGACCATCCGCGCGCCTTTCTCGGCGATCACGGTGGTCGGTGCATTGGTATTGCCCGAGGTGATGCGCGGCATGACCGAGGCATCGATCACCCGCAGGCGCTCGATGCCCCGCACGCGCAGGCGCGCATCCACCACGCTCCCCATCGCGCAGGTGCCCACCGGGTGGAAGATGGTCGTGCCGAGCTCGCCCGCCGCCCGCGCGAGGTCCTCCTCGGACTGGATCGCGAGTCCGGGGCGGAACTCTTCGGGCCGGTACTTCGCCAGCGCCTTCGCCGCCATGATCCGGCGCGTGAAGCGCATGCCCGCCACCGCCACCTGGCGATCCTCGGGCGCCGAGAGGTAGTTGAGCCGGATTTCCGGGTAGGTCATCGGGTCGGGCGCCTTCACCCGCACCCAGCCGCGCGACGCGGGCCGCAGGTTGCACACGCTGGGCGTGATCGCCGGGAAGCGATGCAGCGGGTCGCCGAACTTGTCCAGCGACAGCGGCTGTACGTGCCACTCCATGTTGGCCGTCGGCTGCGCGGGATCGCTCTTCGCGAACGCCCCGAGCTGCGACGGCGGCATGGTGAGCGGACCGGTCTTGAAGAGCAGGTATTCCAGGCCCATCGCCGCCTTGCCGAGCAGGCTGTTGGCGCGCTCGTTGAGCGTGCGCACGCCGCTCACCTTGTACTGCATGCGGATCTGGAG
>DASUFW010000307.1:0-62678 GCA_036274335.1 Burkholderiales bacterium | reverse complement strand
TTGCGCGCGCCACGCTGCAGCGAGGCGACATTGGCCACGTCATTGTGAGCAACCTGCAGGCCGCCACTTTCCGAAGCGCTGCTGAGCGCGGGCACCGCCGCTGCCGCGACGAGGCTCAGCGCAAAAACGATGACTGGCTTCTTAATGAGCATCATAGGTCACTCGATCGGGCACGGGCCTGGTCTGGTCTGCACGCGTGTACCAGGGCATGAGGAAGAAGAATGCGAAGTAAACGACGGCGAAGATGCGCGCCGCATTCGTGTACGTCGGCGTTGCCGGCTTCAGACCCAGATAACCCAGCGCGAGGAAGCTGATGGCGAACGCGATCAGGAAGCCGCGGTACAGCCAGCCGCGATAGCGGATCGACTTGACCTTGGACCGATCCAGCCAGGGCAGGAAGAAGAACGACACGACGGCGATGCCCATCAGCATCACACCGAGCAGCTTGTTCGGCACCGCACGCAGGATTGCGTAGAACGGCGTGAAGTACCAGACAGGCGCAATGTGCTCCGGTGTCTGCAGCGCATTCGCCGGCTCGAAATTGGCGTGCTCGAGGAAATAGCCGCCCATCTCGGGTGCGAAGAACACGACACAGGAGAACAGCGCGGCAAAGACCACGAAGCCGACCAGATCCTTCACCGTGTAGTAGGGATGGAACGGGATGCCGTCGACCGGATGGCCGTCCGGACCCTTCAGCTTCTTGATCTCGATACCGTCAGGGTTGTTCGATCCCACTTCATGCAGCGCGAAGATGTGCGCGATCACCAGGAAGATCAGCGCGATCGGCAGCGCGACCACATGCAGCGCGAAGAAGCGATTCAGGGTGATATCGGAAATGTAATAGTCGCCACGGATCCATTCGACCAGCGACTCACCGACTCCCGGGATCGCACCGAACAGCGACACGATCACCTGTGCGCCCCAGTACGACATGTTGCCCCAGGGCAGCAGATAGCCGAAGAAGGCTTCCGCCATCAGGCACAGATAAATGAGCATGCCGAAGATCCACACCAGTTCGCGTGGATTCTTGTGGGAGCCGTACATGATGCCGCGGAACATGTGCAGGTAGACGACGATGAAGAACGCCGACGCACCCGTGGAATGCATGTAGCGGATCAGCCAGCCCCAGTCGACATCGCGCATGATGTACTCGACCGACGCAAACGCATCGGCCGCGGACGGCTTGTAGTTCATCGTCAGGAAAATGCCCGTGACGATCTGCAGCACCAGTACGACCAGCGCCAGGGAGCCGAAGTAGTACCAGAAGTTGAAGTTCTTGGGCGCGTAGTACTCCGCGGCGTGCTTGCGCCACTCCTCGGCGACGCTCGGCATGCGCGCGTCGAACCAGTCCCACAGCGCCATCAGTCGCGATGCCATCGTCTACGCCCCCTTCTTGTCTTCGCCGATGAGGAGGGTGCTCTCGGACAGGAACTCGTACTTCGGCACCACCAGGTTGGTGGGCGCGGGCGAGCCCTTGTAGACGCGGCCGGCGAAGTCGAACTTGGAGCCGTGGCAGGGGCAGTAGAAGCCGCCCAGCCAGTCGGCGCCCATCTCGGCCGTGTCCTCCCGGCTCTTCTCCTTCGGCGAGCAGCCGAGGTGCGTGCACACGCCGACCACCACCATCAGGTCGGGCTTGCGCGAGCGGAACTCGTTCTGCGCGTACTCGGGCTGCTGGAGCACCTCGGACTTGGGATCCGAGACGCGCGGATCGGACTTGCGGATTCCCTCCAGCATCTCCTGGGTGCGGCGCAGGATCCAGACCGGCTTGCCGCGCCATTCGACGACCTTCATCTCCCCCGGCGCGAGCGACGAGACGTCCACTTCCACCGGCGCGCCCGCCGCCTTGGCCCGCTCCGAGGGCCACATGCTGGTCACGAACGGCACCGCGGCGCCCACGCTGGCCGCGCCGCCGACGACGGAGGTCGCGACCACGAGGTTGCGGCGCGTCTTGTCCACTTTCTTCTGTTCACTCATGGGCTTGTTCGGGTTCTGGAAGGAGGGGGAGTCTGCGGAAGAGGCGCCATTCTAGCGACGCACTGCGGAAATGTCCACGATTTTGGCCGTAAGCGATTCAATTTGCAGGGAAATGTGCTAGATTCGCGAACTCCATGCTGCACCGCCTCTGGCTGATCTTTGCGCAGACCGCGACCGTCTGCGTCGCGGTGCTGTTCGTCGTGTCGACCTTCAAGCCGGAGTGGCTGCCCGGCTCGGCGGATCGCGAGCCGGCCCCGGCGGCCGCCGCGCCCTCGCCGGTCGTCGCCGCGCCGCCGCCCGCGCGCAGCGTCCGCCAGACGGCGTCGTTCCACGACGCGGTCGGGCGCGCCACGCCCGCCGTGGTCAACATCTTCACGTCCAAGGAGCTGCCCGCGCGGCGCAACCCGCTGCTCAACGATCCCCTGTTCCGGCGCTTCTTCGGCGACCAGCTGGGCAGCGAGCCGCAGCGCGCCTCGAGCCTCGGCTCCGGGGTGATCGTGAGCCCGTCGGGCTACATCCTCACCAACCACCACGTCGTGGATGCGGCCGACGAAATCGAGGTGGCGCTCTCCGACGGCAAGAAGATGCTCGCCAAGGTGGTGGGCATCGACCCGGACACCGACCTCGCCGTGCTGCGCGTCAGCGCCGAAGGACTGCCCGCCATCACTTTCGGCCGCTCGGAGTCCCTGCAGGTCGGGGACCCGGTGCTCGCCATCGGCAACCCGTTCGGATTCGGCCAGACCGTGACCTCGGGCATCGTGTCCGCGCTCGGGCGCAGCGGCCTGCACATCAACACCTTCGAGAACTTCATCCAGACCGACGCCGCCATCAATCCGGGCAACTCGGGGGGTGCGCTGGTGGACGCCAATGGCGAGCTGGTGGGCATCAATACGGCGATCTATTCGCCCACCGGCGGCTCGATGGGCATCGGCTTCGCGATCCCCGTGTCGACGGCGAAGATGGTGCTCGACCAGATCGTGAAGAGCGGCACCGTGACGCGCGGCTGGATCGGCGTCGAGGTGCAGGAGCTCACGCCGGCCCTCGCGGAATCCTTCAAGCTCGGGGACGTGCGCGGGGCGATCATCGCCGGCGTGCTGCGCGGCGGCCCCGCCGACCACGCCGGCGTGAAGCCGGGCGACGTGCTCACCGCGATCAACGGCAGGCCGGTCTCCGACCCGCAGGTGATGCTCAATCTCGTCGCCGAGCTGCAGCCGGGCTCGCGCGCGCGCATGCAGCTGCAGCGCCAGGCGGAGCGTCTCGAGGTCGAGGTGACGGTCGGGCGGCGGCCCAAGCCCCAGCCGCGCGAATAGGGCGGCCCCACGAAGCCCGTTTCGGCGTAGATTCTTCAACGTGGGAGACGGCGCAGACAGTGCGTCCCGCCGGCCCCGCACACACACTCCGAGGAGAAAGCATGAACCGCACGACGAAGTGGCTGGCAGCGCCGCTGCTGGCCGCGGCGACCGGCCTGGCGTTCGCCCAGGCGCCGGATCTGAAGATCGCGCACATCTACGGCAAGACCGGGCCGCTCGAGGCCTACGCCAAGCAGAGCCACACCGGCCTGATGATGGGCCTGGAATACCTGACCGGCGGCAAGATGGAGCTGCTCGGCCGCAAGATCGTCGTCCTCGAGAAGGACACCCAGCTCAAGCCCGACCTCGGCAAGTCGGCGCTCGCCGCCGCCTACGGCGACGACAAGGTCGACCTCGCGGTCGGCCCGGTGAGCTCGGGCGTGGCGCTCGCCATGCTGCCCGTGGCCGAGGAATACAAGAAGCTGCTCATCGTCGAGCCGGCGGTCGCCGACTCGATCACCGGCGACAAATGGAACCGCTACATCTTCCGCACGTCGCGCAACTCGACGCAGGACGCCTTCGGCGCCGCCGCCGTGACCCCGGCCGGCGCGTCGATCGGCATGCTCGCGCAGGACTACGCGTTCGGGCGCGACGGCGTGAAGGCGTACAAGGAGGCGCTCGCGGCCGTCGGCTCGAACGCCAAGATCGTGCACGAGGAGTACGCGCCGCAGCAGACCACCGACTTCACGGCGGCGGCCCAGCGGCTGTTCGAGGCGCTGAAGGACAAGCCCGGCCGCAAGATCATCTCGATCATCTGGGCGGGCCCGAATCCGATGGCCAAGATCATGGACCTCAAGCCCCAGCGCTTCGGCATCGAGGTCGCGCCGGGCGGCAACATCCTGCCGGTGATGAAGGGCTGGAAGGACTTCGCCGGCACCGAGGGCGCGATCTACTACTACTACGCGTTCCCCAGCAACAAGATGAACGCCTGGCTGGTCGCCGAGCACCAGAAGCGCTACGGCATGCCGCCGGACTTCTTCACCGCAGGCGGCTTCGCCGCGGCGAGCGCGATCGTCGCCGGCATCACCAAGGCCGGCGGCACCGACACGGAGAAGCTGATCGCCGCCATGGAAGGCATGTCGTTCGACACGCCCAAGGGCCAGATGACCTTCCGCCGGGAGGACCACCAGGCGCTGCAGTCCATGTACGAGTGGCGGATCAAGAAGAACCCGGCGAGCGAGTGGGACCTGCTGGAGTTCGTGCGCGAGATCCCCGCGATGACGATGCCGATCCCGATCCGCAACAAGTAGCGGGGGCGCGGGGAACCGCGTGGCGGAGCACCCGGTCCTCGAGACCCAGGGCCTGACGATCCGCTTCGGCGGGCACACGGCGGTCAACGCGGTGAGCTGCGCGTTCGCGCCGGGCACGCTCACCGCGATCGTCGGGCCGAACGGGGCGGGCAAGACCACCTACTTCAACCTGATCTCCGGGCAGCTGAAGGCGAGCGCCGGCCGCGTGTCGTTGTTCGGGGAGGACATCACGCGCCTGTCCGCGCCGCAGCGCACGCATCGCGGCATCGGGCGTGCTTTTCAGCTCACCAGCCTCTTCCCCCGCCTCACGGTGCTGGAGAACGTGCGCCTCGCGGTCCAGTCGCGCGCCGGCCTCGGCCGCGACCTGTGGTCGAGGTGGGGGCGGCACGTCGAGCTGGTCGAGAAGGCCGAGCATTACCTGCACCGCGTGGCGCTCGCCGGGCGCCGCGACACGGTGGTGTCGGCGCTGCCCCACGGCGACCAGCGCAAGCTCGAGGTGGCGATCCTGCTCGCGCTCGAGCCGGACGTGTTCATGTTCGACGAGCCCACCGCCGGCATGAGCGTCGACGAGGTGCCCGTCATCCTCGAGCTCATCGAGCACATCAAGGCGCAGGGCGACAAGACGGTGCTGCTGGTCGAGCACAAGATGGACGTGGTCCGCTCGCTGGCCGATCGCATCATCGTGCTGCACCAGGGCGAGCTGGTGGCCGACGGCGACCCCGCGAGCGTGATCGCTTCGCCGATCGTGCAGGAGGCCTACCTGGGAATGCCGGCGCATGCCTGAGCCCCTGCTGTCCCTCGCCGGGGTCAACACGCACATCGCGCAGTACCACATCCTGCAGGGCGTGGACTTCGAGGTCCCGCGGGGCGGCCTGACCATGCTCCTCGGGCGCAACGGCGCGGGCAAGACGACCTGCCTGCGGACCATCATGGGGCTGTGGCGCGCTTCGGCGGGGTCGATCCGCATCGACGGCCGCGAGATCGCGAAGGCGGCGACCCCCGACGTGGCGCGGCTCGGGGTGGCCTACGTGCCGGAGAACATGGGCATCTTCGCCGGCCTCACGGTGCAGGAGAACCTGCGGATCGCCGCGCGGGGCGGCGAGCCCGACGCGCGGCGCCTGGCCTGGATCTTCGACCTGTTCCCGGCCCTGCAGACCTTCCTCCGCTCGCTCGCCGGCAACCTCTCGGGCGGGCAGAAGCAGATGCTGGCCATCGCGCGCGCGATCGTCGAGCCGCGGCGGCTGCTGCTGGTCGATGAGCCCACCAAGGGCCTGGCGCCCGCCATCGTCGCCAACATGGTGGAGGCGTTCCGGGAGCTCAAGCGCACCGACACCACCCTGCTGGTGGTGGAGCAGAACTTCCACTTCGCGAGGTCCCTGGGCGACACCGTCGCGGTCATGGACTCGGGGCGCATCGTGCACGCCGGGCGCATGGAGGCGCTCGCCGCCGACGCCGCGCTGCAGACGCGGCTGCTCGGCCTGTCGCTGGATTCGCACCAGTGAATCGCGACTGGATGCCCCTCGCGCTGGTCCCGGTGCTCGCGCTCCTCGCGCTGCCGCTGGTGGGCAGCGCGCCGACCTGGATCACGCTGACGGTCGCCGGCCTCGCCATGGGCATGATGATCTTCCTGATGGCCTCGGGCCTGACGCTGGTCTTCGGCCTGATGGACGTGCTCAATTTTGCGCACGGCGTATTCATCTCCGTGGGCGCCTATGGGGCGGCCACGGTCCTCACGCGGATGACGAAGCAGATGGAGACGGCGAGCCTCGCCTCCGACCTCTCGGCGATGGTCCCGGCGGTGCTCGCGGCGATCGGGCTGGCGGCGCTGCTGGGCGCGTTCTTCGAGCGCGTGCTGATCCGCCCCGTGTACGGCGACCATCTGAAGCAGATCCTGATCACCATGGGCGGGCTGATCGTGTTCGAGCAGCTGATCCACGTGGTCTGGGGGCCGGACATGATTCCGCTGCCGCGGCCGGGCACGATCACCGGGTCCTTCATCGTCGGCGAGGCGGCCATCGAGCGCTACCGCGTCGCCGCCGTGGTGGTGGGGCTCGCGGTCTTCGCCGCGATGTGGCTGCTCCTCAACCGCACGCGCATCGGCCTGCTGGTGCGCGCCGGCGTGGAAAACCCCGAGATGGTCGAGTCGCTGGGCTACCGGATCCGGCGGCTGTTCGTCGCCGTGTTCGTCGCCGGCTCGGGGCTCGCGGGCCTGGGGGGCGCCATGTGGGCCATGTACCAGGAGCAGGTCAACGCGCAGATGGGCGCGCAGGTGCTGGTGATGATCTTCATCGTCGTGATCATCGGCGGGCTGGGGTCGGTGGGCGGCTGCTTCCTGGGCGCGCTGCTGGTCGGGCTGCTGGCCAACTACACGGGCTACCTCGCGCCCAAGCTCGCCCTCGGCTCCAACATCCTGCTCATGGTGCTGGTGCTGCTCTGGCGCCCGCGCGGCCTGTTCCCGATCGGCAAGGACTGAGCCGTGCTCGCCAGGCTCCTCTCGGGCGACTTCCCGCGCAGCCGGCTGCTGACGGCGCTGCTGATCGCGATCCTGGTCAGCCTCGCCTTGGCGCCGTTCCTGTTCCCGGGCACGCGCTCGCTCAACGTGGCCGCCAAGGTCGCCGTGTTCGTGCTGCTCGTCGCGAGCTACGACCTGCTGCTCGGCTACACGGGCATCGTGTCCTTCGCGCACACCATGTTCTTCGGCATCGGCGGCTACGGCGTGGGCATCGCCATGGCGAAGCTGGGCACCGGCTGGGGGGCCCTCGCCGCCGGCGCGGCCGCGGCGATCGGGCTGTCGCTCGCCGTGGCGCTCGCCATCGGCCTGCTCAGCCTGCGGGTGCGCGCCATCTTCTTCGCCATGATCACGCTCGCGGTGGCCTCCTTCTTCCAGATCCTCGCTTCGCAGCTCTCGGGCCTGACCGGCGGCGAGGACGGCCTGAGCTTCCGCGTGCCCGGGCTGCTGCGCGAGCGGCTGGTGGCCTACTACCTCGTGCTCGGGGTGTCGCTCGCGCTCTTCCTCGCGCTGCTGCGCGTGGTGAACTCGCCTTTCGGCCGGGTGCTGCTGTCGATCCGCGAGAACGAGTTCCGCGCCGAGGCGATCGGCTACCGGCTGGTCGCCTATCGCACCGCGGCGAACTGCCTTGCCGCGCTGGGCGCGACCGTGGCGGGCATCCTGTACGCGCTCTGGCTCCGCTACACGGGGCCCGACACGACGCTCGCCTTCAGCATCATGGTCGACATCCTGCTGATGGTGGTGATCGGCGGCATGGGCACGATGTACGGCTCGGTGCTGGGCGCCACGATCTTCGTCCTGGCGCAGAACTACCTGCGCGACCTCATGAAGGCGGCGAGCGGCGCGCTCGAGGGCCTGCCGCTCCTGCCGGCCCTGCTGCATCCCGACCGCTGGCTGCTGTGGCTCGGGGTGCTGTTCATCCTGTGCGTGTACTACTTTCCCACCGGCATCGTGGGCCGGCTGCGCCGCTGAAGCGCTACTCCTCGGTCGCCCCGGCCGCCTTGGCTTCGTCGGCGCGCTTGCCGACGAAGCGCGCGAGGAACAGCCCGGACTCGAACAGCAGGCACATCGGGATCGCCAGCATCAGCTGCGAGAGCACGTCGGGCGGGGTGATGACCGCCGCGACGATGAACGCGCCCACGATCACGTAGGGGCGCGCGTCGCGCATGCGCTCCACGCTGACCACGCCGAAGCGCACGAGGATCAGCACCACGATGGGAATCTCGAAGGTGATGCCGAACGCCAGGAACATGGTGATGACGAAGCTGAAGTAGGCCTCGATGTCGGGCGCCGGCGTGATCGACTTCGGCGCGAAGCTGTTGATGAACGTGAAGACCTTGCCGAAGACGAAGTAGTAGCAGAACGCCACGCCCAGCAGGAACAGGACCGTGCTCGCGACCACGGTGGGCAGCACCAGGCGCTTCTCGTGCTCGTACAGGCCGGGCGCGACGAAGGCCCAGGCCTGGTACAGCAGGTACGGCAGCGCGACCAGGAACGCGACCAGCGCCGTGACCTTCACCGGCACCATGAACGGCGTGATGACGCCGGTGGCGATCATCTTCGCGCCCTCCGGCAGGGCGTGCATGAGCGGCGCCGCGAGGAAGTCGTAGATCGCGGCCGAGCCCGGATAGAAGAACAGCACGATGAAAGTCACGGCGAAGGCGAGCAGCGCACGCACCACGCGCTCGCGCAGCTCGATCAGGTGCGAGATGAAGGTTTCCTGCGGGCTGCTCACGCGCCGCTCACGCCTTCTGCTTTTCTTCGATCGAGCCCGCCGTCTTTGGCGGGCTCGAAACGTCGGGCTCCGCCCGGCCTTCCGCGGCCGCATTCAAGCCAGACTCCGTCTTGCGCACCTCCGCGTCGAAGCTCGACTGCATCTCGCTCGCCGCGCTCTGCATCGAGTCGCGCATCTTGCGCAGCTCGTCCATCTCCACCTCGCGGTTGATGTCCGCCTTCACGTCGGCGACGTAGCGCTGCAGGCGCCCGAGCAGGTGCCCGACCGTGCGGGCGACGCGCGGCAGCCGCTCGGGGCCGATGACGACGAGCGCCACCAGCGCGATCACCAGCAACTCGGAGAATCCCAGGTCGAACATGGCAGGCGGCCCTCAGAAACGAAGGGCGCCCGCAGGCGCCCGTGTGCGTCGGCGGCGTTCCGCCGCTCAGGCCTTGGTCTCGGTCTTGCCCTTCACTTCGCCTTCGATCGTGGTGCCGGTGACCTGCGGCGCGGCGCCGCCCTCGGCGCCCTTCTCGCTGCTGCCTTCGCGCATGCCGTCCTTGAAGCCGCGCACCGCGCCGCCCAGGTCCGCGCCCATGTTGCGCAGCTTCTTGGTGCCGAACACGAGCATCACGATGACCAGGACGATCAGCCAGTGCCAGATGCTGAACGAACCCATGCTTGCCTCCTACCTTTGTCTCACGATCATCGGTCCGAGCGGTTGCGGCCCGCCGATGACGTGCATGTGCACATGATACACCTCCTGATGCCCCACTTTCCCCGTGTTGACGATGGTGCGGAAGCCGTCCGTCGCGCCTTCCTTCGCCGCCAGCTCGCCCGCCAAGGCGAGCAGCTTGCCGAGCGGCCGGTGGTGCGACATGTTCGCGTCGTACAGGGTGGCGACGTGCACTTTCGGGATGATCAGGAAGTGCACCGCCGCCACCGGCCGGATGTCGTGGAACGCGAGCACGTCCTCGTCCTCGTAGACCTTCTTCGCGGGGATCTCGCCGCGCACGATCCTGCAGAACAGGCAGTCCGCGGCGCTCATCGCTTCTTCCTCGCCGACTTCTCGTCGATGCCCGAGATGCCCTCGCGGCGGTGCAGCTCCGCGAGCACGTCGCCGGGCCCCAGGCCGCGGCGCGCGAGCAGGATCAGGCAATGGAACCACAGGTCCGCCGTCTCGCGCACGAGGTGCAGCTGATCCCCGCTCTTGGCGGCGAGCACCGTCTCGGTGGCTTCCTCGCCGATCTTCTTCAGCACCGCGTCCTCGTCGGCGCCGAGCAGGCGCGCGACGTAGGACGTCTCGGGGTCGCCGCCGCGGCGGCTGTCGATCACCTGCGCGATGCGCTCCAGCGTCTCGGCCAGTCCCTGTTTCATTTGCCGTAGATGAGCTTCGGGTCCTTCAGGACCGGATCCGTGCTCACCCACCTCCCGTTCTCGAGTTTGCGGAAAAAGCAGCGTTCGTGTCCCGTATGACAGGCGATGCCGCCCGCCTGTTCCACCTGCAGCAGCACCGCGTCGGCGTCGCAGTCCAGGCGCACCTCCCTCACCTTCTGCACGTGGCCCGACTCCTCGCCCTTGTGCCACAGGCGCCGGCGCGAGCGCGACCAGTACACGGCCTCGCCCTTTTCCACCGTGGCGGCGAGTGCGTCGCGGTTCATCCACGCCACCATCAGGATCCGGCCGGAGCCGGCGTCCTGCGCGATCGCGGTGATCAGGCCTTCCTGGTCCCAGGGGACCTCGTCGAGCCAGCTCACAGCCTGACCTCGATGCCGCGTTCGCGCATGCGCTCCTTGGCGGCGCGCACCGTGAAATCGCCGAAGTGGAAGACGCTCGCGGCGAGCACCGCGTCGGCGCCGCCGCCGAGCACGCCCTCGGCGAAGTGCTCCAGCGTGCCGACCCCGCCCGAGGCGATGACCGGCACGCCCACCGCGTCGGACACGGCGCGCGTCAGCTCCAGGTCGAAGCCGTCGCGCGTGCCGTCGCGATCCATGCTGGTGAGCAGGATCTCGCCCGCGCCCGCGGCCTGCATGCGCCGCGCCCAATCGACCGCATCGAGCCCGGCGGGCTTGCGGCCGCCGTGCGTGAACACCTCCCAGCCGCCGCCGGCGCGGCGCTTCGCGTCGATCGCCACCACGATGCACTGGTTGCCGACGATGCCCGAGGCCGCCTCGACCAGCGCCGGGTTCTGCACCGCCGCCGTGTTGATGGACACCTTGTCCGCCCCGGCATTGAGCAGCCGGCGCACGTCCTCGACCTTGCGCACGCCGCCGCCCACCGTGAGCGGGATGAAGACCTGGGCGGCGACCGCTTCGATCACGTGCAGCAGGATGTCGCGCTCGTCCGAGCTCGCCGTGATGTCGAGGAAGCAGAGCTCGTCGGCGCCTTCGCCGTCGTAGCGCGCGGCGATCTCCACGGGATTGCCCGCGTCGCGCAGGCCGACGAAGTTGACGCCCTTGACCACCCGGCCGGCGGTCACGTCGAGGCAGGGAATGACGCGCTTGGCGAGGCCCATGGCGGAGCTACTTGCCGACGGCCTTGTCCGCCGCGGCCTGCGCCTTCTTGAAGTCGATCGTGCCTTCGTAGAGCGCGCGCCCGGCGATGGCGCCGACGACGCCCTCGGGCACCAGCGTCTCGCACACCGCCTGCACGTCCTTCAGGCTGTTCAGCCCCCCCGAGGCGATGATCGGGGTCTTGATCGCCTGCGCGAGCTTGAGCGTCGCCTCGAGGTTGATGCCGGTCATCATGCCGTCACGCCCGATGTCGGTGTAGACCAGCGCCTCGATGCCGAAGTCCTCGTACTTCTTCGCCAGGTCGACGACGTCGTGGCCGGTCATCTTCGACCAGCCGTCGACCGCGACCTTGCCTTCCTTCGCGTCCAGGCCGGCGATGATGTGCCCCGGGAACGCATAGCTCGCGTCCGAGAGGAATCCGGGGTTCTTGACCGCCGCGGTGCCGATGATGATGTAGGCGATGCCCGCGTCGATGTAGCTCTCGATCGTGTCGAGGTCGCGGATGCCGCCGCCCAGCTGGATCGGCATCGCGTCGCCCACCGCCTTCACCATCTCGCGGATGACCTTCTCGTTCTTGGGCCGGCCTGCGACCGCGCCGTTCAGGTCGACGACGTGCAGCCGCCGCGCGCCCTGCGCCGCCCAGTGCTTCGCGGTGGCGACGGGATCCTCGCTGAACACGGTCGCGCTCGCCATGTCGCCCTGCTTGAGGCGCACGCAACGGCCGTCCTTCAGATCGATTGCCGGGATGATCAGCACGGGGTGCTGCGGGTACGGCTCAGGTGGCTAAGGCCGCCACTCCACGAAGTTGGAGAGCAGGCGAAGCCCGGCGGACTGGCTCTTTTCCGGGTGGAACTGCACGGCGAAGATGTTATCGCGGGCAATCGCGCAGGTAAAGGCGAGCCCGTACTCGGTCGTCGCCGCCGTGATGTCGGCCTGGGCCGGCGCCGGGAAATAGCTGTGCACGAAATAGAAGCGCTCGCCGCTGGGGATGCCCCCCCACAGCGCATGCGGGCGGGACTGGCGGACCTCGTTCCAGCCCATGTGCGGCACCTTGAGGCCCTTCATGCGCGGCGCCGGGAAGCGCGGCACGCGCCCCGGCAGCAGCGCGAGTCCGGGCGTGTCGCCCTCCTCGCCGTGCTCGAAGAGCATCTGCATGCCGATGCAGATGCCGAGGAACGGCTTGGCCCGCGTCGACTCGACGACCGCGTCGCGCGCCCCGCTCGCCGCGAGCTGCCGCATGCAGTCGGGCATCGCGCCCTGCCCGGGCACCACGACCCGGTCGGCGGCCCGGATCTGCGCCGGATCGGCCGTCACCCGCACGCGCGCGCGCGGCGCCACCCGCTCGAGCGCCTTCGACACCGAGCGGATGTTGCCCATGCCGTAGTCGACCACCGCAATGTCCAACTACAGGCTTCCCTTGGTGGACGGGATGGTTCCGGCGGCGCGCGGATCGGCCTCGGCGGCCATCCGCACGGCCCGCGCGAACGCCTTGAACAGGGTCTCGCACTGGTGGTGCGCGTTGTCGCCGCGCAGGTTGTCCAGGTGCAGCGTGACCTGCGCGTGGTTGACGAACCCCTGGAAGAACTCGTGCACCAGGTCGACGTCGAACTCGCCGATGAGGGCGCGCGTGAACTTCACGTGGTACTCGAGGCCCGGCCGGCCCGAGAAGTCGATCACCGCGCGCGACAGCGCCTCGTCGAGCGGCACGTAGGCGTGCCCGAAGCGCCGCACGCCCGACTTGTCGCCGATCGCCTTGACGAAGGCCTGCCCGAGCGTGATGCCGATGTCCTCGACCGTGTGGTGGCCGTCGATGTGCAGGTCGCCCTGCGCCTCGATCTCGAGATCCAGCAGGCCGTGGCGCGCGACCTGGTCGAGCATGTGCTCGAGAAACGGGATGCCCGTGGACAGGCGCGCGGCGCCCTTGCCGTCCAGATCCAGCTTCACCCGGATCTTCGTTTCCTTGGTGCTGCGCGTCACCTCGGCGACGCGGCTCACAGGGCCTCCTTCATGGCGGTGAGCAGTATACGGTTTTCGTCGGGCGTGCCGACGGTGATGCGCAGGCAGTTCTCGAGCCCCGGGCCGTTCAGGTTCCTGACCAGCACGCCCTGGCGCCTGAGCGCCTCGAACGCGCGGTCGGCGTCCGGCACGCGCACGAGGAAGAAGTTCGCGGCCGACGGGTACACGGTCACGCCCGGCAGCGCGGCGAGCGCCTTGCCCAGGCCGGCGCGATCGGCGCGGAGGGTCGCCGCCTGCGCCTCCAGCACGTCCACCCGCTCCAGCACGAAGGTCGCGGCCGCCTGCGTGAGGACGTTCACGTTGTAGGCCTGGCGCACCTTGTTGAACTCGCCGATCCATTCGGGACGCCCGACCAGGTAACCGAGGCGGATGCCCGCGAGGCCGAGCTTGGACACGGTGCGCATCACGACCAGGTTGGGGAACTCCGCGAGCCTGGGCAGGAAGCTCTTCTGCGCGAACACGTGATAGGCCTCGTCGATCACGACGAGGCCCTTCGCGGCGCGCAGCACCGCGACCACGTCCTCCTCCGGGTAGAGCACGCCGGTGGGATTGTTCGGGTAGGCGAGGAAGATGAGCGCCGGCTGCTCCTGCCGCATCTGTGCGACGAACGCCTCGCGGTCGAGCGTGTAGTCGGCCTTGAGCGCGTAGCGCACCGCGCGCATGCCCGAGAGCGTCGCGTTCATCGCGTACATGACGAAGGTGGGCGACGGAAACATCATCGCGGCGCCGGGCCTCGCCATCGCGAAGGTGACGATCTGGATCAGGTCGTCGGAGCCGTTGCCGAGCAGGATCTCCATGCCCGCGGGCACCCGCATCTTGTCCGCGAGCAGCGCGCGCAGCTTGCGGCCGGTCGGGTCCGGATAGCGGTGCAGGTCCACTCGCGCGAGGTGCTCCGCCAGTTCGCAGCGCAGTGCCGCGGGCAGCGGGTAGGGGTTCTCCATCGCGTCGAGCTTCACCATGCCGTCGCTGTCGGCGACGGGGTAGGCCTTGAGCGCGAGGATCTCCGGCCGGATCAGCTGCCCGGGCGAGCTCACTTGAGCCTCGCCTGCGCGGACAGCGCGTGCGCCTGCAGCCCCTCGCCCGAAGCGAGGGTCGCCGCGATGCGCCCGAGCGTGCGCGCGCCCGCCTCGGATACGCCGATCACGCTCGTGCGCTTCTGGAAGTCGTAGACGCCGAGCGGGGACGAAAAGCGCGCCGTGCCCGCGGTGGGCAGGACGTGGTTCGGCCCGGCGCAGTAATCGCCGATCGCCTCCGAGCTCCAGCGCCCCAGAAAGATGGCGCCGGCGTGGCGCAGGCGCGCGAGCAGCGGCTCGGGGTCTGCGACCGACAGCTCCAGGTGCTCGGGCGCGATGCGGTCGGCAACGGCGCAGGCCTCCTCGAGGCTCCGGGTCCGGATGAGCGCGCCGCGCGCGGCGAGCGAGGCCTGCGCGACCGCGCGGCGTTCGAGCGTCGGCAGCAGCCGCGCGATGCTCGCCTCGACGGCGTCCAGGTACTCGTCCGAGGGCGAGAGCAGGATCGCCTGCGCCACCTCGTCGTGCTCGGCCTGCGAGAAGAGATCGAGCGCCACCCAGTCGGCGGGCGTCGTGCCGTCGCCGATGACCAGGATTTCCGAGGGCCCGGCGATCATGTCGATGCCCACCTGCCCGAACACCTGGCGCTTGGCGGCCGCCACGTAGGCATTGCCCGGGCCGACGATCTTGTCCACGCGCGGCACGCTCGCCGTGCCGTAGGCGAGCGCCGCCACGGCCTGCGCGCCGCCGATCGAGAACGCGCGGTCCACGCCGGCGAGCGCGGCCGCGGCGAGCACCATCGGCTCGGCGTTGGGGCTCGCCATGACGATCTCGCCCACGCCCGCCACCTTGGCCGGGATCACGTTCATCAGCACCGTGGACGGGTAGGCCGCCTTGCCGCCCGGGACGTACACGCCGACCCGCTCGAGCGGCGAGACGCGCTGCCCGAGCCGCGTGCCTTCCGCATCGGTGAATTCCCAGGACTCGGCCCGCTGGCGCTCGTGGAAGGCGCGGACCCGCGCCGACGCCTGCTCCAGGGCCGCGCGCTGCGCGGGCGCCAGCGCGGCGAGCGCCGCCTCGAGCTTCGCGCGCGGCACCTCGAGCTCGGCCACCGAGCCCGCGGCCGCGCGGTCGAACTTGCTCGTGTACTCGAGCAGCGCCGCGTCGCCGCGCAGCCGCACGTCCGCGATGATGGCGCGCGCCGCGCCCTCGACCGCCTCGTCCTGCGCCGCCTCGTAGCGCGTCAGCGCCTCGAGCTCGCGCCCGAAGCCCGCCTCCGCAGTCGACAGCCGCCGCATGTTCATCGCTCCACCGCGCGGCGAAAGCCGTCGATCAGCGGCTGCAGCAGCGCGCGCCGCGTCTTCAGCGCCGCCTCGTTGACGATGAGCCGCGCCGAAACCGGCATGATCTCCTCGACCGCCACCAGCTTGTTGGCCCGCAGCGTCTTGCCGGTCGAGACGAGGTCGACGATCGCGTCGGCGAGCCCGAGGATCGGCGCGAGCTCCATCGACCCGTACAGGCGGATCAGGTCGACGTGCACGCCCTTGTCGGCGAAGAAGTCGCGCGTGGTGTTCAGGTACTTGGTCGCCACGCGCAGCCGCGCCCCCTGGCGCACCGCCCCGGCGTAGTCGAAGCCCTTTCTCACGGCGACCATCATCCGGCAGCGCGCGATGCCGAGGTCGATCGGCTGGTACAGGCCCTCCCCGCCCTGCTCGACCAGCACGTCCTTGCCGGCGATGCCGAGGTCGGCGGCGCCGTGCGCGACGTAGGTCGGCGTGTCCGACGCGCGCACGATCACCAGGCGCACATCGCGGCGCGCGGTGGGGATGATGAGCTTGCGCGAGCGCTCCGGATCCTCCTTCGGGGCGAGACCGACGCGCGCGAGCAGCGGCCCCGTCTCCTCCAGGATCCGTCCCTTGGACAGCGCCAGCCCGATGCCGCTCATCGTCGTCACAATGAAAAAGGGCCCCGAAGGGCCCATTCAAGCTTGATTCGGAACAGGATTTTAGCGCACCCGCTCGACCCGCGCGCCCAGCCCGGCCAGCTTGCGTTCCAGGGCCTCGTAGCCCCGGTCCAGATGGTAGATCCGGTCGATGACCGTCTCGCCCTGGGCGACCAGCCCCGCCACCACCAGGCTGGCGGAGGCCCGCAGGTCGGTCGCCATCACGGTCGCGCCCTGCAGCCGGGCGACCCCCTTCACGACCGCCGTGTTGTCGTGGATCGCGATGTCCGCCCCCAGGCGTTGCAGCTCGAGCGCGTGCATGAACCGGTTCTCGAAGATGTTCTCGGTGATGGTGGCCGTGCCCTCCGCGACGCAATCCATCGCCATGAACTGCGCCTGCATGTCCGTCGCGAACCCCGGGTAGGGCGCCGTGCTCACGCTGACGCTCTTCGGGCGCCCGGCCGCTCGAACGCGCAGGTCGCTCCCGGCCACCGCCAGCTGGACGCCGGCTTCGCGGAGCTTCTCCAGCGTGGCCCCGAGCGTATCCGGCGCCGCGTGGGTGAGGGTCACCTCGCCTCCCGCCGCCGCCACCGCGGCGAGGTAGGTGCCCGTCTCGATACGATCGGGCATCACCGCATGGGTTGCGCCGGAAAGCGAGCCCACCCCCTCGATGCGGATCGTCGGTGTCCCCGCGCCGTCGATCTTCGCGCCCATCGCCGCCAGGCAGCGGGCGAGGTCCACCACCTCGGGCTCGCAGGCGGCGTTCTCCAGCACCGTGGTCCCCTCGGCGAGCACCGCGGCCATCATCAGGTTCTCGGTGCCCGTCACCGTAACGAGGTCCATCGCGATCCGCGCGCCGCGCAGCCGCCGCGCACGCGCGTTCATGTAGCCGTGCTCCACCGAGATCTCGGCGCCCATGGCCTGCAGGCCCTTCACGTGCTGGTCCACGGGCCGCGCGCCGATGGCGCAGCCGCCCGGCAGCGACACGCGCGCCTGCCCGCAGCGGGCGACCAGCGGCCCCAGCACGAGCACGGACGCCCGCATGGTCTTGACGAGCTCGTAGCCGGCGACCGGCTCGCGAACCTCGCGGGCCCGCAGCGTCTGGCGGCCGTCGTCCTGCGCGCCGACCTCGACGCCCATCTGCGCGAGCAGGCGCCCCATGGTGCGCACGTCCATCAGGCGCGGCAGGTTCTCGAGCGCGAGCGGCCCCTCGGTCAGCAGCGCCGCCGCCATGATCGGCAGCGCGGCGTTCTTGGCGCCGGAGATGCGCACCTCGCCGGCCAGCGGCCGGCCGCCCGTGATGCGCAGCTTATCCACCGGCGGCCGCTTCCTCGGGCGTGAGCGTCTTCATGGAGAGCGCGTGCACCTCCTCGCGCATGCGCTCGCCGAGCGCCGCGTACACGAGCTGGTGGCGCTGGATGCGGCTCTTGCCGGCGAACGCCGGCGAGACGATGAGCGCCTGGAAGTGCTGGCCATCGCCGATCACTTCCACGCGATCGCAGGCCAGGCCCGCGCGGATGCTTTGCTCGATGCTTTCGGGAGTCACCATAAGGGGCTCAGGTCCGGATCTTGTATCCCCGGGCGAGCAGGCGGATGGCCAGCCCGGACAGGACCGCCAAGCTTACCGCGACGAAGGCGAGGCTCGCGGCCGGCGACACGTCGCCGGCGTCGAAGAAGCCGTGCCGGAACCCGTCGATCATGTAGAAGAAGGGATTGAAGCGCGACACCGCCTGCCAGGCGGGCGGCAGGCTGTGGATCGAGTAGAACACCCCGGAGAGCATGGTGAGCGGCAGGACCAGGAAGCTCTGGAACGCGGCGATCTGGTCGAACTTGTCCGCCCACAGCCCCGCGAGCAGCCCGAGCACGCCGGCGAGCGCGGCGCCCAGCAGGCCGAAGGCCAGCACCCAGAGCGGCGCCGCGATGGGCAGGTCGATGAACCAGACGCCGATCGCGAGCACCCCCGCGCCGACCACCAGGCCGCGCACGACGGACGCCAGCACGTAGGCCGCGAAGAATTCCACGTGCGAGATCGGCGCAAGCAGCACGAAGACGAGATTCCCGGTGACCTTGGACTGGATGAGGCTGGACGAGCTGTTGGCGAAGGCGTTCTGCAGCAGGCTCATCATCACCAGGCCGGGCACCAGGAACGCCGTGTACGGCACCTCGCCGAACATGCGCACCCGCTCGCCCAGCACCTGCGAGAAGACGACCAGGTAGAGGAGCGAGCTGAGCACCGGGCCGCCCACGGTCTGGAAGGCGACCTTCCAGAAGCGCAGCACCTCCTTGTAGAACAGCGTGGCGAAGCCGGACACGGCTAGGTCTTGCGCATCAGGTGCAGGAAGACGTCCTCGAGGTCCGCGGGGTGCGGGCCGGCGAAGCTCGCGAGCAGGTTGCGGGTCGTGTCGAGCGCGACGATGCGGCCCGCCTTCAGCATGGCGATGCGCTGGCAGTGCTCCTCGGCTTCTTCCAGGTAGTGCGTGGTGAGCACGATGGTGTGACCGTCGCCGTTCAGGCGCCGGATGAACTGCCACAGGCCCTGGCGCAGCTCCACGTCCACGCCGGCCGTCGGCTCGTCCAGGACGATGACCGGCGGCTTGTGCACCAGCGCCTGGGCGACCAGCACGCGGCGCTTCATGCCGCCGGAGAGCGCGCGCATGTTGGCGTCCGCCTTCCCGGCCAGGTCGAGGTGGTGCATGACTTCATCGATCCAGGCGTCGTTGTCGCGCAGGCCGAAGTACCCCGACTGCAGCCGGAGCGTTTCGCGCACCGTGAAGAAAGGGTCGAAGACCAGCTCCTGCGGCACGACCCCGAGGAGGCGCCGCGCGCGCCGGTACTCGGAGGAAACGTCGGCGCCCAGCACCCGCACATGCCCCGCGTCCGCCCGGGCGAGGCCGGCGATGACGTTGATGAGGGTGGTCTTGCCCGCGCCGTTCGGCCCGAGCAGCCCGAAGAATTCCCCGGGCAGCACCTGCAGCGAAACGCCGGCGAGCGCGCGCAGCGCGCCGTAGCGCTTCTCCACGCCGACGACGTCGATGGCCGGGTTCAGCGGGCGTCTTGCGGGAGGAGCTCGGCCACGCCGTACAGACGGGCGAGGCTCGTCAGGTCGGCCGGCACTCGGCGCAGGGCAAGGGTGTGGCCCTGCGCGCGCGCCTCGCGCATCCAGGCGAAGATCACGGCAAGGAGCGAGGAGTCGAGCTCGGTGACTTCGCCCAGGTCCACCTCGGTCACGCCGCCCGCCAGCGCGGCGCGCGTTTCCTCGAGCAGCCGCGTCGCGGTGGCGAGCGTCGCCGGCCCGCTCACGCTCAGGCGGCTGCCCTCGACATGCGTCATTTGCCGGCGCCGCCTTTCGCGTCGAGCGAGCGGTTCTTCTTCGTCAGCGCGTCGATCAGGCCGTCGATGCCCTTGTCCCGCACGAGGATGCCGAACTCGGTGCGGTAGTTGATCACCAGGCTGACGCCGGCGATGCGCACGTCGTAGCACTTCCAGCCGTCGGGCTTCTTCTCCATGTCGTACTCGACCAGCACCGGCTGCGAGCCCGACTGCACGATGCGCACCGGCACGGTCGTCTCGGTGTCCTCGGGCGCGAGCTTCACGGGACGGAACTCGAACTTCTGGTCGGCGAACGCGCTGATCGAGCTCGCGTAGGTGCGCAGGATCAGCGTGCGGAACTCCTGCACCAGGCGCTCCTTCTGCTCCGGGCTCGCCTTGCGCCAGTTGACGCCGACCGCGAGCGCCGTCATGCCCCTCTGATCGAAGTACGGCAGCGCCTTCTCCTCGATCAGCCGGATGCTCTTGTCCCGGTCGCCGGCCTTCATGTCCTTGTCGGCAACGATGGCATTCTGGATGTCGAGCATCACCTTCTTGACCAGCTCGTCGGGCGAGGTCGGCTGCTGCGCCGGCGCGGGGCCGGCGAACAGCGCAAGTGCGACGATGACCAGCGTCTTCCACATGGTGCGTCTCCTCAATCGGCCGGCGGCCGTTCGCGGGGCGGGCGGCCATCGTAAATCAGGTTGCGCCGGTGCTGGTAGAAGGCCTCGCGCAGGAACACGTAGCGGTCGAGCGCCGCCTCCTCCAGCGTATTGGACACGGCCAGCACGTCGGCGCGCCGCTCGATGAAGCGGACCGCCGTGGCCGTGTTGCGCAGGGCGATCGGCCGCGCGGTCAGGACAGGGTCCTTGTACCAGTCGACCGGCAGGGCGGCCGTGTCCCGGGTCGTGCTCGGCCCGAGAAACGGCAGCATGAGATAGGGGCCGTTGCCGACGCCCCAGACCGCGAGCGTCTGGCCGAAGTCCTCGTCGTGCTTTTCCAGCCTCGCCTGGCTCGCCACGTCGATGATGCCGAAGAAGCCGATCGTCGTATTGATGGCGAAGCGCATCCAGTCGGTGATGGCCTCGAGCGGCTTGCCCTGCAGCAGGTTGTTCGTGCCGATCCACGGATCGCCGAGATTGTTGAAGAAATTGCGCACCATGGCGCGCAAAGGCTCGGGGGTCACGTAGTTGTAGGCGCGCGCCACGGGCTTGAGCACCGCGTTGTCGGCGGCGTCGTTGAACGCGAGCACGCCGCGGTTCATGCCCTCCAGCGGATCGCGCGGATCGCCGGTGCTGGCGCACCCCGACGCGGCGACCAGCAGCGCCAGTGCGAGCATGCGCCCCTTCACTTCTTGTCCTGCGGGCCGCCTTCGGCGGCCTTGTTGAACAGGAACTGGCTGATCAGGTTCTCCAGCACCACTGCCGACTGGGTCAGGCGCACCTTGCCGCCGTTGTCCAGCATGCGCGTATCGGCGCCCGCCTCCATGCCGATGTACTGTTCGCCGAGCAGTCCGGAGGTCAGGATCTTGGCCGACGTGTCGCGCGGGAACTTGTAGCGCGCGTCGACGTTGAGCGTCACCACGGCCTCGTAGGTCTGGCCGTCGAAGCCGATCTCGCCGACCCGCCCGACCACCACGCCCGCGCTCTTGATCGGCGCGCGCACCTTGAGGCCGCCGATGTTGGAGAAGCGCGCTTCCAGATGGTAGGTGTCGGCCGTGGAGAACGACGCCAGGTTGCCGACCTTGAGCGCGAGGAACAGGAGCGCCCCCAGGCCCATGGCGACGAACAAGCCGACCCAGAGATCGATGGTGGAACGGGTCATTTCAGTTTCCTCCGGTAAACATGAGCGCCGTGAGCACGAAGTCCAGCGCCAGGATGGCGAGCGAAGAGGTGACCACGGTGCGCGTCGTGGCCCCCGAGACGCCTTCTGCCGTCGGCGCGGCGTCGTAGCCCTCGAACACGGCGATCAGCGTCACCGCCACGCCGAACACCAGGCTCTTGATCACGCCGTTCAGGATGTCGTTGCGCACGTCCACGGCCGCCTGCATCTGCGACCAGAACGCGCCCTGGTCCACGCCGATCAGCACCACGCCGACCAGGTAGCCGCCGAACACGCCCATCGCCGAGAACAGCGCCGCGAGCAGCGGCATCGAGATCACGCCGCCCCAGAAGCGCGGCGCCACCACGCGCGCGATCGGATCGACCGCCATCATCTCCATGGCCGAGAGCTGCTCGGTCGCCTTCATGAGGCCGATCTCGGCGGTTATGGCGCTGCCCGCGCGGCTGGCGAACAGCAGCCCGGCGACCACCGGCCCCAGCTCGCGCACCAGCGACAGCGCGACCAGCACGCCGAGCGCCTCCGAGGAGCCGTAGCGCTGCAGCGTGTCGTAGCCCTGCAGCCCGAGCACCATGCCGACGAACAGTCCCGAGACCAGGATGATGATGAGCGAGAGCACGCCGGCGAAATAGATCTCGCGCAGCGTGAGGCGAAAGCGCCGCAGCGCGGTGCCCGAGTGCATGAGCAGATAGACGAAGAAGCGGGCCGCGTAGCCGAGCCGCCAGACGCCGTGGGTGACTTTCGAGCCGAGCCGGACGAGCAGCGCGCGCATGGCTCAGGCCTGGCCGGCCAGGCCGAGGTCGGCCTCGTAGCCCGACGCCGGGTAGTGGAACGCGACCGGCCCCTCGCGGGCGCCGGAAACGAACTGCTCGACGAACGGCACCCCCGTGCGCCGCACGTCGGCCGGCGTGCCCTCGGCGATCACCCGGCCCTCCGCCATGAAGTAGACGTAGTCGACCAGCGGCAGGGTCTCCGTGACGTCGTGCGTGACCACCACGGAGGTGGCGCCGAGCGCGTCGTTCAGCTGGCGGATCAGGCGGCCGATGACGCCCATCGCGATCGGGTCGAGGCCCGTGAACGGCTCGTCGTACAGGATCAGCGCCGGGTCGAGCGCGATCGCGCGCGCCAGCGCCACCCGGCGCGCCATCCCGCCGGACAGCTCCGAGGGCATGAGCGCCGCCGCGCCGCGCAGGCCGACGGCCTCGAGCTTGAGCAGCGCGAGGTCGCGGATCGCGTCCTCGGGGAGATCGGTGTGCTCGCGCATCTGGAACGCCACGTTGTCGAACACGCTCATGTCGGTGAACAGCGCGCCGAACTGGAACAGCATCCCCATGCGCCGGCGAAGCGCGTAGAGCGCGTCCCGGTCCAGCGCGCGCGTATCTTCGCCCAGCACGAGGGCGCGCCCCGCACCCGGCCGCAGCGCCGCCATGAGGATGCGCAGCAGCGTCGTCTTGCCGCAGCCGGACTGGCCCATGATCGCCACCACCTTGCCCTGCGGGATCCGCATGCGGATCCCGTGCAGCACGGGACGGCGGTCGTAGGCGAAGGACAGATCCTCGATCTCTGCGATGGCGGGGCTTGCCACGGAAGGGGGGGACGACGGCAACAGCGGGATTTTACTCGACCGAACCTCCCCGCCGCCCCCCATGATCGAGCCATGCCGGATTCCAATATAGTAGGGGCGTGGACAGAGCCGTGACCGGCGCCGCCGTGCGCGTGACGGGCCTCACCAAGCGCTTCGGCGCGCGGGAGGCGCTCCGCGGCGTCGACCTCGAGGTCGCGCAGGGCGAGGCGTTCGGGCTGGTGGGCGCGAACGGCGCCGGCAAGACCACGCTGCTCAAATGCATGCTTGACTTCTGCGCCTTCGACGCCGGGCGCATCGAGATCTTCGACGTGGTGAGCAGCCGGGCCGAGTCCCGCGTGCGCCTGGCCTACGTGCCCGAGCGGTTCCTGCCGCCGCACTACCTGCGGGGGCGCGAGTTCCTGGCGATGACCGTGCAGCTGGGCGGCGGCGCGTACCGGGAGGCCGAGGCGCGCGCCCTGCTGGACGAGCTCGCGCTCGAGGCCGACGCCCTCGAGCGCCCGGTCCGCGAACTGTCCAAGGGCATGACGCAGAAGCTCGGCCTCGCCGGCGGGTTCCTCCTCGCCCGGGAACTGACCGTGCTCGACGAGCCGATGAGCGGGCTCGACCCCGCCAGCCGCCTGGCGGTCAAGGCAGTGCTGGCGCGGCTGCGCCGCGAGGGGCGCACGCTGCTGTTCACCTCGCATGTGCTCTCGGACGTCGAGGAGCTGTGCTCCGGGATCGCCGTGCTCGAGCGCGGCCGGCTGCGCTTCCGCGGCTCGCCCGCCGAGCTGTGCGCGCGCTACGCGGAGCCCAATCTCGAGCGCGCCTACCTGCGTTGCGTGCATGGCGACGGGCGCGACTGAGCCGCGCGGCGCCCGGCCGGCGCTCCTGCTCGTCGACGACGACGCGCTGATCGCCGAGACGCTCGGCTTCGCGCTCGGCACGGATTTCGAGGTGCTCGCCTGCGAATCGCGGCGCCACGCGATCGACCTGCTGCGCCAGCTGCCGGAGGCGCCGCCGCTCGCGCTGGTCGACCTCGGACTCCCGCCGCGCCCCCACACGCCGGACGAAGGGTTCCGGCTGATCGCCGACCTGCTGGCCCACTCCCCGGCGATGCGCATCTTCGTGCTTTCCGGCCAGAACGACGCGGCGCACGCCCGCCACGCCCGGGCGCTCGGCGCGGTCGAGTTCATCGCCAAGCCGAGCGACCCGGAGCTGATCAAGGCGACGCTGCGCCGCGCGCTGGCCTTCGGCGGGACGCCGGTCGAGGCGGCCGCGCCCGGCGAGCGCCTGATCGGCGAGAGCGACGCGCTCGTGCGCCTGCGCAACCAGATCGCGCAGACCGCGGACGCGCCCTTCCCGGTGCTGATCGAGGGGGAGTCCGGCAGCGGCAAGGAGCGCGTCGCACTCGCATTGCACCGGGGTTCGCAGCGCGCAGGCCGCCCCTACCTCGCGCTGAACTGCGCGGCGATCGCGCCGACGCTGGTCGAACCGACACTGTTCGGCTACGTGAAGGGCGCGTTCACCGGCGCCACCTCGAACAAGTCGGGATATTTCGAGGACGCGCAGGACGGCACGCTGTTCCTCGACGAGATCGGGGAGCTGCCCTTCGAGATGCAGGCGAAGCTGCTGCGCGTCCTGGAAAATGGCGAGTACCAGCGCGTGGGCGAGACGCAACGCCGCGTGGCGCGCGCCCGCGTCATCGCCGCCACCAACCGCGACCTGCGCCAGGAGGTGCGCCAGGGGCGCTTCCGCGCGGACCTCTACCACCGGCTCTCGGTGCTCACCGTGACCGTGCCGCCGCTGCGCGAAATGGGCACGGACCGCATGATCCTGCTCGATCATTTCCGGCGGGAGTATTCGGCGCAGGCGGGCGTCGCGCCGTTCACGCTGGACGAAGCCGCCGAGCGCGCCTGGCTCGCGTACGGCTTTCCGGGCAACGTGCGCGAGCTGCGCAACATCGTCATCCGCCTCACCACCAAGCAGGCGGGCACGCGCGTCTCGGCGGCGGATCTGGAGCCCGAGTTCGACCTGGAGACGGCCGGCGCCGGGCCGGCGGGACCGCGCGACCTGGTGGCCGAGGCGGAGCAGGAGCTGGCGCGCGGCGGCTTCAGTCTGGACGCGACGCTGCATGCCTGGGAGCGAGCCTACATCGAGGCGGCGCTGCGCATGACCCACGGCAACATGAGCCAGGCGGCGAAGCTGCTCGGCGTGAACCGCACCACCCTCTACAGCCGCATGAACACGGCGGAGCCCAAGGAGCGCTAGGCGCATGTCGCTGTATCTCGAGCATTTCGGGTTGAACGAAGCGCCGTTCCGGATCACGCCGCATACCGATTTCTTCTTCGACGGCGCGGACCGCGGCACGACCCTGGAGGCCCTGCAGTACGCGACGCTGCACGAGGAGGGCATCGTCAAGGTGGTTGGCGAAGTCGGCAGCGGCAAGACCATGCTGTGCCGCATGCTGATGGAGCGGCTGCCGCCGCACGTCGAGACCATCTACCTGGCCAATCCGTCGGTCACGCGCGACGAGGTGCTGCTCACGGTCGCCGACGAGCTCAAGGTCGCCGTCACGCCCGGGCGCGCCACGGGCGTGCTCCACGCGCTGCAGGAGCGGCTGATCGAGTCCTTCGCGCGGGGCCGGCGTACGGTCGTGCTGATCGATGAGGCCCACGCCATGCCCGAGGACGCGCTCGAGCAGGTGCGGCTGCTGTCCAATCTGGAGACCAGCCGGCACAAGCTCCTGCAGATCGTGCTGTTCGGGCAATCGGAGCTCGACGACATCCTCGACAAGTCGTCGATGCGCCAGCTCAAGGACCGCATCACGCACAGCTTTCGCACCCGGCCGCTGTCCGCGGCGGAGGTCGCGACCTACGTGTCCTTCCGCATGCGCGCCGCGGGATATCGTGGCCCCGAGGTCTTCACGCCCCAGGCGCTGACGCGTATCGCGCGCGCCTCCGGGGGCCTCACGCGGCGCATCAACATCCTCGCGGACAAGTCGCTGCTGGCCGCGTTCAGCGAGGGCACCCATGCGGTCACGGCCAAGCAGGTCCGGGCGGCGGTCGGAGACTCGGAGTTCGCGCCTCGCCGCCGCCAACCCCTCGGTTTGTGGCTGGCGGCGGGCGCCGGCGCAGCGGGACTGCTCGTCGGCTTGGCGGCCTATCGCATCCTCGAGTTCGGCGCGCCCGGCCCCGGACCGGCCCCCGTGCAGGCCAGCGGAGAGATTCGCAGCCTGCCGGTCTCTCGGCCTCCCCCGGCCCCGCAACCTCCCGACTCGCACGCTGCACCTGCGATGGCCTCGGTTGCCGCCGCCGTGGCGGTGCTCCCCTCCCGGCCGCCACCGTCCCTGCTGGACCGTGATCAGGAGGCTGCCTTTGCGGGCTACTCGGCTGCCCGGCTGCCGCTGCTGACCGCCCGGCTCTCCGCGACCCACGACAAGCTGGCCGCAGCACCGGACAATCGTATGACCCTGGAGCTGTACATCTCCGACAACAGCGATCCGGCCCGGGTCGAGCGCTTTCTGCAGCGGGCACGGGACCTGGTGCCGCTGGAGAACCTCTATGTCGTCCCCGTTCCGGAGGCCGGCAAGTACAGGATTTGGGCGGTCTACGGAGATTTTGCCGATGCCGCGAGCGCGGCGCAGGCCGCCAAACGGCTGCCTCCCCGCTACCAAAAGGCCTTCCCCCTCACCCCCCGGCCTTTTTCGGATATTCGGCGCGTCCTGTGAGGCCCCATTTGCAAATTCCTGAAAACTCTCACGCGACAGTCGCTTAGCCGCTTTTCTTCAGGCGCGACCATGCTATGCTCAGTTTCTCGGGGGAGAAATCGGGTTCCCATGGTCTCGAAGCGCGGGCTCGCTGTCGCGGCAATTGCCGGCACCCTGGCGGGGTGCGCCCAGCCGGCGTTCAAGCCCTCGGATACCCATCTGGGCGAAAGGGCGGAGTCCTCGCCGCCCCCAGGAGCGATTCCGGCGCCGATTCAGGTCGCCCCGGTGCTGCCGAAGCCCACCCCCAAGCAGGCACCCGAAACCTATAGTGTCGTAGTCAACGGGGTCCCGGCCCAGGAACTGCTGTTCGCGCTGGCGCGCGACGCCCGCCTCAACATCGACGTCGCGCCGGGCATTACGGGAATGGTGACCCTGAACGCGGTCGACCAGACCCTGCCGCAGCTGCTCGAGCGGATTGCCCGCCAAGTGGACATGCGCTACGAGCTGCACGGTCCCAATCTCCTGGTGCTGCCGGACGCGCCGTACCTGCGCGCCTATCACATCGACTTCGTCTCCGCCTCGCGCAACGTGAAGATGAAGTCGGAGACCAACACGCAGTTCAACTCCGGGTCCTCGGGCACGGGAGGTGGCAGCGCCGGCGGCGGTTCCGGCAACACGGGCACCGGCTCCACGACCACCGTCGACGTCGCCGCCAACACCCAGCTGTGGGATACGCTGATGCAGAATATCCAGGACATCATCGGCGGGGGCGGGGGCGGGGGCTCGGGTGCAGGCGCGGCCGCGGCCAAGCCCGCCGCCGTCGCGACGGCCGCCGGCGTCCAGGCCCCGAGTTCGGTGATCGGCAACCGGGAGAGCGGGGTCATTTACGTGCGCGCGACCTCGCGCCAGCAGGTGCGGGTGGCGGAATTCCTCGACTCGGTCATGGCGAACGTGCGCCGGCAGGTGCTGATCGAGGCCACGGTCGCCGAGGTCCAGCTCAATAACGAGTACCAGCGCGGTATCGACTGGCAGCGGCTGCGCACCGGCGCCACCACCACCGGTCGGCCGGCCTTCGGCACCGGCCAATCCGGCACGGAATTCAACCAGATCTCCTCAGGCACGCCGGCCAACATCTCCACGAATGCCTTCGTCCTGGGCGGCGCCATCGTCAGCCAGAACTTCAACATTGCCATCCGCATGCTGGAGTCGTTCGGCGACGTGCGCGTGCTGTCCAGCCCCAAGGTGAGCGTGCTCAACAACCAGACGGCGCTACTGCGGGTAACGCGTGACATCGTCTACTTCACAGTGACGCCGTCCACGCAGCCGATCACGATCGCGGGCGGCGGGTCCGGCAACACCGTGATCCAGCAGTCGTTCACCACGACGCCGAACGTGGCCGCCGAAGGCTTCATGATGAGCGTGCTGCCGCAGGTCAGCGAGGCCGAAACGATCGTGCTGAACGTGCGGCCGACGATCCGGCGCAAGGTGGACGACGCCACTGACCCCAATCCCGCGCTGACGACTCCGAACCTCATCCCGGTCTTCGAAACCCGCGAATTCGATTCGATGCTCCGCATCCAGAGCGGCCAGACCGCGGTGCTGGGCGGGCTCATGCAGGACTCCGTGGAGAAGGTCGACGACGGCATCCCCGGCCTCAACCAGATTCCGTTCTTCGGCAAGCTCTTCTCGCAGGAAAAGAAGATCACTCGCAAGACCGAGCTGGTCATCTTTCTGCGTGCCACCGTCATCCACGACGCGAGCGTGGACGGCGACTACGCGAACTTCCGCGAGATGCTGCCCGGCAAGAACTTCCTGACTAAGCCGACCGGCGTACCCGAGGGCGTAGACCCGAAAACGGTGGGCCAGTAGCGCCATGAGCCTGCTGCTCGAGGCGCTGAAGAAGGCCGAGAAGGCCAAGGAAGAGGCGCAGAAGCGCACCCAGGAAGGCGGCGACGCCGGTGGCGGGGAGCTGCGCCTCGCCGACGAGTCGGCGGCCGCGCCCGCCGACGAGAAGCGGGTCGTGACGCGCGACGAGCTTCCGCCGATCACGGCGCCGCTGGAAATCCAGTCGGAGGACCTCCCGAGCGGGGCGGCGGCAGGCGGCGGGAGTGACCTTTCGCTGCAGCCACCCGCGCGGCCGGCGAGCGAGGCGCCTCCCCGGCCCGCGCCCGAACCGCAGGCTGCTCAGCGGGCGGCGGCGCGCAAGCCCTTCGAAGCCAAGGTGCGCGAGCCGAATCCGCGCATGCCCTTCTACATCACCATGGGCCTGCTGGGCTCGGTCTGCATCGGCACGGTCATCTACTTCTACATTCAGCTGTCCTCGCCGCCTTCGATCTACGTCAAGAATCCGAAACCGCCGTCGGGCGAGCAGCCGGTGGCGGTCGCGCCGCCCCAGCCCGCGCCGGGCGCCGGCGTCCAGCCGGGCGGGCCCGGAAACGCGATCCCCGGATTGCCGTCGGTCGCGCCCGCCCCGGCGCAGCCGCTGATTGCGCAGGGCCCTGCGCCGACGCCGCCGTCGGCGAAGCCCGCGCCCGCCCCGACGCCTCCCGTGCAGGCCGCGCCGCGGGCTTCCGCACCGCGCGCGGCGCCCAAGCCGCGCGTCCGTGCGCCCGCTGTTGCGCGTGCGCCGGAGGCGTCCGAGCCGCTCCGCACGACGGTGGCCCGCAGTCGTCCGGCACCCATGGTCGACCCGGCGGTGTCCGCCGGCTATTCGGCCTATCAGGCCGGCGACCTGGATCGCGCGCGCCGCGACTACGAGACCGCGCTTCGCGACGATCCCAGCAACCGCGACGCGCTCTTGGGGCTGGCGGCGGTGGAGACCCAGTCCCGGCGATTCCCGGAAGCCGAGCTCCTCTATCGCCGCGTGCTGGAAATGGACCCGCGCGATGCGCACGCGCAAGCGGGGCTGCTCGGCCTGCGCGCCGGCCGGCTCGACCCGGTCAGCGCCGAATCCCGGCTGAAGGGCCTGATCGCGGCGGAGTCCGAGGAAAGTGTGCTGTATTTCTCACTCGGGAATCAATATGCCCAGCAGAACCGCTGGGCGGAAGCCCGCCAGGCCTACGCCAAGGCGGTCGCATTCGAGCCGGAAAATCCGGATTACGCGTACAACTACGCAATCAGCCTGGAGCACGCGCGCCAGGCCCAGGCCGCTTTGGAGCAATATCGCAGAGCGCTGACGCTGGGCCTGAAGCGCACCCCTTCCTTCGACCCCCGGGCGGCCGAGGAGAGGGTTCAGGCGCTTTCGCGCTGACAGTTCCTAAAGCCCGGTTTTTTGGGGCTTTCTGTATCATGAAGGCTGGATGAACTCGCCCACCAATCCGCAGGCGAAACGCCATATCGGGCAGATCCTGATCGACCAGGGCATCCTGACCGAAGACCAGCTGCGGATCGCCCTGCTGGAGCAAACGAAGTCCAAGGCGCCGGTGGGGCGGCTGCTGGTGCAGCTCGGGTTCGTTTCCGAAGCAACGCTGCGCGACGCGCTTTCCGAAAAGCTCGGACTGCAGTCGGTGGATCTGGCGCACATCATCGTGGATCCGGCGGCGCTCAAGATGCTGCCGCGCGACATGGCGCGGCGCTACCACATGTTCCCGGTGGCGCTGGACCGCCAGGCCAACAGATTCATCGTCGCGCTCGCCGACACCAACAACATCGTCGCCGTCGACCAGCTGCGCGCCCACCTGAAGGGCGACGTCGAGATCGAGCTGCGCCTGGCGGGCGACTCCGAGATCGAGCGCGCGGTCGAGCACTATTACGGCCACGAGTTCTCGATCGACGGCATCCTGCGCGAGATCGAGACGGGCGAGGTCGACTACGCCACCATCGCCGAAGGGGACGAATACTCCCAGCCGGTGGTGCGCCTCATTTCGGCGCTTCTCGCCGACGCGGTCGACCGAGGCGCCTCGGACATCCACTTCGAGCCCGAGCAGAACTTCCTGCGCATCCGCTACCGCATCGACGGGGTGCTGAGGCAGATCCGGTCCCTGCACAAGACCTACTGGCCGGCCATGGCGGTGCGCGTCAAGGTCATGTCGAAGATGAACATCGCCGAGACGCGCGCACCGCAGGACGGGCGCATTTCCGCCACCATGTCGGGCCGCGTGGTCGACTTCCGCGTCGCGAGCCTGCCGACCACGCACGGCGAGAACATCGTGCTGCGCATTCTCGACCGGCAGAAGGGCATCGTTCCGCTCGAGCGGCTCGGCCTCGAGGACGGCGCGCTGGAGCTGTTGAAGCGCATGATCGCGCGGCCCGAGGGCATCATCCTGGTCACCGGCCCGACGGGCAGCGGCAAGACGACGACCCTCTACTCGATCCTGAACCACATCAACTCGGACGGCGTCAACATCATGACGCTGGAGGACCCGGTCGAGTATCCGATGACCCTGATTCGCCAGACCTCGGTGTCGGAAGCGGCGAAGCTCGACTTCGCCAACGGCGTGCGCGCGCTGATGCGCCAGGACCCGGACGCCATTCTGGTCGGCGAGATCCGCGACAAGGACACGGCGGAGATGGCGTTCCGCGCGGCGATGACCGGGCACCAGGTGTACTCGACGCTGCATACCAATTCCGCCGTGGGCGCGATTCCACGGCTGCTGGACATCGGCATCGTGCCCGACGTCATGTCCGGCAACATCATCGGCATCGTGGCGCAGCGGCTCGTGCGCCGGCTGTGCCGCACCTGCCGGCAGTCGTACGAACCCGATGCCCGGGAGCGGCGCATGCTGGGCATGGGTGCGTCCGAGAATTCGCCGCTCTTCCGCGCGGTCGGCTGCGACCAGTGCGACTACCAGGGATATCGCGGCCGGCAGTCCATCCTGGAGATCCTCAAGATCGACGGCGGGCTGGACGAGCTGATCGCCCGCCGCGCCACGGCGCGCGAGCTGCTCACGGCCGCGCGCGCCAAGGGCTTCAAGACACTCGCCGACGACGGCGTACGCATGGTCCGGGCGGGCCACACCGGCCTCGACGAGCTGATGCGCGTGGTCGACCTCACCGACCGCATGGCCTGAGCGCCCCCGGGCGCCCCGATCGGCGACAGCCATGCCCCTCTACACGTACAAGGCCATCGACGCGGAAGGCAAGAGCGTGCTGGGGCGCACCGAGGCCGTCAACCCGTTCGACCTCGAGCAGCGCCTGCTGCGCATGAACCTCGACCTGGTCTACGGCGCGCCGACCAGCCAGACGGCGAAGCTGATCGGCGGCACGCGTATCTCGCGCCAGGACCTGATCAACTTCTGCTTTCACCTCGAGCAGCTGGCGAACGCCGGCGTGCCGGTCGTCGAGGGACTCGTCGACCTGCGCGAGAGCGCGGAGAACCGGCGCTTCCGCGAAATCATCTCCGGCCTGCTGGAGGCCATCGAGGGCGGCAAGAACCTCTCGCAGGCGCTTGCGGAGTACCCGGAAGTGTTCAGCAAGGTATTCGTCAGCCTGGTCCGCTCCGGCGAGCAGACGGGGCGGCTGGCCGAGGTCCTGAAGAGCCTGACCGAGTCGCTGAAGTGGGAGGACGAGCTCGCCGCGCAGACCAAGAAGCTCATCATGTACCCGGCGTTCGTCGGGTCGATCGTGCTGCTGGTGACCTTCTTCCTGATGATCTATCTCGTGCCGCAGATGACCGGCTTCATCCGCAACATGGGTCAGGACATCCCGATGCAGACGCGCATCCTGATCGCGGTCTCCAACTTCTGCGTCGACTTCTGGTGGCTGGTGCTCGCAGCGCCGTTCGTGGTCTTCTTCGGCATCAAGTTCGCGGCGCGCACCAACCCGGCCGTCGCCTATGCCCTGGACCGCTACAAGATCTCGATGCCCCTGGTCGGTCCGATCATGAAGCGCATCGTGCTCTCGCGCTTCGCCTCGAGCTTCGCCATGATGTACTCCTCGGGCATCACGGTGCTCGATGCGATCCGCAGCTGCGAGGAAATCGTCGGCAACCGGCCCGTGGAGCAGGCGCTGCGCGACGCCGGCCAGCAGATCGCCGAGGGCAAGAACCTCACCGTGGCGTTCCAGGACGCGGGACTGTTCCCGCCGCTCGTCATCCGCATGCTTCGCATCGGCGAGAATACGGGCGGCCTGGACACGGCGCTTCTGAACGTCAGCTACTTCTACAATCGCGAGGTGCGCGAGGCGATCGGCAGGCTGCAGGCCATGGTCGAGCCGCTGCTCACCGTGGTGCTCGGGGCGATCCTCGGCTGGGTCATGCTGTCGGTGCTGGGTCCCGTCTACGACACCATCAGCAAGATGAAGTTCTGACATGAAGCGCATCGCCTATTTCACCGCCGACGAGCACCGCGTCTATGCGTGGCGCCGGGGTCGCCTGACGCTGGACGCCAAGTTCCCGTCCGACGACACCGGGGCCTCCGCGTTCCGCGAGTATCTGGGGGGGCATCGCGGCGCGCTGTTTTCGGTGGTGGTCGACCAGGCGGGCGAGGACTTCCACGAGGAGCTGATTCCGTACCTGCGCGGCTCGGACCGCGAGCAGGTCCTGCGGCGGCGCCTCGCCCAGCGCTACCGCGACACCCGGCTTGCGACCGCGCTGTCGCTGGGACAGGTGAGCGGCGAGCGGCGCAACGAGCGCCTGCTGCTCACGTCCTTCACCAATACCCAGCGCATCGCGCCCTGGCTGGATGCGCTGGCGGAATCGGAAGCGAAGCTCGCCGGCATGTTCTCGGTGCCGCTGCTCGCGCCGGCGCTGGCGGCGCGCCTCGGGGTGCGGGGCGGCCGCTGCTTCGTGGTGAACGCCAATCGCGCCGGCCTGCGCCAGTGCTTCATCGACAACGGCAGGCTGCGCTTCGCGCGGCTCGAGCGCGCGGCCGATATGACGCCGGAGGCGTTCGCGGCCTTCGTGCGTTCGGAGACCGGGCGGCTCGCGCAATACCTCTCGACGCTTCGGGTGCTGCCGCGCGAAGGCCCGCCCGTGCACGTCGTCGTCATCGCGCCGCCCGGCCGCAAGGCGGTCTTCGAGCGGACGCTGGTCTCGGATGCGCGCCTGTCCTTCGTCACGATCGACCAGGCCGAAGCGGCGCGGCGCGTCGGCATCCGGGAAGCGCCGCAGGACATGGGCGCGGAGCAACTGTATCTGCAGCTGGCCGCCCGGCGGCCGCCGCGCGAGCAGTTCGCGCGGCGCGAGGAGCGGCGCGGGTACTTCCTCTGGCAGATGCAGCGCGGGCTGGTGGCGGCCGGCGCACTCGCCTTCGCCGCCTGCGCGCTCTACGCGGGCGCGATCTGGCTCGACATCGCCGGCATTCGGTCGGAAACCACCCAGGTGCGCGCGGATTCGCGCGCCGACCAGGACGAATACCGGCGCAAGGCGGATGCTTTCCCGGTTACCTACACCACGGTCGACAACCTGCGCGCGACGGTGCTCGAGTTCACGAAGATCGCGCAGCGCAGCGGCGCGCCCGAGCCCACGCTGCGCTACCTGTCGCAGGTGCTCGACCAATTCCCGCAGATCGAGATCGACTCGCTCGTGTGGCAGGTCGACCGGGCGTCCGGCGGCGCAGGCGCAAAGCCGCCGCCGGCGAGCGCGGCGACGAAGTCGGGGCCGGGATCCCAGGTCGAGCGCCTCGAGGTCTCCGGGCGGGTGCCGGGCATGGCGCGTTCGGACTATCGGGCGATCACGGGGGAAGTGCAGCGCTTTGCGGAAGCGCTCGGCCAGAGCGGCGTCTACCAGGTGGAGCGCACGCAGCTGCCGTTCGACGTCACTTCCGAAGGAACGCTGTCGGGCGACATCGGCTCGACGTCCGGCGGCGAGGCGCCGCGCTTCACCATCTTCCTCGCGCGGAACCTGCCGTGAACCTGACCGCCCGGGAAGTCCGCCAGCTCGTCCTCCCGCTGCTCGCTTTCGTCGTGCTGCTGGTGGCCGGCGTCTCGTTCGTCGTCTGGTCCAAGGACAAGCACGCCGCCGATGCGGCGGTGCTCGCGGCCGCGCGCCTGGAGCGTGTTCAGGTGAAGGAGCGCCTGATGCGCATCGCCGAGGAGGAGCGCGAGGTCCGCGAGAAGCTGAAGGTCTACCAGCAGCTCAGGGAGCTCGGCATCCTGGGCGAGGAGCAGCGCCTGGAGTGGGCCGATTCGATGAAGCGCATCCGCGGCGACCTCGAGCTTCCCGACCTGCGCTACCGCGTCGAGCGGCAGCGCGCGCTCGCTTCGGTGCCGGGCAAGCCGGGCACGGTGGACTTCTACGCCAGCATGATGCGCGTGGACCTCGCGCTGCTGCACGAGGGCGACCTGTTCGCCTTCCTGTGGGCGCTGCGCGCCTCCGGCAAGGCGTATTACGCCGTGCGCCGCTGCACGGTGACTCGCACCGGCCAGCCCGCCAACGTGCCGACCCTGGCGCCGCGCCTGCGGGCGGAGTGCGAGATCGACCTCATCACCATCGTCGACCACGGGGCGAAATCGTGAGGCGGCTTGCGCTTGCGCTGCTCGCCCTGGGGCTCTTCAGCCCGACGCTCGCCGGGGCTCAGCAGTTCGGCCGTCTGTTCTTCACCCCAGAGCAGCGCGAGGCGCTGGACGCGCGGCGCAAGGCGGGCATCCAGGATCGCACCGCACCGCTGGCAATCTCGCCGACTACGCGACTCGACGGCGTGGTGACGCGCTCGCAGGGCAAGTCGACGGTCTGGCTGGACGGCAATCCGATCCCGGACGGCGTGCGCCCGGAGGGCGTTCGCGTGCGCCGGAGCGGCGATCCCAGCCGGGTGCGCATCGGCATCGGGGAGCAGGGAAGCTTTGCCAACGTGCGCGTGGGGCAGCAAGTCGACCGCGCGACCGGTGAGATCAAGGACCCGATCGGCCCGGGGGAGCTGAAGGTCGAGCGCGGTGATCCGGCGAAGCGGTAGCGTTCGCTCGCAGCGCGGGTTTGGGCTGCTCGCGCTGGTCGCGGTGATCGTGCTGGTGTTCGCCTACGTGGTCACCAGCCGGCTGAACGCGGCGAGCCGGTTCGTCGCGGTGGACCGGAATCAGAATGCAGTGATGTTGGCGCGCGCGAAGCTGGCGCTCGTCGGCTATGTGGCACAGCTGGCCGCGCAGGCCGGCGAGGCGAACCCCGGCCGCCTGCCCTGCCCCGAACCATTCGGCTACTACAACACCGCGAACGAAGGCATCGCCGCCGCCAACTGCACCCTGCCTGCGGTCGGCCGGCTGCCTTGGCGCACGCTGGGGCTGGACAAGCTGACCGACACGGCGGGCGAGCCGCTCTGGTACGTGGTATCGCCGGGCTGGGCGCTGCCGAACTCGACGACGCCCACCGTCATCAACTCCGACTCCCAAGGGCAGCTGACGATCGACGGAGCCGCCAACGATTCGGTGGCGCTCATCATTGCGCCAGGGGAGCGCATGACGACCGCGGCCTGCGGCGGCGCCGCGGCGTGGGCGCAGGTTCGGCCGGTTGCGGGGCCGCTCGACGTGCGCAACTACCTCGAATGCGAGAACGCCGTGTCGGCGAGCTTCGTCACCAGTCGCCCGGGTCAGACGTTCAACGACCAGGCGGTGCGGGTCAGGGCCGCCGACCTCATGCCGTCGATCGAAGCGGCCGTCGCCGATCGAATCCAGCGTGAGATCGCGCCGGCATTGCGCACGGTCTATACCAACTCGAACTACTCCGGCATTCCCTCGAGCAGCCCGCTCTACCCCTATCCGGCGCCGTTCTCGAATCCAGGCACGTCCAGCTACCAGGGCAGTGCGGCCCTGTGCCAGTCCCCTCCGGACCCCAGCTATCCGTGCCAGGGCTTGCTGCCCGTGAACCAGGCTTCTTCGATGGTGGCTTACCAGTCGACGCCTGGGAACGCCGTGGAGACTCAGGGCTACGGCTACATCGTTTCGCAGACTTGCTCCTGGGAGTCGACGAATGACGTGCGCATTTGCGAGGGCGTCTACCACGAGTACACGGCCGAGCCCTGGCGGCCGATCGTCTTGCGAATGACCGCCACGTTCACGAACATGGCCATGGGCCTGCGCGCGCTCGACGGCGCGCGCTTCCAGGCCTACGCGCGCGATGACTCGGGCACCCCGCCCTGGTCGCCGATCGCGACCAATGCGCCCAGCGCGACCATGAATTCCGACGGCTCGGTCACCGTGCGCGTCTCGGCGACGATGCCGAACATCGACGCGATGAGCTGGGACACGCAGGGCGAGTTCAGGCTGCGCCTCGAGCGCGCGATCATCACCGACCACCCCCTGGTGAAGTCGACCGACCCGACCTACGGGTGGTTCACGCGCAACCAGTGGCAGCGCGTGCTGTACTACGCGGCGGCCCAGAAGAACACTGCCTACAGCCTTTCCTCCTTTGGCTGCGGCAGCACCAACTGCCTGCGATTCAATGAAGGCCTCGGCTGCGGCAGCGGTGCGAACTACTGCAACATCCGCGCGCTGATGGTGCTGGGCGGCGCGAGCCTCAGCAATGCGAGCAGGCCGAACGGCAATCTGTCGGACTACCTCGAAGGCGACAACGAGAACGGCGGAACCTTCTATGAGCAGCAGCGAATGCGGCGCCTCACGAACGTTACCCACCCCAAGGGACCGTGGAACGATCGCGTGATCCTGGTGGACTGGACCGGGACGTCGCTGCTGCTGACTACGGTGAACAACCACCCGCAGGTCGTCGCCGACACGTCGACCTCGCCGGTGCGCACCTACTATCTGCCCTGATGCACATGCGCGATCAGCGGCACGAACGCGGATTCACGCTCACGGAACTCGCGGTCGTGTTCGCGATCGTCAGCCTGCTGCTGGCGGCCGGGCTGTACACGCTCTCGGCGCAGACGGACCAGCGAAACTTCGAGGAGACCCGGCAGCGGATCGAGGCGGCGCGCAGCCTCCTGCTCGCCTTCGCGGTCGCGAATGGCCGCCTGCCCTGTCCGGCGACTAGCACGAGCGCGGGCGATGAAGCACCCGCCGGCGGCGGTACGTGCACGGGAGCCTATCCCAGCGGCACGGGGGGGTTCCTCCCCGCGCGCGCGATCGGCTTTCAGATCACGGACGCGGGGGGCTACGCTGTCGACGCCTGGGGCAATCGCATACGCTATGCCGTGTCTGCCGGTGCCCTCACCGGATGCGCCGGCACCTCTTCGTTGCCGCATTTCACCTCGGCCACCAACTTGCGGCTCAACGGCCTGACCTGCCAGCCGAACGATCTCGTCGTTTGCCGGACGGCGACCGGCATTACCAGCACGACCTGTGGCGCTTCGCCGCCGCAGCCCCCTCTTACCAATCAGACGACTGTAGTCGCGGTCATCTTCGCCACCGGGAAGACAGGCAACCAGGGTACCGGCGGAGCCGACGAAGCCGCGAACCTGAATGGGGATGGGGTATTCGTTTGGCACACGCCAAACCCCGCCGGACCGACCAACGGCGAGTTCGACCACCAGATGACGTGGATCACCGCGGGCGAGCTCTACGGCAGGTTGGTCGCCGCCGGCCTCTTGCCCTAACCCGCCTCCACCGCAAGCGCAAAGCACACGTCGCCGTCCCGGTTGGAAGCGAGTCGCAATCGATAACCGCCGGCCTGTGCCTGCCGGGCGGCTTGATAGAGCCCGATGCCCAGCCCGTTCGCCGACTGGACCGGTCCGCGGAACAAGGACGACGCGACCTCCGCGGGCACCGCGCGTCCTGTGTCGCGCACCCGCAATTCGGCATTGCGCCCGCCCTCCAATCTCGCCGTGACGTGCAGGTCGGGCTGCTCGACGCGCTTGGCGAGCGCGTTCTGCAGCAGGTTGTCGGCGACGCTGTCGAACAGCCCGCGCGGCAGGTACAGGTCCTCGAGCCCGTGCGCCTCGAACTGCACGCCGCGATCCTCGTACTGGCGGCGCAGGGCGTCCCACCACGCGGCCGCCGCCGCGCGGGCGTCGGCCACCTCGCCGGGCCGCTGCAGCTTGTCCAGCGTGGCGGCCAGCCGCTGCGAGATGGCGGGGAGCTGCCGGCGCACCAGCGCAATGGCTTCCGGGGAGTCCCCGCGCTCGGCCAGCGCGACCGAGCACAGGGCATTGAGCGACTGCAGGAGGTTCTTGACGTCGTGCGTCACGCGAGCGCCGGTCTCATGCACCGCCTCCAGGTAGCTCGCCTGGCGCAGCGCCCGCTCGCGGAGCTTGGCGAGATAGAACTCGCTCAGCAGCTGGCCGAGGAGGCGCAGGTGGCCGTGCAGCGCAGGACTGGTGCGATAGCGCGAATAGATGGTGAGCGCGAGATCGGCGCTCTCGAACTCCACCGCATAGGGCGTGCGCTGCCCGGCCTCGCCGTGCCGGCCGCCGGATCGCCAGGCCGCGCCCTGTACCGACGGCAGCCGCGCGAGCGCCGCGACGCCCTCGGCGATGAAGCGGTCGGGCGAGGGCTCCGCGTGCGACTGCCGCGCCAGGTACTGCAGCCATTGCTCGATCGGCAGGCCGATGGAGAAGAGGTACCGGGACACGAAGACGTTCAGCCCCGCGTAGCCCGTGCGCGGATTCCACGCCAGGCCGACGACCAGCAGCAGGCCGGCGATGATGAAGACGATGTAGGTGAGCGCCTCCAGGTAGCCCGTACGGCCGAGCATCATGAACGCGAAGCAGCCCAGGATGACCACGCCCAGCATGAGCATCAGGAACACGCTGTAGAAATAATCGATGACCTGCGCGGATTCGGCCGGATCGGCCTCGGTCGGGATCAGCGCCATGACGACGAAGATCACCGGCAGCCCCCAGGCGGCATAGCCGTGGATGGCCGGATCGATCTCGTTGCGGGGCGCGATCTGCGGAAGCACGATCACCACCAGCAGCGCCAGCAGGTACACGAGCATCAGCAGGTAGAAGCGGCGCTGCCACCGCGCCTGATGCAGGAACACCTTGCCGCCGACCAGGCCGGCCAGGATCACGGTCCACAGGGCGAGCAACCAGCCGTTCAGCCAGAGGACGAGGGACGCCGCGAAGGCCGCGATCAGCGCGGTCTGCGCGAGCGACATGCGGCGCTCGGCCTTCAGCAGCGGCTGCCACAGCAGCACCAGGCCGAGGTGCGCGATCATCAGCACGCGCGCGCCATCGTCGGCCTCGCCGCGCAGCGACACCACGTGCAGCAGCACGAGCATGGCGACGACCACGAACCGCCAGTAGCGCTGGCTGAAGGCCCAGACGGCCTGCGGCAGGCGCGCCGGGGGCGCGGTCTCCGGGAGATCGGCTTGCATGATGGAGTGGCGCAGGCAAAGATACGCAGATTCCCCGGCGCGCGATAGATGCCCCCCGCCCTCCTCCTTGCCCGCGCTGCGACGCTCGAAGCTCGCCGCTCCGGCCTGCCGTGGCTCGCTTGCGGGCTGCTCGCGGCGACGCTCGGGCTCGCCGCTTTCCTGTCCCAGGTCGCGCTCATCGAGGGCCGCGAGCTGGAGGCCGCGGCGACGGCGGCGCTGCTGCGCGCGGGCGGCGTCTTCCTGCTCGCCACCCATATCGCGTCCAGCGTCGCACGTGAATCCAGCGACAAGGTCCTGGAACTCGCGCTCGCGCTGCCGCTGTCGCGGCGCGCCTACTACCTCGGGAAGCTCGGCGGCTATGGGGCGGTGGGGCTCGCGCTCGCGGCGTTCTACGCGCTGCCGCTTCTGCTGTGGTGCCCTGCGCCGGCGGTCGCGCTCTGGGGCATCTCGTTCGCGCTGGAGCTGCTGCTGGTCGCGGCGGCCACGCTGTTTTTCGCGATGACGCTGGCGAGCGTGCTGCCGGCGATGGCGGCGAGCGTCGGCCTTTACCTGCTCGGGCGCACCATCGCTTCCATCCAGTTGCTGGCGCACGGTCCGCTGTCCGAAGAGGGCTGGACGCAGACGCTGTCGCGGTGGGCGGTCGACGGCGTCGCCTATCTCCTGCCGAGACTGGGCGCGGCGACCCGCAGCGAATGGCTGCTCTACGGTGCGCCGCCGGCGGGCGAATACGGTCTGGTCCTGCTTTCCCTCGCCGCCTATGGCGCCCTGCTGCTCGCCGCCGGACTGTTCGACTTCCAGCGCCGCAACCTGTGAGCGACCGCGAGCGACCGCTTTCGCAGGTCCCGGGCTGGATCTGGACGTTCCTGGGAGGTGCGCTCGCCGCGCAGGTCGCCCTGCAGGCGCATCGTCCGCCGCTTGCGACGGCCGCCGGCGATCTTCCGCCGGCGCCGCGTGGGCTGGCGCTGCGGGCAGCCAGCCTCGGCGAGCCGGCCGCGGGTGCGCGCCTCGCCATGCTGTACGTACAGGCCTTCGACCTCGGGGCCGGGAACTCCCTCCCCTATCAGCGCCTCGATTACCACCGGCTTCGTGACTGGCTCCAGGCGATCCTGGACGCGGACCCCAGGAGCAGCTATGCCTTGTTCTCGGCGGTCCGGGTTTACGCGGAGGCGGGCGACCCCGGCCGGATCCGGCTCATGCTGGACTTCGTCCACCAGGCCTTCCTGAAAGACCCGAACCGCCGCTGGCAGTGGCTCGCCCAGGCGGCCTACGTGGCGAAGCACCGGCTGAGGGACCTGCCGCTGGCCCGCCGCTACGCCGCCGACCTGGAGCGCCTGACCACTGACCCGAGCATTCCCCTGTGGGCCAGGCAAATGCAAATTTTCATCGCCGAGGATATGAACGAGCTGGAGGCTGCGAAAATCATGATTGGTGGATTGCTCGAAAGCGGCAAGCTGCAGGATCCGGGCGAGCGCCAGTTCCTCAAGCAGCGGCTGGAGGAACTGGAGCACCGGTCGGCGTCGAAACATTGACGCTCCTGTCGGATCTTCGACGGTTTTTTCGTGACTTTTTGCCGCTTTCGCTTGAAAATGCCAGTTTTAGCCGGGCATGAATGTTGCGTCTCCGGTTTATCACCCAGTCTGCTCCTTAAGGAGTAATTGAATGAAAGCGCGACAAAAAGGCTTCACACTGGTCGAGATCGCCATCGTGCTGGTCATCATCGGGCTGCTGCTCGGCGGCATCCTGAAGGGCCAGGAGATGATTACGCAGGCGAAGATCAAGAACGTCATCGCGGACTTCTCCGGGATTTCGGCGGCCTACCACGGTTATCAGGACCGCTATCGCACCATCCCGGGCGACGACCCGGGCGCCACGCGCTGGACGGGCGCCACGGCCGGAAACGGCAATGGCGTGGTCACCGGCGCCTACAACAGCACGACCGTCACCGACGAGTCCCGGCTGTGGTGGGACCACCTGCGGCGCGCGGGCTTCGTGGCCGGAAACGGCACGCAGCAGCCCTTCAACGCGGTCGCAGGGATGATCGGCGTGCAGACCGGCGACGCCCAAGCCACCATCGGCACCACGCTCGGCGGATTCTCGGGCCTGATCATCTGCTCGGCGAACCTGCCGGACAAGATCGCCATCGCGGTCGACGTGCAGGTGGACGACGGCTCCTCCAACGCGGGCTCGGTGCGCGCGCTGCTGCAGACTTCGCCCAATCAGACGGTCGACGCCAGCAGCACGCCGCCCGCGAGCTATGCGGAAACGGGCACCAACACCTACGTCGCCTGCCGCGCGATGTAGTCGCGACGGACGCAATCCCAGGGCTGGTCTCGGACCAGCCCTTTTTTTTGCCAGCAAGGAACGATCCCATGGCCGCCCGGCGCCGCCAATCCGGCTTCACCCTCGTCGAGGTCGCCATCGTGCTGGTCATCATCGGGCTGCTGCTCGGCGGCATCCTGAAGGGCCAGGAGTTGATCGCGCAGGCGAAGGTCAAAGGCGCGATCGCCGACTTCTCCGGGATTTCCGCGGCCTACCACGGCTACCAGGATCGCTATCGCGCGATCCCCGGAGACGACCTGGGGGCGACGCGCTGGACGGGCGCGACGCCCGGAAACGGCGACGGCATCCTCGGCGGCACTTACAACGCGAGCGCCGGCTCGGGAGAATCGCGCCTCTGGTGGGACCACCTGCGCCGGGCAGGCTTCATCGTCGGCGCTGGGCAGAGGCAGCCGTTCAACGCGGTGTCGGGAATCATCGGCGTGCAGACCGGCGATGCCGCCGGTGGCTCGACGCTCGGCGGCCTGAGCCAGCTGATGGCCTGCTCGACAAGCCTGCCGGACAAGATCGCCCTGGCGGTCGACGTGCAGATGGACGACGGGGACGGCGCCACGGGCAGCGTGCGGGCCTTGGCGCAGAGCTCGCCCAGCCCGGCCGTGGATGGCACCTCGGTGCCCGCCGCGTACGCCGAGACCGGCACCAACGTGTACACCGTCTGTCGGCAGATGCCCTAGGCTAGCCCTGGAGCAGGCGCATCTCGGCGACGGCGAGCGCCGGCGGCGGCCCGAGCAGGACGATGACATCGCCTTCCCGCAGCTCGCCGGCCTCCTCGGGCGCGAGCTTCCTGGACTGGCCGGGGCGGCGCACGGCACGCGCCTGGACACCGATCGCCTCCAGCGCCGGCACGTCCAGCGGTCGCGCCAGCGCCGCGGCGCGCGCATCGAGCGTCACCGCGTGCAGGCGGGGCTGCAGGTTATCGCCCGTATCCGGCGCGTCGCTCGCCCCGTGGTACAGGCCGCGCAACAGGCCGTACTGCTGCTCGCGCACCTGGCTTACGCGCCGCATGACGCGCGCCAGCGGCACGCCAACCCAAACCAGCGCATGCGAGGCGAGCATCAGCCCCGACTCGAAGGCTTCGGGCACCACCTCGGACGCCCCTGCCGCCGTCAGCGGCGCGATGTCGCCTTCGTCCCGCGCCCGCACGATCACGGGGACCGAGGCATTCAGCGCGTGCACGTGCGCAAGCACCCGCGCCGCGGCGGCCACGTCGGCGAACGTCACGACGACCGCCGCGGCGCGCGCCACCCCGGCGGCCACCAAGGCCTCGCGCCGCGAGCAGTCCGCGTACACCACGGTGTCCCCGGCCAGCGCCGCCTCGCGCACGCGCTCCGGGTCGAGGTCGAGCGCCACATAGCGCACGCCCTCGGCCTCGAGCAGGCGCGCCAGCCGCTGGCCGTTGCGCCCGTAGCCGAGGATGATGACGTGGCGCTCCGTTTCCAGCGTGCTGACCGCAACCCGGTGTATCGCCAGCGAACGCGACATCCACTCGGAGGCTGCGAAGCGCAGCGCGATGCGGTCGCTTGCCGAGATCAGGAAGGGCGACACCAGCATGGACAGGATCATGGCGGCGAGCAGCGCCTGCAGCACCGGCTCGGGCGCCAGCCCGGCGAGGCGCGCCTGCGCGAGCAGCACGAAGCCGAATTCGCTGCCCTGCGCAAGCAGGATCGCCGTGCGCAGCGCCGTCCCCGGCTCGGCGCCGAAGGCGCGCGCGAGCAGTCCGATGACGGCGCCTTTCACCGCCAGCAGCAGGACGAGCAGCAGCAGCACGAGCCAGGCGCGCGCCAGCACCTCGCCCACGTCGAGCAGCATGCCCACGCTCACGAAGAACAGCCCGAGCAGCACGTCGCGGAACGGCTTGATGTCCTCGTCGACCTGGTAGCGGAACTCGGTCTCCGAGATCAGCATGCCGGCGAGAAACGCACCCAGCGCCATCGACAAGCCCGCGAATTCGGTCACGAAGCTGAGCAGCAGGGTGATGAGCAGCACGTTGAGCACGAACAGCTCGGTGGAGCGGCGCCGGGCGATGACGCCGAACCAGGCCCGCATGACGCGCGGCCCCGCGAGGATCACGATCGCCAGCACGATCGCGCCCTTGAGAAGCGCGGCGGCGATGTCGCGGCCGATCGCTTCGACCGGCGCGCCGAGCGCGGGGACCAGGATGAGCAGCGGCACCACCGCGAGGTCCTGGAACAGCAGGACGCCGATGGCGTCGCGGCCGTGGGGCGTGTCCAGCTCCAGGCGCTCGCCCAGGAGCTTGGAGACGATCGCGGTCGAGGACATGGCGAGCGCGCCGCCCAGCGCGATGCCCGCCTGCCAGGATCCGCCGACCAAGAGCGCCGAAGCGACGCACAGCGCGATGCTCACCGCGACCTGCGCGAGGCCCAGGCCGAACACGGAGCGCCCCATGGCGCGCAACTTCGTCAGGCTGAACTCGAGGCCGATCGAGAACATCAGGAACACGACGCCGAACTCCGCCAGCCGGCGCACGGAGGCCGTGCCGGCGACCAGACCGAGCGCGTGCGGGCCGAGCGCCACCCCCGCCGCCAGGTAGCCGATGACCGGCGGGAGCCCGAGGCTGCGGCAGGCGACGACCGCCAGCACGCCGCCGGCGAGCAGCACGAGGACGGGGAGCAGCGCGAAGCCGGTGGCGTCCATATCCGACGGAAAAGTCCTCGAAAACTCAGGGTTATACTTCGTGACTATGATAAGCGCAGCACGTGCCGTTGAGCAGGCGGCGCCCCGGACCGACGAGGGCGCGCTGGCGCTCGCGCGGCGCGTGCTGGCGATCGAAGCCGACGCCGTGCGCGCGTTGATCGAGCGACTCGATGCGCGATTTCTCGACGCGCTGCACCTGATCCAGGCGTGCGTCGACAGCCGTCGGGGCCGCGTCATCGTCAGCGGCATCGGCAAGTCGGGCCACATCGCGCGCAAGATCGCCTCCACCATGGCGAGCACGGGCACGCCCGCCTACTTCGTGCATCCCGCTGAAGCGAGCCATGGCGACCTCGGCATGATCCGCGCCGAGGACGTGTTCATCGGCATCTCGCACTCGGGGGAGAGCGCCGAGCTGCTGCGCATCGTGCCCGCCGTGAAGCGCGAGGGCGCGAAGCTGGTGGTGATCACCGGCAAACCCGCGTCGGCGCTTGCCCGGGAGGCCGACGTGCTGCTCGACGCCGGCGTCGCGAAGGAGGCCTGCCCGCACAACCTTGCGCCCACCGCCAGCACGACTGCGGCGCTCGCGCTCGGCGACGCGCTCGCCATCGCGCTCCTCGACGCACGCGGCTTCACCGCCGCCGACTTCGCTCGTTCCCATCCGGGCGGCTCGCTGCACCGCGAGGCGCTCAAGCACGTCGGCGACATCATGCATCGCGGCGCGAGCGTTCCGACCGTGCGCGAGAGCGCGACGCTCAAGCACGCGCTGGACGAGATGACGCGCGGCGGCCTGGGCATGACGGCGGTGGTCGACGCGGCGCGCCGCGTGAAGGGAATCTTCACCGACGGCGACCTGCGCCGCGCGCTCAAGAAGGGCACGCGCCCCGCGAGCACGCGCATCGGCAAGCTGATGACGAGCGGCCCGCGCACCATCGGCCCCGAGGCGCTGGCCGCCGAGGCGGTGGCCCTGATGGAGCGCCACCGCATCAGCCAGCTGCTGGTGGTCGATGGACGCGGCGCGCTGGTCGGCGCGCTCAACATGAACGATCTGCTGCGGGCAAAGGTGGTGTGAAGCGATGGCGCAGGTCTCCGCGGACGCGCTGCAGCGGGCGCGGCGCCTCCGGCTCATGGTCTTCGACGTGGACGGGGTGCTGACGGACGGCCGCCTGTGGTTCGGTCCGGACGGCGAGACCCTCAAGGTCTTCCATGTGCGCGACGGGCACGGCCTGCGCATGCTGGCCGAGCACGGCATCGCGACGGCGCTGCTCACCGGGCGGCGCTCGGCCGCCGTCGCGGCGCGCGCGGCGGAACTGGGCCTCGCGCACGTGCTGCAGGGCGTGCAGGACAAGGGGCCGGCCTACGACGAGCTGTTGTCGCGACTCGGGGTCGACGCCGCCGCCGCCGGGTACATGGGCGATGACCTGCCGGACCTGCCGGTGCTGTCGCGATGCGGGTTCGCCATCGCGCCGCGCGACGCGCACGCGGCCGCGCTGCGCGTCGCACACTACGTGGCCGAGGCGCCCGCGGGCGCCGGCGCCGTGCGCGAGGTGTGCGAGTTCGTCCTGCGCGCGCAGGGCCAGCTCGGCGCCGATACGGAGGCCGCGTGAGGCTCGGCTCGACGCGCATCTTCCCGCTGGTGCTGATGCTCGCCCTGGCCCTGCTCAGCTTCTGGCTGGATCGCACGACACGCGAGGCGCCGGGGCCGGTGGCCCCGAATCGCCATAACGCCGACTACAGCGCCGAGCATTTCACGATCACGGACTATGGCCGGGACGGCTCGCCCGAGTCCACGCTGTCCGCGATCCGCATGGTGCACTATCCCGAGGACGACACGACGGTGCTCGCCGCGCCAAGGCTCGTGCGGACCCGCGCCGGCCAGCCCCGCCTGGTGCTGAGCGCGGACCGCGGCACGCTGTCGCGCGACGCGGAAGACATCTACCTCAACGACAACGTGCTGCTAGTGCGCGAGGCGGCGGGCGAGGTGCCGGAGGCGCGCATGCGGACCTCGTATCTTCATTTGCAGCGCACGCGCGGCGTCGCGACCACCGATCGCGAAGTGCAGATCGAGGAGCCCGGGCGCATGCTGGCCGGCCGCGGCATGGACTACGACAACGTCGCCCGCCGCCTGACGCTGCTCTCCGAGGTGCGCGGGCAGATCGAGGCCAAGCGATGACCCGCGCGCGCCCCCTGGCATGCCTCGCTGCGCTCGCGCTGCTCGCCGGGTCGGCGCCGACCGCCAGGGCGGAGAAGGCCGACCGCGAAAGGCCCACGCAGGTCGAGGCGAATCGCATGACGTCCGACGAAGCCCGGCGCGTCAGCATCTTCGAGGGCAGCGTGGTGCTCACCAAGGGCACGATGCAGCTCCATGCCGATCGCATCGTCGTGCGCCAGGACGCCGACGGCTTCCAGTTCGCCACCGCCACCGGCGACCCGGTGCGCTTCCGGCAGAAGAGCGACCCGCGCGGCGGCCAGGAAGGCGTGTGGATCGAGGCAGAGGCCGCGCGCGTGGAGATCGACGAGCGCAGCGAGCGCGTCGAGCTGTTCGACAGCGCCCGTGTGACGCGCGACAAGGACGTGCTGCGCGGCAGCTACATCCTCTACGACCAGCGCTCGGAGTTCTTCTCGGTATCGAGCGCCAAGGGCGCGCCGCGCGTCACCGCGGTGATCCAGCCGACGCAGAAGCCCGAGCCGGAGGCCGCCGCGCCGAAGAAGCCGGAGCCGGCGGCGCCCGCCCCCAGGAAGTCCGAGACGGCCGCGCCCGCCAAGCCCGAGGCGCGTCCGTGAGCGAGCTGCGCTGCGAGCGGCTGCGCAAGCGCTACAAGTCGCGAGCCGTCGTCCAGGACGTCTCGCTCGAAGTGGCGAGCGGGGAGGTCGTGGGGCTGCTCGGGCCGAACGGGGCGGGCAAGACCACCTGCTTCTACATGATCGTGGGACTGATCGCCGCGGACTCGGGCCGCATCCACCTCGATGGCCGCGAGCTGACGCACCTGCCCATCCACGCGCGCGCGCGGCTGGGGCTTTCCTACCTGCCGCAGGAGAACTCGGTCTTCCGCAAGCTCACGGTGGAGGAGAACGTCCAGGCGGTCCTCGAGCTGCAGGCGATCGCGCGCAGCGACATCGAGCCGCGCCTCCAGGAGCTGCTCAAGGACCTGAACATCGCGCATCTGCGCAAGCACGCGGCGCTGTCGCTGTCGGGGGGCGAAAGGCGCCGGCTGGAGATCGCGCGGGCGCTGGCCACCAAACCGGTGTTCATCCTGCTCGACGAGCCCTTCGCCGGGGTGGACCCGATCGCCGTGCTGGACATCCAGCGCATCATCCGGTTCCTCAAGGAGCGCCAGATCGGCGTGCTCATTACAGATCATAACGTTCGCGAGACGCTGGGCATCTGCGATCGCGCCTATATCATCAACGAAGGCGCCGTTCTCGCCTCGGGTCACCCCGAGGAGATCGTCTATAATGACAGCGTGCGCCGGGTCTATCTCGGCGAGCATTTCCGCATGTAAACCGCGCGGCCGCGCTGGTCCAACTGTTCATGAAGCCCACCCTGCAGTTCCGGCTCTCGCAGCACCTGACGCTGACGCCGCAGCTGCAGCAGTCGATCCGCCTGTTGCAGCTGTCCACGGTCGAGCTGAACCAGGAGATCGAGCGCCTGCTGATGGAGAACCCCATCCTCGAGCGCGAGGATGCCGACCTCGAGGCGACGGGTTCGTACGCGCCCCAGCGGGAAGCGCTCACGACGGCGGAGCCGGCGGCGGCCGGCGGCGAAGACGCGGCGGAGCGCCGCGAGGACTGGCTCGCGGAGGCGAGCGCGCCGACCTGGCGCGGGGACGAAGACGACGACGGCGACCGTACGTTCGCGGCGGCCGACACGCCGACGCTGCGCGACCATCTCAACGAGCAGCTGACGCTCACCGGCATCGGCGAGCGGGACCGCGCGCTCGTTGCGGTACTGGTCGACGCACTGGACGACGACGGCTACCTGACGCAGCCGCTCGAGGAGATCGCAGCCCTGTTTGCGCCCGAGGTCGAGGTGGACGCCGAGGAGCTCGGCATCGCGCTGCGACACCTCCAGAACTTCGAGCCGCCCGGCGTCGGCGCGCGCTCGGTGGCGGAATGCCTGGTGCTGCAGCTGCGCGCCCTCGACGAGCACCCGGCCGCCGCGCTCGCGCTGGAGATCGCTGCCAAGCACCTCGAGCTGCTGGCGGGCCGGGACTACGCGCGCCTGCGCGCCGCGACCGGCGCGCCCGAGGAAGCGCTGCGCGCGGCGCAGAAGCTCATCCAGAGCCTCAACCCGCGGCCCGGCGCCGCGTTTGCGCGGGTCGAGACGCGCTACATGATCCCGGACGTGATCGTGCGCAAGGTCAAGAACGTCTGGCGCGCGAGCCTCAACCCCGAGGCGAAGCCGCGCCTGCGCATCAACCGCCTGTACGCGGACCTCGCCGGCAGCAGCCGGAACGGCACCAACGCGCTCGCCTCCAAGCTGCAGGAGGCGCGCTGGCTGATCAAGAACGTGCAGCAGCGCTTCGACACCATCCTGCGCGTCTCGCAGGCGATCGTCGACCGGCAGCGCCACTTCTTCGAGCACGGCGAGGTCGCCATGCGCCCCATGGTGCTGCGCGAGATCGCCGAGACGCTGGGCCTGCACGAGAGCACCATCTCGCGCGTCACCACGCAGAAGTTCATGGCGTCGCCGCGCGGCACCTTCGAGCTGAAGTACTTCTTCGGCAGCCACGTCGCCACGGACACCGGCGGCGCAGCCTCGTCCACCGCGATCCGCGCCCTCATCCGCCAGCTGGTGGCGGCCGAGAACCCGCTTGCGCCGCTGTCGGATTCGCGCATCGCGGATGTCCTCGCGCAGCAGGGCATCAAGGTGGCGCGCCGCACGATCGCCAAGTACCGCGAGTCGCTGCAGATCCCCCCTGTCAATCAGAGAAAGAGCCTCTAGGAGCATCGATGAACCTGAACGTGAGCGGCCACCATCTCGAGGTCTCCCCCGCCTTGCGCGACTACGTGCGCGAGAAGCTGGGACGCGTGACGCGGCATTTCGACCACGTCATCGACGCGCACGTCGTGCTGTCGGTCGACAAGCTGCGCCAGAAGGCCGAGGTCACGCTGCACGTGCGCGGCAAGGACATCCACTGCGCCAGCGAGGACCAGGACCTCTATGCCGCGATCGACCTGCTCGTCGACAAGCTCGACCGGCAGGTCCTCAAGTACAAGGACAAGCGCCAGGACAAGTCTCATGAGACTCCCCGGCGCGCGGACAATGCCTGAGCGGGCAGCGACCTGACGAGTCCCTGTCAAGTTCCGCCTTTGGGCTATAATCCGCGCCCTCTGCTGCGCCGCCGCAAGGGCGCCCGTCCATGAGTCTGGTCGCGAAACTCCTGCCCCCCGCCAACGTCCTGCTCGATCTCCAGGTGTCGAGCAAGAAGCGCCTGTTCGAGCAGGTGGGGCTGCTGTTCGAGAACAACCACGGCATCGGCCGCAGCCTGGTGTTCGACAGCCTGTTCGCCCGCGAGCGGCTCGGTTCCACCGGCCTCGGGCAGGGGGTCGCCATCCCGCATGGGCGCATCAAGGGCCTGAAGGACGCGCTGGGCGCGTTCGTGCGCCTCGCCCAGCCGGTGCCGTTCGATTCCCCCGACGGCAAGCCCGTGCACCTGCTGTTCGCGCTGCTCGTGCCCGAGCAGGCCACCGAGAAGCACCTGCAGATCCTGTCCGAGCTCGCGCAGATGTTCAGCGACCGGGCCCTGCGCGATGCCATGACGGCAGCCGCGGACCCCGCCGCCCTGCACCAGCTGATCACCGCGTGGCAGCCCGATGCAGCAGGTCAGCGTCAAGCGGTTGCATGACGACAACGGCGCGGCCCTGGCGCTCGCGTGGATCGCGGGGCGCGACGGCGGCGCGGTCGTGCGCCGCGACGTGGCCGCGTCGGCCGCGCTGATCGGTCACCTCAACCTCACCCATCCGAACCGCATCCAGGTCGCGGGCGCCGACGAGGCGCCCGCGCTCGAGCGATTCGCCGACGCACTGTTCGAGGGCGCGCCCGCTGCGATCATCCTCGCCGACGACATCGCCGTCCCGCGCGTGCTCCAGGAGCGCGCCGAGCGATCGGGCACGCCGCTGTTCACCACGCCCCAGCCGGCGGTGCGCGTCATCGAAAAGCTGGCGCGCTACCTCGCCAAGTCCCTGGCCGAGCGCACCGAGCGGCACGGCGTGCTGATGGACGTGCTCGGCCTCGGCGTCCTGATCACGGGCGAGTCGGGCGTGGGCAAGAGCGAGCTCGGTCTGGAGCTCATCAGCCGCGGCCACGGGCTGGTGGCCGACGACGTGGTCGAGATCTCCCGCCTCGCCCCCGATACGCTCGAAGGCCGCTGCCCGCCGATGCTGAGGGACTTCATCGAGGTGCGCGGCCTGGGCCTGCTCGACGTGCGCACGATCTTCGGCGAAACCGCGGTGCGGCCGAAGATGAAGCTGAAGCTCATCGCGCACCTGGACAAGCCGGCGGCGGCCGGCAGCCGCGACGTCTCGGAGCGCCTGCCGCTCGCCGAGCAGTCGGAGGAGATCCTCGGCGTGACGGTGCGCAAGGTGGTGATCCCGGTCGCTGCGGGACGCAACCTCGCCGTCCTGCTCGAGGCCGCGGTGCGCAACTACATCCTGCAGCTGCGAGGCATTCACTCGGGTGCGCAGTTCATGGCGAGGCAGAAGCGCGCCATGGACGGCAGCTAGAGCAGCGCCGCGTGCAGCTCGTCCTGGTCAGCGGGCTGTCGGGCGCCGGCAAGAGCATCGCGCTCGACGTGCTGGAGGACGCGGGCCACTACTGCGTCGATAACCTGCCGGCGACGCTGCTGATGGACGTGGTGCGTTTTCTCGGCGAGGCCGGCCACGAGCGCGCGGCCGTGAGCGTGGATGCACGCAGCGCCGCGCTCGCGGCGCTGCCCGAGCAGGTCACCCGCCTCAAGGCCGGCGGCGTCGAATGCCGCCTGCTGTTCCTCGAAGCGAACACCCAGACGCTGGTGCGGCGCTTCTCGGAGACCCGCCGCCGGCACCCGCTCACCGTGGAGGGCCTCGCGCTCGACGAGGCGATCGCGCGCGAACGGTCGCTGCTCGCCGGGGTCGCCGAGCTCGGGCACCGTATCGACACGAGCGAGCTGCAGCCGCGCGTGCTGCGCCAGTGGATCCGCGACCTGCTCGGGCTGGGCATCGGCTCGCTCGCCGTGCTGTTCGAGTCCTTTGCTTTCCGCGACGGCATCCCGCTCGACGCCGACTGGGTCATCGATGCGCGCATGCTGCCCAATCCCCACTACGACCCCGCGCTGCGCCCGCTCACCGGACGCGACGCGCCGGTGGCCGCCTTCCTGGACGCGCAGGAGCCGGTGCAGCGCCTGCTCGGCGACGTGCGGGACTTTCTCGGGCGCTGGCTGCCGGAGATCGTGAAGGAGCACCGCAGCTATCTGACGGTGGCGATCGGTTGCACCGGCGGCCGGCACCGCTCGGTCTACATCGCCGAGAAGCTGGCGGCGGCATTCGCCGCCGACTGGCGCGTGCTGGTGCGCCACCGGGGCCTGGCGCGCGAGTGAGCGCCCCCGAGCTCGCCGATCTCGCGCTGTTTCCGCTGCAGACCGTCCTGTTCCCGGGCGGGCGCCTGCCGCTGCGTCTGTTCGAGCAGCGCTACCTGGACATGGCGAAGACCTGCCTGCGCGAAGACGCGCCGTTCGGGGTCTGCCTCATCCGTGAAGGCGCCGAGGTCGGCGCGCCCGCGGAGCCCGTCGAGGTCGGCTGCCTCGCGCGCATCGACGCCTGGGACATGGCGCAGCTCGGCGTACTGCAGATCGTCGCGCTGGGCGGGCGGCGCTTCCGCATCCTCGAGCGGCGCGTGCAGAAGGACGGGCTGGCGCGCGCCCGGGTGGCGCTGCTCGACGAGGAAGTGGACTCGAGCCTCGCCGCCGACGACCTGTGCGCACGCATCCTGCGCCGCGCCCTCGAGTCCGGCGGCGAAGGGCTTTTCGAGCCGCCTGCGCGCTACGAGTCCGCCGCCTGGGTCAGCGCGCGCCTTGCCGAGCTGCTGCCCCTGTCGCTCGAGTCGAAGCAACGCTTGCTGGAGCTGGACGCCGCGCTCGATCGCATCGAGATCCTGCGCCGCCTAGTCCGGCCCACTGCCGCCTAGGGCGCCCAGCACGCGACGCACCGGCGCAGGCACCGCGGCGCCCCGCGCTTCGGCCACGTCCATCCAGCGCTGGCCCGGCGCCGCCGCATCGGGCGCGGTGCAGACCACCGGCCGCGCAAGCAAACGGAAGTGGGTGAAGCCGTGCTCGAGCGCCGGCAGGCGCCGGCGGGTCGCGGCGCCGGGCAGCCGCGTCTCGGGAAACACCCACAGGCCGCCCCAGAGCCCCTTCGGCGGGCGGCGCTCGAGGAGCACCTTGCCGGCGTTCACGTGCACGTACCAGGTGGCTCGCCTGAGCGGCAGCGCCCTGCGGCGTCGCGGCGCGGGCAGATCGGCGATCCGCCCCTCGCGCCTCGCGACGCAGCCGCGCGCAACCGGACAGGCGCCGCAGTTCGGCTTCGTGCGCGTGCATACGGTCGCACCGAGGTCCATCAGCGCCTGCGTGTAGGCACGCAGGTTCCGGCGCGGCAGGAGCGATTCCGCCTGGTCCCACTGCACTGCCTCGTCCGTTGTGCCGAAGCGCCGCGCCAGCACGCGCTTCACGTTGCCGTCGAGGATCGCGGCGCGGCGCCCGAAGGCAAATACCGCAATCGCCGCAGCGGTAGAGCGCCCGACGCCGGGCAGCTCGCAAAGCGCCTCGGCCGACCGGGGGAATGCCCCCGCCGCCGCCACGGCCTTTGCCGCCGCGTGGAGATTTCGTCCGCGCGCGTAGTAGCCCAGCCCGCTCCAGAGGCGCAGCACCTCTTCTTCGTCCGCGCCGGCGAGCGCCTGCACGTCCGCAAACCGCTCGAGGAACCGCCGGTAGTACGGGACGACGGTCGCGACCTGCGTCTGCTGCAGCATGATCTCGGAGAGCCAGACGCGATAAGGGTCGCGCGTCGCCTGCCACGGCAGGCCGTGCCGGCCGTGGCGTCGCTGCCAGCGGACGAGTGATTCGGCGAACGACGGCATGGCGCATTGTATGATTGCCGCGAGAGGATCCCCATGAAGAACGACGCGCTCGAAATGCTGAGGCTCTACCAGGCGGAGCTGGTGCACATCCGCCGGGACATCCACGCGCACCCCGAGCTCGGCTTCGAGGAGACGCGCACCTCGCAGCTGGTCGCCGACAAGCTCGCCGAGTGGGGCGTCGAGGTGCATCGCGGGCTCGCGAAGACCGGCGTGGTCGGCGTGATCCGCGGCCGTCACGAGGGCGGCGCGATCGGGCTGCGCGCGGACATGGACTGCCTGCCGCTGCAGGAGGCCGGCGACGCGCCGCACCGCTCGCGCATCGCCGGGCGCATGCACGCCTGCGGACACGACGGGCACACGACGATGCTCCTCGGCGCAGCGCGCTACCTCGCGCAGACGCGCAACTTCGCCGGGACGGTGCACGTCATCTTCCAGCCCGCCGAAGAAGGCGGCGGCGGCGGGCGCGTCATGGTCGAGGAAGGCCTGTTCACGCGCTTTCCCTGCGACACCGTCTACGCCATCCACAACTGGCCGGGCCTGCCGCCGGGCAAGATCGCGGTGCGTCCCGGCCCGGTCATGGCGGCCACCGACGAGATCAAGATCCGCATCAGCGGCCGCGGCGGTCACGCGGCGCTGCCGCACCTTGCGGCAGACCCGGTGGTGATGGCAGCGCACGTCATCACCGCGCTGCAGACGATCGCCAGCCGCAACGCCAACCCGGTGGATGCGGTGGTGGTGTCGCTGTGCTCGATGCAGACCAGCCAGGTCGGCGCCTTCAACATCCTCCCCGATTCGGTCGAGCTGGTCGGCACCGTGCGCAGCTTCACCGCCGAGATGCGCGACCTGGCCGAGCGGCGCATCAAGGAGATCGCGCCCTCGGTGGCGCAGGCCCTCGGGGGCCGCGCGAGCGTCGAGTACCACCGCGGCTATCCCGCCACCGTGAACACGGAGCGCGAGGCGCGCTTCGCCGCGGAGGTCGGCAGGAAGGTGTTCGGGGCGGCCAACGTGATCACCGACGGCGAGCCGACGATGGGCGGTGAGGATTTCGCCTACCTGCTGCAGGCCCGACCCGGGGCCTACGTGTTCCTCGGGCAGGGCGGCATGCAGGGCGGCTGCCTGCTGCACAACCCGTCCTACGACTTCAACGACGAGGTGATCCCGCTCGGCGCCGGCTACCTGGCGGCGCTCGCGGAGCACGCGCTCCCGGCTCGCTGAGCGCGGCTCAGCGCTTGAAGAGGTTGCGCAGCTTCTGCTCGAGCTTGGGCTGCACCTTTTCCTTCAGCTCCTGCTTCACCTTCGACTTCGCGGCCTCGTCGGCGAGCTTGCGGTAGTCGATTTCGTATTTCGGGGCGTCGAAGGTGCCGCTCAGCTTGACCGGAATGGTGAGCCCGGCGAGGTGGTCCAGGTCGGCGCCTCCCTGGCCCTTGGACGTAGCGACCACGGTCGCGCGCGCGAGGTAGTCCAGGCGCGAAGCGCCGATGTCGACGTCGCCCGCTCCGCCGATGCGCAGGATCGGCGCCTTCACGCTCAGGTCGTCGTTGTGGGCGACGCCGTTGCGGAGGGCGAAGCTGGCGGACATCTCGGAGAAATCGGTCCGCTCCGACGTGTCGGAGGCCTGCTCGCGCGCCGACTTGGAGCCGAACGCGGCCTTGGTCTTGCGCAGGGCCTCGGCGAGGTTGATGCCTTTCACTGCGCCGTCCGTCAATTCCATGCGGGCGCTGCCGGCGAGCGCCTTCTTCATCGCGCCGACCGTGGGACCCGCCGTGGTCACGTCGAGCGCGACCTTGCCGCGGCCCTCCAGCGCATCGCGCCCCATCAGGTCCTTGAGCAGGGGCCCGATGGCGATGCCGGACAGGTCTTCCTTCAGCGCGACGCGGTTGCCCTTCGCCACCAGAGTCAGCGCGCCCTGCAGCGCGCCTTCGTAGAGCTTCGCGGAGTGCGGCGCGAGCTCGGCGCGTCCGCCGGCCGCGTGCAGCGACGCTTTCAGCTCGGCGATGCGCAGGTTCATCAGCTTGAGGCGGCCGATGGCGAGCTTGCCGTCCGCCTTCAGTCCCTCGAGGGGACTGAGGTCGATCGGAACGTCGATCTCCACTTTCTCTCCTGCCGAGGTCCCTTTGCGATCCGGCGACGGCGCGGGCTTGGCGCCGGGCTGGGCCACCAGGTAGCGATCGAGGTCGATCTGGTCGACGTCGATGTCGAAACGGTAGTGCGGCGCGTCGAACCCTGCGAGACCGAGCTTCGCCTTCACTGCCGTCTGGTCGAACTTTGCCGTGAGATCCGCGTCGACGGCCTGCTTGGCGAGCTGCGCGCCCACGTCGCCGGCGACTTCGAGCGCGATGCGGCTGAACTCCCCCGCCGCGCCGTCGACCTTGAGACGCAGGCCGGAGAGCGAATGCGCTTTCGACGAGAGGCCCAGCCGGTAGGTGCCGTCCAGCGCCACCATGAGATCGACGTCCGGATTCTTGCCCCGCACGCGTGCGCCGAGAGACAGCTTGCCCGGCACGCCGTCGGCGATGCGGCCGGTGGTGAGATTGACGTCGTCGAGCGAGAGCCGCTGTCCCGTGCCCTCGTCGAGGTACGTGAAACTCGCGTCCTTGAGCCGCACCCCCGCGATGTCGAACTTGAGCGCCTCCGCCGAAGCGCCGCCTGGCGCCGGCTTGGCCGGTGCCGGGCCCGCGCCGGCCGCGCCCGTCAGGTCCTCGAAGTCGAAGCGGCCGCCCTTGGCGCGGATGACGCTCGCCTTGAGCCCGGTCACGCTGACTTCGTTCACCAGCACCTCGCCGCGCAGCAGCGGCAGCAGCCGCACCGACACGTGCGCCGCGTCGAACGCGGCGAAGTCATGCTCGCTGGCGCGGCGCGACAAGGTCACCTTGCCGACCTTGGCGCCGATGGACGGCCAGAAGGCGAGGCCGATGTCGCCGTGGAACTTGAGCGTGCGGCCGGTCCGCTCCTTGACCTGCTTCTCGATCTCGCCCTTGTAGGCGTTCGGATCGAAGGTCAACGCGACGAACGCCATGATCGCGAGGACGACGAGGACCAGCCCGCCCAGTGCGTAGCCGGCGATCTTCAGCCATTTCATGCGGGTTTCCTTCCGGCGACACCGAAGGGCACGTGCCCCGTCGCCACGTGCCGGCCCGCCGACTCGACGTGCCCGCGCTGGTCGTCGAAGTAGAAGTCGGGCTCGAACGCCTTGAGGAAGGCGCCCTTCTCCAGCCCGCCGAGGAACATCGCCTCGTCGACGGAAATCTTCCAGTGCATCAGCGTGTTTACCGCACGCTCGTGCGCGGGCGCGCTGCGCGCGGTGACGAGCGCCGTGCGCAGCCGCATCGGCCCGCGCGACGTCTGTAGCCGGTGCAACGCCTCCAGCAACGGCTTGAAAGGCCCCGGCGGCAGCGGGGTGTCCACCCGGTCGGTCTCGTGCCGCGTGAAAGCGTCGAGGCCCTCCTTCTGGAAGACCCGCTCCGCTTCATCGGAGAACAGCACCGCGTCGCCGTCGAACGCGATCCGCACCTCGTCCGGGTGGCGCCCAGCCGCCTGCGCGGACTCGGGCAGCACGCGAGCCGCCGGGATGTCGGCGTCGAGCGCCGCCATCACGTCGCGCTCGTTCGCCGAGAGAAAGAGGTTGGCGCGCAGCGCATCGAGGTACCGGTACGGATCGCGCCCGCGCGTGAACACGCCGCGCTCCACGCGCAGCCCCTCGCGCTGCGCCGAGCGGAACACGCGCAGTCCGCTGACCGGGTCGTTCTTGGAGAGGATCACCACTTCCACGCGCTGGGCGTCGGGCGCATTGAAGGCGAGCAGCTTCTGCACCAGCGGGAAAGCCACGCCGCGCTTGGCGGAGACGTCGAGGCGGCCGAGCTGCAGGGTGACGTAGGCGGGCTCGCCCTCGCGCTCGAACACGCGGTTCTCCTCCTCGAAGTCGAAGAGCGCCCGGGAGGAGATCGCCACGACGAGCTTGCCGTCGAACGTAACTGGCATCGGCGTGCGTAGTCTAACCCGTGGCCGACCGGCGGCGCAGTATGATGCGACGGCCAAATGTCCTTCCTGCGCGCTCTCTTCCGCCTCGTTGCGGCCTCGGCGGCCGGCCTCGCCGCCGGCTGCACGTTCCTCGACGTCGCGAAGCACAGCGCCGCCATCGAGGCCACCTGCAGGATCTCGGGGAACGTCGCGGCCGCGAAGCAGGCGCGCTCGCCGATCGTCGTGGTGCTGCTGCGCGAGACCGATGCGCAGCCGCAGGCCGCATCGCGCTGGCGCGTGGTCGACCATTTCGTGATGGAGCATCCCGGGAACTGGGGCTTCTCGGTCGGCGACGGGCGCTACGCGGTATCGGCGTTCGAGGACCGCAACGGCGACCTGCAGTACCAGCCGACCGAGCCGCACGGCATGACCGATTTCGGGCAGCCGATCGCCTGCGCCGGGGGCGGCCATTTCGGGGGCCTGGCAATCACCATCACGGAGGCCGCGGCGCCCTTTCCCCAGCAGCTGGTGCTTCCCAAATCGACCCCGCGCACGGCGGAAGAGCAGACCAGCTACACGCTCGGGCAACTCACCGCGGTGGGCGAGCTCGCCTCGCTCACCGACGAGCGCTTCTCCCAGGCGCATGTCGAGGACGGCGTGTGGCGCCCCTTCGACTTCCTGTTCACCGCCCGCGCCGGGATCTACTTCCTGCAGCCCTACGACCCTCGCAAGGTGCCGGTGCTCTTCGTGCACGGGATGTTCGGCTCGCCCACCAACTTCGCGTACCTCATCGAGGCGCTCGACAAGAGCAAGTATCAGCCCTGGGTGTACTACTACCCTTCCGGCGTTCAGCTGGAACGGGTCGCGGACCACCTGAACCAGACCATGGCCAAGCTCGAAGCGCGGTACGTTCTGCCGCGCTACGCGGTGGTCGCGCACAGCATGGGCGGGCTGGCCGCGCGCGGGTTCATCCTGCGGCACGCGCGGACCTCCACCGCGGGGCTGATCCCCGTCTTCGTGACGATCTCGTCGCCGTGGGGCGGCGATCCGGCGGCCAGCATGGGTGTGAGCATGGCGCCCGCGGTCGTCGCCGTGTGGCGCGACATGTCGCCCGGCAGCAAGTATCTCGATAGCCTGTTCGCGCGCGCGCTGCCCCCGGAGACGCGCCACACTCTGCTGTTCACCTTCAAGCGCAACAGCGCCCTGCCCGGGGATTCGTCGGATCGTACGGTCACCGTCGCGAGCCAGCTGCGGCCACAGGCGCAGCGCGAGGCCGCGCGGCTGGCCGGCTTCGACGATAACCACGACGAAGTGCTGAACGACCCGCAGGTCGCGGCGACGCTGAAGGAAGTCCTCGCGCGGACCTTCTAGGCCGCTTGCGCGGCCAAAGCTGACACCCTGCTGACGCGCGCGGTCCGGCGAAATGTTCGCCGCGGCGCTCGCAGTTCGGAGAGAATTCGCGCAGCGCGCGGCAGTACTGCGCGCAGGAGCGAGGACGCCACCCCATCATGAAGCCCCTGATCGCCTTCGCGCGCGGCGTCGACTGGCTGAACGAGCGCGTCGGCCGCCTGGTGTACTGGTGCGTGCTGATCATGGTGCTGGTGAGCGCGGCGAATGCCCTCTCGCGCTATGCGCTGAACCGCGCGTCGAACGCCTGGCTCGAGCTGCAGTGGTACCTGTTCGCGGGCGTGTTCCTGCTGTGCGCGGGCTACACGCTGCTGCACAACGAGCACATCCGCATCGACGTCCTTACCGCCCGCCTGTCGCGGCGCACGCAGGTGTGGATCGACGTGCTCGGCACCATCTTCTTCATGCTTCCGGTCACGGTGTACATCGCGTGGCTGTCGTGGCCGGTGTTCATGAACGCCTGGACCATCGGCGAGACCTCGATGAACGCGGGCGGCCTGATCCGATGGCCGGTTCGGCTGCTGGTGCCGGTCGGCTTCTGCCTGCTCGCGCTGCAGGGCGTCTCCGAGCTGATCAAGCGCATCGCGTTCCTTCGCGGCCTGATGCCCGACACTGTCGAGCACCACGAGGACCCGGCGCTCGAGCAGCTGCAGGCCGGCGACAAGGGATCGCCATGAGCGCCTTCCTCGCCGCCAACCTGGCGCCGCTGATGTTCTGCGCGCTGGTGGTGTTCCTGCTGACCGGCTATCCGGTGGCCTTCGCGCTCGGCGCCCTGGGCCTGGTGTTCGGCACGATCGGCGTGCAGCTCGGGCTGCTGCATCCCGAGCTCTTCCAGGCGCTTCCCGAGCGCATCTTCGGCATCCTGTCGAACGACACGCTGCTCGCGGTGCCCTTTTTCACCTTCATGGGCCTCATCCTCGAGCGCAGCGGCATGGCCGAGGACCTGCTCGACACCATCGGCCAGCTGTTCGGGCCGGTGCGCGGCGGCCTCGCCTACGCGGTGATCCTGGTGGGCGCGCTGCTCGCGGCCACGACGGGCGTGGTGGCCGCCTCGGTCATCTCGATGGGACTCATCTCGCTTCCCATCATGCTGCGCTACGGCTACGACCGGCGCCTGGCGAGCGGGGTGATCGCCGCCTCCGGGACGCTGGCGCAGATCATCCCGCCTTCGCTGGTGCTGATCGTGCTCGCGGACCAGCTGGGCCGCTCGGTGGGCGACATGTACGCGGGGGCGATCTTTCCCGGCCTCGTGCTGACGTGCCTGTACGTCGGGTACGTATTCGCCCGCACGCTGCGCTCTCCCGAGTCGGCGCCCGCACTGCCGCCCGAGGCGCGCACCCTGCGCGGCTGGAAGCTGCTCACCCGGGTGCTGTTCGTCCTGATCCCGCCGCTCGCGCTCATCTTCCTCGTGCTGGGGACGATCTTTCTGGGCATCGCCACGCCCACCGAGGGCGGTGCGATGGGCGCGACCGGCGCCCTGGCGCTGGCCCTCATCAACCGGCGCCTGAGCTGGGCGCTGCTGCGACAGGCAATGAACTCGACGGCCAAGCTCACGTCCTTCGTGGTGTTCATTCTCGTCGGCGCGACGGTCTTCAGCCTCACGTTCCGCGGCGTGAACGGCGATCTGTGGGTGGAGCACCTGCTCACCAGCCTGCCCGGCGGCCAGGTCGGCTTCCTGATCGTCGTCAACCTGCTCACTTTCTTCCTCGCGTTCTTCCTCGACTTCTTCGAGCTCGCGTTCATCATCGTCCCGCTGCTCGCGCCGGTGGCCGACAAGCTCGGCATCGACCTGATCTGGTTCGGCGTGCTGCTCGGGATCAACATGCAGACCTCGTTCATGCACCCGCCGTTCGGCTTCGCGCTCTTCTACCTGCGCAGCGTGGCGCCGGCGAAGGAGTACGTGGACAAGATCACCGGCCGCACGACCGCGCCGGTCACCACCGGCCAGATCTACTGGGGTGCGGTGCCTTTCGTCGTGATCCAGGTGATCATGGTGGCCATCGTCATCGCGTTCCCGAAGCTGGTCACCGGCGGGCTCGACGAGAAGAAGATCGATCCGTCGAAGGTGCAGATCATCGTGCCGGTGCCGGAATACGAGCGCCAGCAGCTCGAACGGGAGGCGCCGCCGGACTTCTCGGGCGGCAAGCCCGCGGCGGAGCCGGAAAAGCCGGCGAGCGAGCCCGACGAGCTGGAAAAGCTGCTCAAGCAGAAGTAGCGGGCAAAGAAAGAAGCCCCGCCGTAGCGGGGCTTCGTATTCGGGCAGCCCGCCTTACTTGCCGGCGCCCAGCTTCGAGAAGAACGTGTAGCTGTCGTAGGTGGTCTCGGCCACCCGGAACCACAGGAACTCCTCGTCGCGGAACTTCTTCCACTCGGGGTAGACCTTTGCCCAGTGCGGGCTCTTCTCCTTGAAGCCGTCGTACACCTCGTAGGCCGCCTTCTCCGCCGCCTCCATCACCGACCTCGGGAACGGCCGGATCTTGGTGCCACCGCCCACCAGCCGGCGCAGCGCCTTCGGGTTCTCCGCGTCGTACTTCGCAGGCATCCACGCGTTTGCCTCGCCGCACGCGGCGAGCAGCGCGGCCTGGTAGGCCTTCGGCAGCTCGTTCCACTTGGCCTCGTTGACCAGCGTGTGGAGCATCGGGCCCCCCTCCCAGAACCCCGGGTAGTAGTAGTACTGCGCGACCTTGTTGAAGCCTAGTTTCTCGTCGTCGTACGGACCGACCCACTCCGCCCCGTCGATAGTGCCTTTCTCGAGCGCCGGGTAGATGTCGGGACCGCCGATCAGCTGCGGCACCACGCCGATCTTCGCGAGCACGAGGCCCGCCATGCCGCCGATGCGGAACTTGAGGCCCTTCAGGTCCGCGACCGACTTGATCTCCTTGCGGAACCAGCCGCCCATCTGGCAGCCGGTGTTGCCGGCCGGGATCGCGATGCAGCCGTGCTCCTTGAACAGCGGCGCCATCAGCTCCGCACCGCCGCCGTGGTACCACCAGGCGTTGTTCTGACGGGCGTTCATGCCGAAGCACACCGCGCACGGCAGCGCGAACGTCGGATCCTTGCCGAAGTAGTAGTAGGTCGCCGTGTGGCCGAGCTCCACGGTACCCGCCTTCACTGCATCAAGCACCTGCAGCGCCGGCACGATCTCGCCGGCGGCGAAGGTGCGAATCTGGAACTTGCCGTCGGTCATCTCCGAAACGCGCTTGGCGACAAGCTCCGCGCCGCCGAAAAGGGTGTCCAGGCTCTTGGGCCAGCTCGCGGCGAGCCGCCACTGGATGGTCGGCTGCGATTGCGCGATAGCCGGTGCGGCGACGGCGCCGGCGGCCACGCCGGCGGCCGCCTTCTTCAGAAACGATCTGCGTTTCACGTTCTCTCCTAGGAATAAG
>DASUFW010000306.1:0-1093 GCA_036274335.1 Burkholderiales bacterium | reverse complement strand
GTGGACGGCTTCGCCGGCTCGGTGAGCTTCGGCAAGGCGGTCGGCCTCATCACCGCGGCCAAGACTCAGCAGACGCTGGAGAACTTCGACCGCTGCACGGACGACGCGAGCCGCGCGCGCTTCTACGTCGGCGAGGCGCGCAAGGGGCGCTAGCCGCTCACCCGGGCGGCGGCCGCGCGCCGCGGTCGACCACGCGCGCTGCGCGCTCGAAGGTCCAGTAGGCCCAGGCCCAGTCGATCAGCACCACCAGGCGGTTGCGGAAGCCGATCAGGAAGTAGATGTGGGCGGTGAGCCACGCCACCCACGCGAGCCATCCCCAGATGTGCACGCGCCCGAACATCGCCACCGCCGAGCTGCGCCCGATCGTGGCCAGCTGGCCGTAGTCGCGATAACGGAACGGCCGCGTCGGGCGCCCGGCAATTGCGGCGAGGACGTTGCGCGCCGCATGCCGGCCCATCTGCTTGGCGGCCGGCGCGACGCCCGGCACCGGCGGCTGGTGCTCCGGCAGGAAGGCGAGGTCGCCCACCACCTGGATCTCGGGGTGCCCGGGGACCGAGAGGTCCGGCTCGACGATGACGCGGCCGCCGCGCGCGAGCGGCGTGCCGAGCGTCGCGCCCAGCGGGCTCGCCGCGACGCCCGCGCACCAGATCACGGTCTTCGCCTCCAGCCGGTCGCCGCCCAGCTGCACGCCCTGCGCGTCGATGCCGGTCACCCGGCGCCCGAGCCATACGGTGACGCCCATGCGCTCGAGCTGCACCCGCGCGCGCTCGGAGAGGTCCGGCGTGTACGGGGGGAGCACGCGCTCCAGCCCCTCGACCAGCACCACGCGCGCGTTGCGCGGGTCGAAGCGCCGGAACTCGCCTTTCAGGGTGTGGCGCGCGATCTCGGCGAGCATGCCGGCCATCTCCACACCGGTCGCCCCCGCGCCGATCACCACGAAGGTGAGCCAGGCGGCGCGCCTGACCGGGTCGGGCTCGCGCTCCGCGTACTCGAACGCGAGCAGGATGCGCTGGCGGATCTCGAAGGCGTCCTCGACCGTCTTCAGGCCCGGCGCGTGCGCCCGCCACTCGTCGTGGCCGAAGTAGCTGTCGGT
>DASUFW010000305.1:0-5685 GCA_036274335.1 Burkholderiales bacterium | reverse complement strand
CCGGTCTTGGCGTAGCGGTTGTACTTCTGCGCGAGATCCACGCGCGCGGTCGACTCGCGCACGATCGGCAGGAACTTGTCGTGCAGCTGCCGCTGCGTGGTGCGCCGGAAATAGTCCGTGCCCGCGGTCTCCCCGCCGGTCAGGATGCCCTTGGCGTCGGTCACGCTCATCTGCCGCACGGACTGGACGAACAGCTGCTGCGCCTCGGGCACCGCGGCCTCGGCCGCGCGGTTCATCGTGAGCAGCAGCTCGTCGGCGTAGCGGCCCATGCCGAAGCGGCGCATGTTCTTCTCGGCGCGGCGCAGCGACTCCGGCAGCGGGATGCGCACGCGCGCGTCGTCGTAAAAGCCGTTCTCGCGGCCGAGCTGCTCCACCGCGGCGCGCGTGCCGCGCTGCAGGGCGTCCTTCAGCGCGTTGATCGCCTCGCGGTTGCTGATGCCCTCGAGCTGCGCCGAGGCGGGCGCGGCGATGACAAGCGCGGCGACAAGCGGCAAAATGCGCACCCCGGTCTCCTATGCGATCCCAGTCCAAGCTTATCGCCCTGGTCGCGACGGTGGCAATTGCCGCCGGCGCCGCGTTCGCATTCTGGCAGCGCGCCGATCGCCCGCAGGCGAGTTTCGTCGCGCTTTCCGGGAAGAATTTCACGGTCGCGGACCTGCGCGGCAAGGTGGTGCTGGTGAACTTCTGGGCCACCTCCTGCGAGCCTTGCGTGGCGGAGATGCCGAGGCTGGTCGACGCGTGGCGAACCTACGCGCCGCGCGGCTACGAGACCGTCGCCGTGGCGATGCCCTACGACCCCGCCAACGCGGTGGCCGACTTCGCGCGGCGGCACGCGCTGCCGTTTCGCGTCGCGCTGGACGCCGACGGCGGCGTGAGCGCCGCCTTCGGTCACGTCAGCGTCACACCGACCACGTATCTTCTCGACCGGCAAGGACGCATCGTGACCCGCTATGTCGGCGAACCGGACTGGAACGATCTCCGCGCGCGCGTCGAGCGCGCGCTGGCCGACCCGGCGTAGTTGTCGTTCGTCGGCGACGGAATCCTCCGTCGTCGGACCCGAGTCCTCCGATAAGCGCCTGAATTCGAACCGGGTCGCAACCTGGCACGCACCCTGCGGTCAATGCCGGTGCGCCCCTTGCGGGTGCGCATTGTCTTTCGCAATCGGAAAGGAGACTGAAATGAGACTCGACAGAACGGCCCGTACCCTGCTGAGCGTGACCGCGCTCGCATGGGCCATACCGCTGGCGCACGCGGGCACGGATGCCGCGAGCGCGCGGGCGGGGATGACCCCGCCTTCGGCCAACAGTGCCGAGTTCGACAAGCTCGATACCAACCGGGACGGCTACCTGAGCCGCGGGGAAGTGCGCGGGACGGAGATGTTCAGCCAGTCCTTCGACCAGGCCGACCGCGACCACGACGGCCGGCTGAGCGCCGGGGAAGCCATCACCGCGGAGCAGCTCCACGACCGCGGGAGCGCGGCGCGCTACGCCGAGGACGCCTGGCTCACGACCAAGGTCAAGACGGCGTTGCTGCGCGAGAAAGGCCTGGACTCCATGGACATCAGCGTGGAGACCTATCGCAACGAGGTCCTGCTGTCCGGGTTCGTCGCCGACCTGGGGCAGAAGCGCAAGGCGCTGCTCGTCGCGTCCAACGTGGCGGGCGTCAAGGATGTCCGCGACGGACTCGAGATCCGGCGGTAGGCGCGCCCTCGCCGCCGCGCGTCGCCGCGGGGCGACGCGCGGCACGGCGGCGAGGTCTCTGGAACCTTGCCGTGCGCTGCACGGTCTACATCCCATGAAGCTTTCCCGGACCGCGAGAGCCTTGCTGAGCGTGACCGCGCTTGCCTGGTCCATCCCCTTTGCACAAGCAACGGAAGCGCGCATCGATGTCGACGAGACCGTCTGCGCGAGTGCGGGGCAGGCGCCTGGGTCCGGAGAGGCATCCGTCGCCCCGGGCGCGGCGGTCGGCGAGTCGCAGCGGGACCCCGCGGAGCCGGACGATGGCCGCGCGTAACGCGCCCCGGCGCGCTGCGCGCGCCGGGGCGCCGCCGCTCACCGCGTTCTCCCTGCCGCTGCGCCTGGCGGCCGGCATCGTGCATTGGGACGCCATCACGCTCAAGCCGATCCCCGGTCCCTCGCCGCGCGCCCGCCGCAGCGGCCGCTGAAGATCCACCCGGGCGTACCGGCGGCGCCACGCTCGCTTCCCGCGAGCACGCGGTCCGCTCCAACGCGCATGTCGTCTGCAATATCCCTGGCGAAGGGCGAAACGGCTGGGAAACCGTCGCGGCGCATATTGGCATCGCTGCAACTTCCAACCTCCCCGAAAGGAATCACCATGAAACGCCAAGCCATCGCAGTCCTTCTGGGCAGCCTGTTCGCGCTGCCCGCGCTCGCCAACAGCGAGATCACGAACTACGAGATCGACGCCGGGAACCTGCCGGCCGCCGTCGCCGCGACCAAGAGCCGCGCGCAGGTGTCGGACGAGCTCGCCGCCGCCCGCCGTTCGGGCAACTGGACGGTGAACAGCCGTCTCGGCACGGTGTCCGCCCTGACCACCCCGGCGCAAGTCGAGGGCAAGAGCCGCCAGGATGTGCGCGCGGAACTCACCCAAGCGCACGCCGCGGGCGACTACGTCGTCAACGGCGAGCTGGGCACGACCGCCAGCCAGCTGTAAGCATCGCCGCGCCGGCGGCGCCGCGGCGACGCGGTGCCGCCGGCTAGTTCTTCAGCCGGTAGCCGGTCCTGAAGATCCACCACACCACGCCCAGGCAGGCGAGGAAGAAGCCCAGGGTCGCCGCAAGGCTCACGCCGACGGCGACGGCGGCACTGCCGTAGAAGGCCCAGCGAAAGCCGCTGACGAGGTAGACGACCGGGTTAAACAGGCTCACCGTGCGCCAGACCCCCGGCAGCATATCGATGGAGTAGAACGCGCCGCCCAGGAAAGTGAGCGGCGTGATGACGAGCATCGGCACGAACTGCAGCTGCTCGAAGCCGTTCGCCCAGATGCCGAGGATGAAGCCGAACAGGCAGAAGGTGGCCGCGGTCAGCACCAGGAACGCCACCATCCATACCGGGTGCGCGATCGAGATCGGCACGAACAGTGTCGCCGTGGCGAGGATGACCAGGCCGAGGATCATGGACTTGGTGGTGGCCGCGCCCACGTAGCCGAGCACCATCTCCAGGGGCGAGACCGGCGCGGACAGCACCTCGTAGATGGTGCCGGTAAACCGCGGCAGGTAGATACCGAAGGAGGCGTTGTTCAGGCTCTCGGTCAGCACCGAGAGCATGATCAGGCCGGGAACGATGAACGCGCCGTAGTGCACGCCACCGAGCGATCCCATGCGCGAGCCGATGGCCGCGCCGAACACGATGAAGTACAGCGACGTGGTGATCACGGGGGCCACCAGGCTCTGCCAGAAGGTGCGGTTGAAGCGCGACATCTCGAAGAGGTAGATGGCCGCCACCCCGCGGGCGTTGAACGCGCTCATCGCCGCTCGCTCACCAGGCTCACGAAGATCTCCTCGAGCGAGCTCTGCGCCGTGTTGAGGTCGCGGAAGCCGATGCCGAGCTCGCCGAGGCGCCGCAGCAGCGCCGGGATGCCCATCCGCTCGTCGCGCGCGTCGAAGGTGTATTCCAGGTCGCAGCCCCCGCTCTTCAGCGCCAGCTTCCACTCGGCGAGCGCCGCGGGAATCTCGCGCATCGGCTCCTGCAGGTGCACCGTCAGCTGCTTCTTGCCCAGCTTCTTCATCAGCGCCGACTTCTCCTCGACGAGGATCAGCTCGCCGTGGCTGATGACGCCGACGCGGTCGGCCATTTCCTCCGCTTCCTCGATGTAATGCGTCGTGAGGATGATGGTCACGCCGCGCTCGCGCAGCTGGCGCACCAGCGCCCACATGTCGCGGCGCAACTCGACGTCGACGCCGGCCGTCGGCTCGTCCAGGAACAGGATCTCGGGCTCGTGCGCGAGCGCCTTGGCGATCAGCACGCGCCGCTTCATGCCGCCCGACAGCGTCATGATGCGCTCGTCGCGCTTGTCCCACAGCGAGAGGTCGCGCAGCACCTTCTCCAGGTGCGCCGGGTCCGCCGGCTTGCCGAACAGCCCCCGGCTAAAGCGTACGGTGTTCATCACCGTCACGAACATGTCGGTGTGCAGCTCCTGCGGCACCAGCCCGATCAGCGAGCGCGTCGCGCGGTAGTCCCGCTGGATGTCGTGGCCCTTGACCGTGACGGCGCCGGCGGTGGGGGTCACGATGCCGCACACGATGCTGATCAGCGTCGTCTTGCCGGCGCCGTTCGGCCCGAGCAGCGCGAAGATCTCGCCCCGGGCGATGTCCAGGTCGACCGGCTGGAGCGCCTGCAGGCCGGAAGCGTAGGTCTTGGTGAGGGCGCGGATCGAGAGGATGGGCGGCACGCGCCTAGTGTGCGGGCGGTCCGAGCAGCTCGGCAACCGCCTGCACCAGCTCGGCGCGCTTCACCGGCTTGGCGAACGCGCGCGAGGCGCCCGCCGCGACCGCCTCCTCCGCGCTCAGGCCCTGGCCGGACTTGAAGTGGCCCGAAACCGCGATCAGATGCACCTCGGGCACCGCCGCCTTGATCTGGGCGATCGCCGCCGCGCCGCATGGCCCGGGCATGAACATGTCGGAGACGATAAGCGCAGGGGAGACCCGGCGCAGAGCCTCGATGCCCCCGCCGCAGTTGGTCGCCTTGAGGACCCCGTAACCGGCCGCTTCAAGCCAATCGGCCATCAGGTCACGCATGATGGCGTCGTCGTCGATCACCAGGATCGGCAGCCGCGGAGTGTCTGAACGCTCGTCCACGACCGATTTATACAGGATGTCGCTTTCCGGATACACACAGCGGAAACACTCTGAATTGCAACTGTAACGTCACCGGGGTTCGGACAAGCTAGACTGATGCCCCCATGACAGTTGAAGCGAGCGCGCTCCCCCAGCCGTCCACGGCAGCGAGCCACCTGCCCCACGTGCTGGCCGTGGACGACGAGCCCGTGATGCGTGACCTGATCGCCGATTATCTCGGCCAGAACGGGTACCGCGTGACGGCGGTCGCGGACGGCCGCGCGATGCAGTCGGTGCTCAACGAGCAGGTGGTCGACCTGGTCGTGCTCGACCTGCGGCTCAAGGGCGAGGATGGGATGGTGCTCGCGCGTCGCCTGCGGGAAGAATCCGCCATTCCATTCATCATGCTGACCGGGCGCAACGAGGAAGCCGACCGGGTCATGGGACTCGAGCTGGGCGCGGATGACTACCTCACCAAGCCCTTCAGCAACCGGGAGCTCCTCGCGCGGATCCGCACGGTGCTGCGCCGCCGGCAGGCGGAAGTCCGCCAGGGGCGGCCCGACGGCGTGCGCGCCTATCGCTTCGACGGCTGGGAGCTCAACCTCGCCACCCGTCGGCTGACCTCGATCACCGGACAGGCGGTACCGATCACCAACGGGGACTTCCGCCTGCTGGTCGTGATGCTCGGGGCGCCCCAGCGCATCCTGACCCGCGACCAGCTCCTCGATCTTTCCCGTCTGCACAACGACGAGGTGTTCAACCGCTCGATCGACGTGCAGATCATGCGGCTGCGCCGCAAGCTGGAGAAGGACCCGCACCAGCCCCGCTACATCCTCACCGAACGGAAAGTCGGCTACATGTTCGGCGTACCGGTCGAGACGGTCTACTAG
>DASUFW010000304.1:0-1559 GCA_036274335.1 Burkholderiales bacterium | reverse complement strand
CTGCTCGGGATGCGGACGCCGATGCGCGACGTCGTCCCGCCAGCGCTGAAATTGGGCGTTCAGATCCTCGACATCGACAAACGTGCGCGCGGCAAAGAAGGCGTGGCGGAGGTACTGGATCTGTCGCTCGACTTTCCCCTTCTCGTTCCCCCGCGCCGGCGTACACGGCCGTGGCGCGAAGTGGTAATGCCCGGCGAGCTCGAGGAGGCGGGGATGAAAGCGGATGGCGGTGCCGGCGCGCTCAAGCACTGCACTGCGCAAATTGTCGTAGACCAGGGTCCGCGCGCTGCCGTGAAACGCCGCGAAGGCCTCGACGTGTCCGCGCAGAAAGCTCTCGAGCGTTTGGTCGACCGTGAAGAGCGCAAAGATTGCGCGCGAGTACGAGAGCACCATCACGAAGCCGGAGAGCGGCCGCACGCCGCGGCCGATCCGGATCGAGCCAAAGGCGCCCCAGTCGACTTGGGCCTCCTCGGCAGCCAGCGTAATCAGTCGGCGATAGACCGTCGCCGTCGCCGCGGGGCGGATCAGGCGCACGGCGCGCCGCAGCTGCACGACCGATCCGGCGTAGCCGCGCCCCTTGACCATCTCGAAGAGCCGCGTCGCGCGCAGCCGCGGATACTGCGCCAGCGTGTCACGGACGAAGGGCAAGTAGGGATCGAGCTGCGTGGCGCGGCACGTGCCACGCCGCACCCCCTGCGTGTCGTTCACGATCGCCGCGCGCACGGTCTCATGGTGGACGCCGAGGGCCACGGCGATGGTGCCGACCTTCCAGTGCTCGCCGTAATAGAGCCGCCGGATCTCGGCGTGCTGCTCGGGCGTGATCATGGCGTGTCGTCTCCGAGGACACGCGACGGATTGGCCAGCGCGGTGGAAAGAGCCAGGCGCTTTCCCGGCCACAGACCATGCAACGCAACGCGCCCGCCAGGGACGCGGTCGGCGCCGAGTCCGTCGTCGTGTCCGCGGGCAGTGTGGCGAGGGCGGCGGCGCGGTGGGAAGTCTGATCCCTCACGCGCGCCCGGTACGCGCGCTGGTGATCGCGATGATCGAGACGCCCTTCGGGACTCTGACGATGGCGTTGCCGCGCCGCCTGGACCGATGCGCGCCGCGCCGCCGTCCGACACATCGACGAGCAATACGCATGGCCGCGATCACACGAGACACAGATCGCAAAGAGGCCGTTGCAGCGGCGGCAGACTTTCTGGCGAAGCGGCGCGTCCACGATGTCGACGCGGCGGCACGCTTCGACTGGACACGGCGCAGAAACCGTGGCACAAGAGAGACGACTGGCTCGGTCCGGCGAAGCATCGAGGCGGTCACCGAGGGTCTGGAGGGATCAGCTCCAGGCCCTCATCTCGACCCACCGCAAGGCCGTCAGACTACCAGCAGCTATCCAGTGATTTCGAGGGGGCGCTCGGCGGCAGCTGCATCCGAGCCTCGGTGTAATCGCGACGGCCGCCGAGCGCCTGCAGGCTCTTCGATGACCGCTGACTTCAGAAACTCAATCTGAGGATGGCATCGACGAGAGTCCAGATTTACGCGGTCTCAGGTGAGCGCTGACA
>DASUFW010000303.1:0-1251 GCA_036274335.1 Burkholderiales bacterium | reverse complement strand
CACCGACACGCCCTTGTCGCGCGCCGAGCGGACGACGCCGAGCGCGGTGCCGTGCCCCGCGGTCGCGAGCGCGCCCGTATTGCAGTAGGTGAGGATGCGCGCCCCGTTCGGCACCAGGCGCGCCCCCTGCGCGCCGATCGCGCGATTGACGGCGAGATCCTCGGCGAGGATGGCCTCCGCCTCGGCGCGCTTGTCCTTCGCCTTGCGCATGCGCTCCAGCGCCCAGAAGAGGTTCACCGCCGTCGGGCGGCTACGGGCGAGCACTTGGTAGGAAGAATCCGCGGGCTCGAGCGCAATGCCGAAAGCCGCGGCGCAGCCGATTGCCGGCGCGCCGCGTACCGCCATGTCACGGATGGCCGCCGCGACTTCGGCCGCGGTGCGGCACGTCAGGTAGGCGACCTTCTCGGGGAGCAGCCTCTGGTCGAGGACCTCGAGCGCGTCGCCCTTCCAGCGCAGCGCCTCGACCTTCACACCAGCTTCTCGGTGCCGCCGTCCACGGGGACCTGGGCCGCGGTCGTCTTCGCGAAGAGGGGGCCGCACATCTCGGCCGCCAGCTCGGCGACATCCTTCGACGACACCTCGGTCTTCAGGAGGTTGTTCCGCTTGTACTGCTCGACCGTCATGTTGTAGGCCTTGGCGCGCGACGCCAGCACTTCCTCGGTCCACAGGGCGGTGTCGTACACGGCGTTAGGGTGAACGGTGTTGATGCGGATTCCGTCTTTCGCCCACTCGAGCGCTGCGACGCGCGCCAGCTGGTTGAGAGCGGCCTTGGATGCCGAATAGGCAGCCGCGCCGGGGCCGGGCGCCGGCACATTCTTCGAGCCGATGACGACGACGCGTCCCCCGCGCGGCGCCAGGCGCAGCAGCGGGTGCGCGGCCTGCATGACCAGCAGGCTCGCCTCCACATTGACGGTCATGGCGCTGCGCCACGCGTCAGTCGAGAGGCTCTGGACGGGGGCGGAGGCCGGGAAGACCCCGGCATTGAGGACCAGCATGTCCAGGCCGCCGAATCGGCGCACGCCGGCGTCCAGCGCCGCGTCGATGGCGCGTGCATCGGTCAGGTCGCAGGCGACGCCCAGATAGTCCGCACGCTGGAAAGTGGTCGTGATCGCGGGGTTGCGGTCGAGGCCGATGACGGCAGCCCCGCGCCGCAGGAAAGCCTCCGCGCAGGCCCTGCCGATGCCCGACGCCGCGCCGGTCACGAGGGCCACCTCGCCCGCGAACGCGGGCGGCGATCCGGAGCGCTTCAGC
>DASUFW010000302.1:0-1578 GCA_036274335.1 Burkholderiales bacterium | reverse complement strand
TTGTAGGGGGATGAGACTGCCTTCATGGGCCCGCTGTCTCGTCCGGTCGTCGGCGTAGCGTCGGCTGGGTTCCGGGACAGGGGCTCCTGGGAGGCGAGGGTTGGGCAGGCCGTTGGCTTGTATGAGCTGCGAGCTCGCTGTTTGTATTTGGCCGCCCCTGCGACTTGCCCGGGTGTGCTGTGAGCACGGATCCGTAGCTGTCGCCATGCCCGCTCCGCCTCACGGTTATCGAGCGAGAGGTGGTGGTGGTGATGCGAAGTATCGGGCTTGACGCGCATCGCGACTTCTGTGAGGTCGCGATCTGCGAGCGAGGTCGTGTACGGTCGGCGGGCAGGATCGCAACGACGCCGGAGGCGCTGCGGCTGTTCGGCGAGAGCCTGCAGGCGGCAGATCAGGTCGTGGTGGAGGCGACGGGTAACGCGGTCGGGATCGTGCGGATCCTGGAGCCGTTCGTCGAGCGGGTCGTGTTGGCCGATGCAAAGGCGGTGCGGGCGGCAGCCCGCGGGCGCGCCAAGACCGACAAGGTTGATGCCCGGCTGCTTGCTCGTCTGCTTGCGGCCGGCTTTCTGGGCGAGGTGTGGACGCCCGACGAGCAGACCAGGGCGCGCCGGCGACTGGTCAGCCGACGTGCGCAGCTGGTCAGGCAGCGCACGCGCGAGAAGAATCAGGTGCACGCCGTCTTGATGCGCCGGCTGGTCGGCAAACCGCCGATGAGCGACCTGTTCGGCGTCCGTGGCCGCGCCTGGCTTGCCCGGCTGGAGCTGCCCGCCGACGAGCGGCTGACCGTCGACGGCTGCCTGCGCCACATCGACATGCTCAACGAGGAGATCGGCCTGGTCGAGCAGGCGATCGCCGCCGACGCGCTTGGATCGCCGGAGATGCGGCGGCTGCTCACGATCCCGGGCGTCAACGCCGTCACCGCCTGCGCGCTGATCGGCGCGATCGGCGACATCGACCGCTTCCCGACGCCGCAGCAGCTGGTCGGCTACCTCGGCCTCGATCCGCGCGTGATCCAGTCGGGCAGCGAACCCGGCCGGCACGGGCGGATCTCGAAGCAGGGGCCGGGTGAGGCGCGTCACGTGCTTGTCGAGGCGGCCTGGCACCTGGCAGGCACGATCGGGCCGCTACGCGCCTTCCACCAGCGGATCCGCGCCCGCCGCGGCGCCAACGTCGCCACCGTCGCCGTCGCCCGCAAGCTCGCGGTGATCTGCTGGCACATGCTCACCCGCGAGGAGGACTACGCGTTCGCGCGTCCGTCGCTGACCCGGGAGAAGCTGCGTCGGCTCGAGTTGCTCACCGGCGCCGAGCGAAACCGCGGCCGCCGGCATCCCGAGCGTGTCTTCGCGCCCCGGCACCAACACGAGCTCGAGCGCGAGCTCGCCGCCCAGGCCGAGACCGCCTACAAGCGGCTCACGGCCGACTGGACCGCGCGCCGGCCAAAAGCGAGCGCGGGTGCCGCAAAGGGGCGCGCATCCTACAGTCAGCCGAAGCCGACAAGCCCGCGCGGCAGGCCCGAGCCCCAAGCTCCTGCCCTTCGGCCGGCAGTCACCCGCGCTCATGACGAAGGATCCCACCCCA
>DASUFW010000301.1:0-1786 GCA_036274335.1 Burkholderiales bacterium | reverse complement strand
AACTACTGCCGCTGCACCGGCTACCAGGCGATCGTGGACGCCATCGAAGAGGTCGTGACCCATGGGTAAGGCCGAGCTCCCGCTTCACGCGCCCGGCACCAAGCTCGACCGCGGCTACATCGGCCAGAGCGTGCCGCGCCCCAATGCGCAGCGCCTGCTGCAGGGCCGCGGCGCCTTCACCGACGACCTGCGCTTTCCCCGCCTCGCGCACGTCGCGTTCTTCCGCAGCCCCCACGCGCACGCGAAGATCAGGAGGCTCGACCTCTCCAAGGCCCTCAAGTCGCCGGGCGTCGTCGGCGTGTTCGACGGGCGCGCCGTCGCCGAATACTGCACGCCGTGGGTCGCGGTGCTCGCACACCTGAAGGGCATCAAGTCACCGCCGCAGCACGCCATCGCGATCGAGCGCGCCTGCTGGCAGGGCGAAGCCTGCGCCGCGGTGGTCGCCGAGTCGCGCAGCCAGGCGGAGGACGCCGTGGGCCTGATCGAAGCCGAATGGGAAGAGCTGCCGGCGGTGACCGACATGGAAGCCGCGCTCGCGGGCGCCTACGTGATCCACCCCGACCTGGGCGACAACATCTGCTTCAAGCGCGAGCTGGACACCGGCGGCGTGGACGACGCGTTCAAGAAGGCCGACGTGGTGGTCGAGGAAACCTACGGCTTCGGCCGCCATACGGGCGTCTGCCTCGAGGGCCGCGCGATCCTCGCCGACTACAACGCCGCCGAGCACTCGCTCACCGTGTACCACGCGACGCAGGCGCCGCACATGATGCAGGACATCTTCTCGCGGCACCTCGGCATCCCCGAGGCGGCCGTGCGCGTGATCACCAAGGACGTCGGCGGCTCCTACGGCATCAAGGTGCACGTGTACCCGGACGAGATGGCGACCGCCGCGCTCTCGGTGATGCTGCGCCGGCCGGTCAAGTTCGTGGCCGACCGGCTGGAATCGTTCCTGTCCGACATCCACGCCCGCGAGCACAAGGTGAAGGTGCGCCTCGCGTGCACCAAGGCGGGCGACATCCTCGCCTTCGACTTGGACGACCTGACGGCGATCGGCCCCTATTCGGTGTATCCGAGGACGAGCGGCATCGAAGGCAACCAGGTGGTGAACCTCACCGGCGGCCCCTACAAGCACCAGCAGTACCGCGCGAAGATGAACGTCGTCTTCACCAACAAGAACGTCACCTGCCAGTACCGCGCGGTCGGACACCCGATCGCGGTGGCGCTGACGGAAGCGATCGTCGATCGCGCCGCGCTCGAGCTGAAGATGGACCCGGCCGAGTTCCGGCGCAGGAACCTGATTGCCGACGACGCCTACCCCTACACCTTCCCCTCGGGGATCAAGTTCGAGCAGCTCTCGCACCACCAGACACTGCAGAAGCTGCTCGACACCATGAAATACAGGGAGCTCCGCAAGGAGCAGGCCGAGCTGCGCAAGAAAGGCGTGCACCGCGGCATCGGCCTCGCCGCCATGATCGAGGTCACGAACCCCTCGCCCGCCTTCTACGGCGTGGGCGGCGCGCGCATCTCGGCGCAGGACGGCGCGACGCTGCGCCTCGAGCCGACCGGCATGGTGACCGTGATGTGCAGCGTCACCGAGCAGGGCCAGGGAACCGAGGGCATCTTCGCGCAGATCGCGGCGAGCGCGGTGGGCGTGACGATGGACAAGGTGAAGGTCATCACCGGGGACACGGGCACCACGCCCTACGGCGGCGGCACCTGGGCCTCGCGCGGCGCGGGCATCGGCGGCGAGGCCGTGCTGCTCGCGGGTCGCGCGCTGCAGCAGAAC
>DASUFW010000300.1:0-1218 GCA_036274335.1 Burkholderiales bacterium | reverse complement strand
TCGCTGCTCGGACAGGAACACGAGCTCGTCGTGCGCCTCGGGATCGAGCACCGACGTGGGCCGGAATGGCTCGATGGGCATCGAGCGCCGCGCTTCGAGCGCCTCGCCGATGTCCTCGATGGCGATGTGGTCGACGGTGTGAAGCAGCGACCACGAGTGGTCGCGTGGCACCGGAAACGGCATGGTGGCGCACTCTCCTCTCACGCGAAGCGGTAGGCGTTCGCGGTGATGAAGCCGGACGCGCGGGTTGGCAGATCCACGCGCTCGACGAGACCGGAGGCGAGGAACGCCGCAGCGATGCGCTCGTTCTCGCTCCACGTCTTCAGGAAGAACACGCCCTCGGGCAATGGCTCGTACGGGGGCATGTTCACCGACAGGGTGGCGACGGGCTCGCCATCAGCCGCAACGGCCTCGACTGCGAGGTTGCCGTTGCCATAGGCGGAGAGCCGCAACACGAGCGTCTCTCCCATGTACTCGAAGGTGCGCTTCACGAGCGGACTCCTTCTACGTGTGCGGTCATGGCCTGCGACCTCAGACGAGGCCAGCAGAGGCGCACGAGGGCCGCACCTCGCACGCACGGGCTCCACGATCGCCGCATCCCTAGCGGTCGACAGACGGAGCAGTCCCACCCACAGGAACGGAGCGGGAGGCCAGGCGCTGCGCGAACGGCGAGCGCAAAGGCGAACGCACGGCCGAAGGGTCGTGCGGGTTGGGCTCACTGACCGGTGAGCGTGGATCGGGTTCGACAGCGGGTGAAATCGACGCCGCGCGCGTCGGTCTCCCCGCACGAATGCGGCTGGTCAGGCTCATGATGGGCTCCTATGAGCGGCCGATCTGCTGCCTGCCATGCCTCGGCCGGACATGGCAAAGCGCCCCGGCCGGGCCCGAGATGGGCTCAACCGGGGCGCCTGTGGCCGCTACTTGGCGGCCTTGCGGGCGTAGGCGGCGTGCGCCTTGCGCTCGGCCGCGGTGATGCCCGCGGACTTCTTGGCCTCGCTCCACGCCTCGGGCGTGAGCGCGATCCCGGCCGCGCGCATCTGCGCTGCGAGCGCGCGACGCTGCGCCTTGCGCTCGCCGCGAGCCACGAGCCACGCGGGCGTGGCCTTCGGCTTCGAGGCCTTCACGGGCGCGGCCGCGATGGGCGCGTCGCCCAGGAGCGCGCGCAGGGCTTCGATCTGCTCGGGCGTGAGAACAACGGTCGTGGACATAACGTCCCCT
>DASUFW010000299.1:0-1906 GCA_036274335.1 Burkholderiales bacterium | reverse complement strand
ACGCTGCGCGCGACGATCGTGCTCGAGCCGCCGGGCGCGAACGGCACCACGAGGCGGATCGGCTTGGACGGCCAGTTCTGGCCCTGCGCCGCGAACGGGACAAGCGCCGCGACGAAGGCCACCATCAGGCTGCGTTTCATGTTTCCCTTCTCCTCAAGTCGAATGTTGCGCGGCGCTCGCGCCCGCGATGCGGCCGAACACGGCGCCGTTCGTGAGCCCGGTGCCGCCCGGATAGTTGAAATAGAAGATGCCGCCGACCAGCTCGCCGGCCGCATAGAGGCCGGGAATCGGCTCGCCGTCGGTGGAGACCACCTGCGCGCCGGTGTTGATGCGCAGGCCGCCGAAGGTGAACGTGATGCCGCAGGTGACCGCGTACGCCTCGAAGGGGGGCGTGTCGAGCGTATTGGCCCAGTTGGACTTCGGAATCGCGAGGCCCTTCGTGCCGCGGCCGTCCTTCACGTTCGGATTGAACGGCACGTCCTGGCGCACGGCGGCGTTGTAGGCCTTCAGCTCCTCGAGCGCGGTCTTGCCGTCGGTGTCCTCCAGCTTCGCGCACAGCTCCTCGAGCGTGTTCGCCGTCACCTTGGTGACCTGGCGGATCTTGTACTCGTCGCGCAGCTGCGCCTTCACCTTGGCGTCGAAGATCTGCCAGGCGAACTGGCGCGGCTGCGAGAGGACCACGCGGCCGTACTTGGCGTAGGTGTAGTTGCGGAAGTCCGCGCCCTCGTCCACGAATCGCTTCCCCTGCGCGTTGATGTACACGCCCCAGGGATAGGAATGCTTCTGGAACTGGTCGCCCACCGCGAGGTCGCCGAACTCGGGGGCGTTCCTCTCCCAGGCCACCGCGTGGCAGCCCGACCAGTTGCCCGCCGGGGCCGCGCCGATGTCGAGCGCCATGCGGATCACGTCGCCGGTGTTGAAGCGCGTGCCGCGGACCTTGGCGAGCTCCCAGCCCGGCCCGAGGTAGCGCGCGCGCCACTCGGGGTTGGACTGGAAGCCGCCGCCGGCAAGCACCACGCTCTTCGCGCGTACCTCGACGGTCTTGCCGCCCTTCTTCACGCGTACGCCCTTCACGCCTTCGTCGTCCGTGATGAGGCCCGTGGCGCGCGCCGAGTACCAGACCTCGATGCCATGCTTCTTCGCCGAATTCGTGAGCGAATCGACGAGGCCCGGCCCGCCGCCCACCGCTTCCACCGTGAGGCCGCCCCAGAACTTGAACTTGCCGCCGATGTTGAACGCCTGCCGGCCCCAGGCGGCAGTGAAGCGCACGCCTTTCGAGCGCATCCACACGATGGTGTCGAGGCTGCGCTTCACCAGGATCTCGGTGAGGTCCGGGTCGCAGCGGAATTCGGTGACGCGCGCCATGTCGTCGAGGAACTGGTCCTCGGTGTAGGTGCCGAAGTCGGTGCGCGCGATCTCCTCCGGGGTGAGGTCGGGGATGGCGCGCTTCAGGTCTTCCACGCCCGCGTAGGCGACGCGCATCAGCCCCGCCGTGAAGCGCGAATTGCCGCCCGCCTCGTCCTCTCCCGAGCGCTCCAGCACGAGGACCTTCTGCACCTTTTCCCGCGCCGACAGCGCCGCGCAGAACGCGGCGTTGCCGGCACCGACCACCACTACGTCGTAGACGTCTGCCACGGACTCTCCTGATTCTTCAGTCGCAAATTAGCGTATACAGCATAGGCCGATGCAAACCGATTCGACCCACGACGCGATCGTGCTGGGCGCCGGGGCCGGCGGCCTCACCGCGGCCTGCGCGGCCGCCGCGCGCGGCCTGCGCGTGCTGCTGCTGGAAAAGACGGACCGGGTCGGCGGCACGGCGGCGATCTCCGGCGGCATGGTCTGGATTCCCGGCAACTCGAAGCTGGCCGGCGCCGGCCTCTCGGACAGCGAGGCCGAGGCGCGCGCC
>DASUFW010000298.1:0-2015 GCA_036274335.1 Burkholderiales bacterium | reverse complement strand
GTCGAAGTGCTCCTGCGCCCAGTGGATGTAGTTGTTGCGCGCGCCCGCGAGGCCCGGCCCTTCGGTGAGCGGCGAGCGCCCGGCGCACAGCAGCATCGGCACGTTCTGGCGCGAGGCGTTGATGAAGCCGTTGATCGCGTTGGCCGTACCGACGCCGACGTGCACCATCATCGCCTGCGGGCGCCCGGTGACCATCGTGTGGCCGTGCATCATCGCGACGCCGAGGTTCTCGTGCGGCACGAGCATCGGGCGAGGCATGCGCGCGCCGAGCGCGAGGCCCTTGGCGCGCGCCTCGGCCACCGGCGAGAAGTCGGTGCCGGCATTGGCGAAGAGGTGCTCGACGCCGCGCGCCGCGAGGCGGGCGAGGAACGCGTCGGCGGCCGTGAGCGTGGCGGCGGGCGTCATGAGCCATCTTAACCGGGTGGCGGCGGTAGAATGCCTGCCATGCACCTGCGCCACCTCCTGCTCGCCGTCCTGCTGGCCTGCGCCGCGGCGGCGCAGGCGCAACAGACCTGGCCCGCGCGGCCGCTGCGGCTGGTCGTCGGGTTCACGCCGGGCGGCGGCGTCGACATCAACGCGCGCCTGCTCGCGCCGAAGCTCTCGGAGTACCTCGGCCAGCCGGTCGTGGTGGAGAACCGGCCCGGCGCCGGCACCAACATCGCCAACGAGTTCGTGGCGAAATCGGCGCCGGACGGCTACACGCTGCTCATCAACACCTCGGCGGTGGCGATCAACATGTCGCTGTATCGCAACCTGCCGGTCGACACGCTGCGCGACTTCGCGCCGGTCTCGGTGTTCTCGGAGAGCCCGAACGTGCTGGTCACGAGCAGCGGGTCGGCCTGGCACAGCGTCGGCGAGCTGGTGGCCGCGGCGCGCAAGGCGCCCGGGCGCCTGAACTACTCGTCCGCCGGCGTCGGCACGACACAGCACCTCGCCGCCGAGCTGCTCAAGATGCGCACCGGCACCTACATCGTGCACATCCCGTACAAGGGCTCGGCGCCGTCGCTCACCGCGGTCATCGCCGGCGAGGTGGACTTCACGTTCGCCAACATTCCCGCCATCCACGGGCACGTGAAGGCCGGCCGCCTGCGGGCGCTGGCCCTCTCGGCGCCGCAGCGCGCAGCGGAGTTGCCCGACGTGCCCACGATGAAGGAAGCCGGGGTCTCCGGCGTCGAGGTCTCGGTGTGGTACGGAGTGCTCGCACCGGCGGCCACGCCGCCCGAGGTCGTGCAAAAGCTCGCCGAGTCGATCATCCGCGCCACGCGTGATCCGGAAACCCGCAAGCGCCTGATCGACCAGGGGGCGACGCCGGTGGGGAGCACGCCCGAGGAGTTCTCGAAGATGCTGCGCGCGGACGTCGCGCGCTGGGCCGAGGTCGTGAAGATCTCCGGGGCGCGCGCGGAGTAGCGACGCCTGTCCAGGCAGCGAAGCTAGAGCCCCAGCGCCTTCTTGAAGCCTTTCACCTTCGCCGAGAAGCGGTGGCGCTTGAGCTCGCGCGCGTGCGAGTCGGCGCCGGTCATGTAGTTCAGCATCAGCACGCGGCGCTCGCCGACGAACTTGTGGTGCCCGTGCCAGCCGTTCGGCTTCACCTCGAAGATCACCAGCGTGCCGGCGGTCGAGGGCACCTCGGCCACCGTGCTTTCCAGGTCGTCGGGCGAGCGGAGCATCCTCAGGTTGCCGGTCTGGTGCGGCCAGTCCTCGTTCAGGTACAGGAGCAGGCTCACCACCTTGTCGTCCGAATCTCGGTGGATGCGGCCGTCCTTGTCGCGCGAGCGGCCGCGCAGGGTGATCATCGGCGGCCGGCCCTTCAGGTCGAGCCCGAACTTCTCCTCCACCGCCTTGCGGAACGCACCGCCGCCGATCTCCGCGACCAGCTTCCTCATCGCCGGTCCGAGCGGCAGGACGTCCACCGGGTAGACGCCGCCGTCGCCGATCGCCGGGAAGTCGCGCGAGATCTCCTGGATCGCGCCGGGTTTCAGCATCCCGCTCACCACCACGAAGGGGAACGGGTCGCG
>DASUFW010000297.1:0-2516 GCA_036274335.1 Burkholderiales bacterium | reverse complement strand
CGGGACGATGGACCTGAATCTTAAGGGCAAACGCGCGCTGGTCACGGGAGGTTCGAAAGGCATCGGCTGGGCGAGCGCCTGCGCCCTCGCCGACGAGGGCTGCGAGGTCCGCGTCACCGCCCGCAACGCCCCTTCCGGCGGGCGCTTCAAGTTCCACGCCGCCGACCTTGCGCAGCGCGGGGCCGCGGAAGCGCTCGCCGAGTGGGCGGGCGAGCTCGACATCCTGGTGAACAACGCCGGCGCCATCCCCGGCGGCGACCTGCTGCGCGTCGACGAGGACACCTGGCGGCGCGCCTGGGACCTCAAGGTGTTCGGCTACATCAACCTCTCACGCCAGGTGTACGCGCGCATGAAGAAGCGGGGCGGCGGCGTCATCGTCAACATCCTCGGCAACGCCGGGGAGAAGCTCGATGCGAGCTACATCGCCGGCAGCACGGCCAACGCGGGCCTGATGGCCTTCACGCGCACGCTCGGCGGCGCGTCGCACGCGGACGGCATCCGCGTGGTGGGGATCAACCCGGGACCCGTGTCGACCGACCGATTGAAGGGCCTGTTCCGCCAGCGTGCGGAGGCCAAGTTCGGGGACCCCGAGCGTTACACGGAGCTCTTCGCCGGCATGTCCTTCGGCCGGCCGGCGACGCCGGAGGAGATCGCCTCCGCGGTCGCCTTCCTCGCCTCGCCGCGCTCCTCCTATACGAGCGGCTGCATCGTCACCATCGACGGCGGCCTCGCCGCGCGCGCTAGCTAGCCTTCGCCACCTGGAAACCGAAGCGCGGGAAGTGCACGACGACCGTGCCCGCGCGCGGGTCGCTGCGGCGCACGGCGATCTCGTCCGCGGAGCATTGCAGCAGCTCGCCCCGGACGGGATCGAGGGCCGTGTCGACCGGCATCACGTTCACCGTCTCGCCGAGCGCGATGCCGCCGGTCTCGACGGCCTGCGCGCCCGCGATGGGCGCGGGCTGCGCCGCTCGCGCAATGTCGATCGCCTGGGCGCTGGAAATCTCCGTGAACGTCCCTTGACCGAAGGCGGCCATGCGCTCGATGAAGGCCACCGTCTTCGGGAAAGCGTCCAGCAGGCCGCGCGTTTCCGGCACCTTCCAGACCGGCCAGAGCACGTGGTACAGCGAGAAATCGGCCGCACAGGGCGCATCGCCGAGCAGGTACGCCTTGCGGAGTTGCGCCTCGACCTTGGGCAGCAGCCCCTGCATGTTCGCCTTGCACTCGGCCAGCGGACCGCGGCGCACGGTGCCGCCCTGGCGCATGGCCGCGCGGTCCTTGCCGAACGCGGTGAGGAAGTCCGGGCTCGCCTCGGGGACGAAGAGCTTCAGCATGCCGCCGCCCGGCTGGAAGCCGACCGGCACCGTGATGTTGAACATCACGCTGTCGGCGAAGTACGCGAGCGCCTGCACGGCGAGCGTGTCGCCGTCCGGAAAGAGCGAAGGCTTCGGCGCGAGACGCTCGAGCACGCGCGCGATGAGCGCCGTGTCGCACCAGAGGTCGGCGCCGGTCTGCAGCACCGGCGTCCTGCGGTAACCGCCGGTGAGCGCCATCAGGTCGGGCTTGGGCATGATCATGGGGATCAGCACTGACTGCCACGCGAGCTTCTTCCAGGCGAGCATCACGCGGATCTTCTCCGCGAAGGGCGACACGGGGTAGTGGTGCAGGATGGGCGGGTTCATGGGAACATTCTAACCAAGGAGGATTTCTTGAAAGCCCTGCTCTGCAAGCAGTTCGGCCCGCCCGAGTCGCTGGTGCTCGAGGAGGTGCCCTCGCCCAAGCCCGGCCCGGGAGAAGTGGTGGTCAGCATCAAGGCGGCGAGCGTGAATTTCCCCGACGTGCTCATCATCCAGAACAAGTACCAGTTCAAGCCGCCGCTGCCCTTTTCCCCGGGCAGCGAGCTCGCCGGCGTCGTGAAGGAGGTCGGCGAGGGCGTGACGAACGCGAAGCCGGGCGATCGCGTGATCGCCTTCACCACCTACGGCGCCTTCGCCGAGGAGGTGAAGACCGAGGCGACGCGCCTGCTGCCCATGCCGAAGGGCATGGATTTCCCGAGCGCCGCGTCCTTCATCCTCACCTACGGCACGACCGATCACGCGCTGCGCGACCGCGGCCAGCTGAAGGCGGGCGAGACGCTGCTGGTGCTGGGCGCCGCGGGCGGCGTGGGCATCGCCGCGATCGAGGTCGGCAAGGCGATGGGTGCACGCGTCATCGCCTGCGCCTCGAGCGACGAGAAGCTCGCCGTGTGCCGCGAGCACGGCGCCGATGAGACGATCAACTACGCGTCGAGCGACCTGCGCGAGGGGATCAAGGGCCTGACGGGCGGCAAGGGCGTGGACGTGATCTACGACGCCGTCGGCGGCCCTTACGCGGAACCCGCGTTCCGCTCGATCGCCTGGCGCGGCCGCCACCTGGTGATCGGATTCGCGGCGGGCGACATCCCGAAGCTGCCGCTCAACCTTGCGCTCCTCAAGGGCGCCGCGGTGGTCGGCGTGTTCTGGGGCGACTTCACGCGGCGC
>DASUFW010000296.1:0-2149 GCA_036274335.1 Burkholderiales bacterium | reverse complement strand
ACCAGCACCGCCGCCGCGCCGTCGCGCCGCCCGCCGCCCCCGCTGCCGCGCATGAGGAACCCTCCCAACGCGCCGAGGAACACGATCCCCGCCAGCACGCCCATCATGCGCAGGTTGAGCCGCATGTCGCCGTGCAGGATGTGGCTGAACTCGTGGCCGATCACGCCCTGCAGCTCCTCGCGGTTGAGCGTCTCCAGCGTGCCGCGCGTGACCGCGACCACCGCGTTCGCCTGCTCCGTGCCGGCGGCGAAGGCGTTGACGCCCGACTCGTCCGGCAGCACGTAGACCTTGGGCACGCGCGCGCCCGAGGCGATCGCCATTTCCTCGACGACGTTCAGCAGGCGGCGCTCCAGCGGATCGGCGGTGCCGGGCGCAACCTCCCGGCCGCCCGCCAGGCGCGCCACCGTCTCGCCGCCGCTGCCCAGGCGCAGGGTCTGGACCACGGTGACGGCGAGGATGGCGGCCAGCGTACCGAGCGCGGCGCCCCACCACAGCGAGGGCGGCACCGAACCCAGCCCGGGCGGCACGGGCGCATGCTGCGCGCGGCTCATCAGGTAGGCGCCCGCCGCCACCGCGCTCACCGCGGCGGCGATGGCCGCCACCGCCAGCGCGTAGAGCAGCACCAGGACGCGCGTGTGGCGCCGCGCGAGCGCCTGTTGCTCGAAGAAGTTCAAGCGCGCCCTAGAACTTGACCTTCGGCGCCTGCCGCTCCTCCTTCGATTCGGTCGCCTCGAGCAGCATCGCCTCCTGGAAGGCGAACAGGCCCGCGACGACGTTCTCGGGGAAGGACTCGCGCCGCGTGTTGTAGTTCATCACCGCGTCGTTGTAGCCCTGGCGGGCGAAGGACACGCGGTTCTCGGTGCTGGTCAGCTCCTCCTGCACCTGGAGGACGTTCTGGTTGGCCTTGAGGTCCGGATAGGCCTCGAACACCGCGAGCAGGCGGCCGAGCGCGCCGCCCAGCGCGCTCTCCGCCTGCGCGAGCCCGGCCATGGCCGAAGGCTCGCCCGGGGCCGCGGCCGCACGCTGCGCCGCGTTCACCGCCGCGCCGCGCGCCGCGATCACCGCCTCCAGCGTCTGGCGCTCGTGGCCGAGGTAGCCCTTCGCCGCCTCCACCAGGTTCGGGATGAGGTCGTAGCGGCGCTTGAGCTGCACGTCGATCTGCGCGAACGCGTTCTTGTAGCGGTTGCGCAGCGTCACCAGGCCGTTGTACATCGCGATCACCCAGGCCGCGACGGCGACCACGGCCGCGAGGAAGATCCAGCCCCCCATGCTCATCGCGCGAACCTCCTAGACGGTTGGATGGCTCGGCTACTATAGCGCATGCGAACTACGCCGTGCCGCGGCGCGGAGGCCCTTCGATGCGCAGGCGTGATTTCCTTGGCGCGCTCGCGGGGCTGGCCGTGAGCGGCGGCGCCGCCGCCGCGCCGATGCGGGCTCGCCGCCTCCCGGCGGGCGGCGAGCCGCTGCCGGTGATCGGACTGGGCACCTGGCAGACCTTCGACGTCGGCGGCGACGCCGCCGCGCGCGTCCCGCTGCAGGAGGTGCTGCAGAGCCTGTTCGACGCCGGCGGGCGCGTGGTGGATTCCTCGCCCATGTACGGCACGAGCGAGTCGGTGGTGGGCGACCTGTGCGCGGCGCTCGACATCTGCGAGCCGCTGTTCCTCGCCACCAAGGTGTGGACCCAGGGCCGCGAGGAAGGCATCCGGCAGATGGAGCGCTCGATCGAGCGCATGCGCGCGGCGCCGCTCGACCTCATGCAGGTCCACAACCTGGTCGACGTCGAGACGCACACCCGCACGCTGCAGGCCTGGAAGGCCGAGGGCCGCGTGCGCTACCTGGGCATCACGCACTACGCGGCGTCGGCGCATGCGGCGGTCGAGCGCTGGATGCGCACCCGCCAGTACGACTTCGTGCAGATCAACTACTCGCTCGAGGAGCCGCACGCCGCGGACCGCCTGCTGCCGCTCGCGCGCGACCTCGGCATCGCCGTGATGGTCAACCGCCCGTTCGCCACCGGCGGCATGTTCCGGCGCGTGCGCGGCAAGGCGCTGCCGGCGTGGGCCGCGCAGCTCGGCATCTCGAGCTGGGCGCAGTTCTTCCTCAAGTGGATCGTGTCGCATCCGGCCGTCACCTGCGTGATTCCGGCGAC
>DASUFW010000295.1:0-5040 GCA_036274335.1 Burkholderiales bacterium | reverse complement strand
GGAACCGACCTGGTCCCGCTCGCGGCGGCGACGGCGAAGGGCGTGCCGGTCGCGAACCTGCCCGGGGCGAACGCGCAGTCGGTGGCCGAGTACTGCGTCATGGCGATGCTCATGCTCGCCCGCAACATCCGGGCGATCACCGAGGCCATGCGCGCAAGGCCCTGGGACGAGGCGCGCGAGCTCGCGGCCTCCGCCCGCGAGCTCGCCGGGCTCACCGTGGGGATCGTCGGCGTCGGCGAGATCGGTGCGCGCGTGGCGAGGATCTGCCGCAATGGCTTCGGCATGCGCGTCCTCGGGAACCAGCGCCGCATGGACCGCCTGCCCCCGGAAGCCGAGGGCGCGGAGCTCGACGCGCTGGTCGCGCAATCGGACTTCGTGGTGCTCGCCTGCCCGCTCACGCCCGAGACCAGGCACCTGTTCAACGCGGCCCGGCTGGCCGCCATGAAGCCCGGGGCCTGGCTGGTGAACGTCGGGCGCGGCCCCGTGGTGGATGAAAGCGCGCTGGTCGAGGCGCTGTTCGAGAAGCGCCTCGCGGGTGCGATGCTCGACGTCTACGAGCACTATCGCATCCAGGCGGGGCACCCGCTCTTCGCGCTGGAGAACGTCATCCTGACCCCGCACCTCGCGGGCAGCACGCGCGAGTCGCGCGCGCGCGCCGCGGTGCGCGCCGCGGACGAGCTGCTGCGCATGCTCGCCGGCGAGCGGCCCGCGAACCTCGTCAATCCGGAGGCCTGGCATGGGCGCTGACCTGAAGATCACCGACATCCGCGCATTTCCCACGTCGTTTCCCGTGCCGCCCGAGCACCAGGTGTCGCTGGGCATCGGCACTGCGATCAAGCGCGACGCCGTCGTCGTCAAGGTGACCACGGCGGGCGGCCTCGTCGGCTGGGGCGAGTCGCACCACGGCCGCGCCCACACGGCGGTGGCGAAGCTGATCGAGACCACGCTGAAGACGCTGGTCCTCGGCATGGACGCCAACGACGTCGTCGGTGTGTGGAAGAAGATCTACGACAAGCAGCTGGCGAGCCACGGCATGGGCGCCGGCACCTGCCTCGCGATGAGCGGCATCGACATGGCGCTCTGGGACATCCGCGGCAAGGCCGCCGGCCTCCCCCTCTACAAGCTGATGGGCGGCGCACGCCGGCCGATCCCGGCCTACGCGGGGGGCGTGTCGCTGGGCTACCAGCCGCTCCCGGCGCTGCTCGCCGAGCTGAAGAGGAGCCTCGACGCCGGCTACAAGGCGGTGAAGCTGCGCGTCGGCGACAGCGTGAAGCGCGATCTGGAGCGCATCCGCGCGGTGCGCAAGGCTTGCGGCGACGATCTGGTCATCCTCACCGACGCCAACATCGGCTACTCCGTGGAGGATGTGCGCCAGGTGATGCCGGGGATGGACGAGCTGAACGTGTCGTGGCTCGAGGAGCCCTTCCCCGCGCACGACCATCGCAGCTACCGCATCGCGCGGGGCTTCGGCCGCACGCCGCTCGCGGCCGGGGAAAACCACTACACGCGCTTCGAGTTCAGCCGCGTCATCGAGGATGGCGCGATCACGATCCTGCAGCCCGACCTGTCGAAGACGGGCGGCCTGACGGAGGCGCTGCGCATCGCGGCGCTCGCCTCGGCCTGGAAACTGGCGATCCACCCGCACAGCTCGATGACCGGGCTCAACCACGCCGCGACGATCCATTTTCTCTGCGCGATCGACAACGGCGGCTACTTCGAGGGCGACGTGTCGCAGGCGAACCGGTTCCGCGACGAGCTGGTGGACAATCCCGGCGCAGTGGACAAGGACGGGAACGTCTGGCCGCCGGACAAGCCCGGACTGGGGCTCGAGGTCGACGAGGGGTTCCTGGCGAAGCATCCGGCCATCGAAGGTCCGGGGTATCGCTAGCCGAGCACCCGCAGCGCCCCCGGCAGCACCTCGATCTCGAGGCGCCGCGCGTCCTCGAAAGCAATCTCGCCGTCCGCCTCGACCAGCAGCGGCGCCTCCGACTCGATCGTCACGCGCCGGGCCCGGGCGAGCCGGATGCGCGGATCGCGGACGTGCGTCCCGCGCATGAACTTCGGCACCAGGCCGAGGATTTCCAGCCGCCCCACGCCGTCGGCCACCATGACGTCCAGCACGCCGTCGTCGGCGCGCGCGTCCGGGCAGGCGAGGAAGCTCCCGCCCAGCGCGCGCCCGTTCATCACCGCCGTCATGGCGGTCGTCTGCTCGAAGGGCGGCCCGTCATCGAGCCGCAGCCGTACCCGGAGCTTGGGGTAGCGCACCAGCGTCAGCGCGATCGCGCCGAGGTAGGCGGCGAGGCCGGTGAAGACGCGCGGCACGCGGCGGATGTTCCAGGCGCCGTGCGCACCGAAGCCGATGTCCATGCCGTTGGCGAAGTAGCGCACCTCGCCGCCCGAGCGGATCACGCCCGCATCAAGGGCTCTCGGCTTCGGCGCGGCCAGGCGCTCGACGGCGTCACGGGGGGAGAGCATCTTCGCGAAGTCATCGCCGCTGCCCATCGGCAGCACGCCGAACGCGGCGCCGCCGCGCGCGCGCAGCAGGCCGTTGGCCACCTCGTGCACGGTACCGTCGCCGCCCGCCGCAACCACCGCCTCGTAGTGGCGCGAGGCGCGCTCGGCGATTTCGACGCCCTGCCCCGGACGTTCAGTTTCCAGGACTTCGAAGGCGACCCCGGCAGCCCGCAGGCGCGCCGCCACGGCCGGCCAGCGCCGGCGCGACCGGCCGCGTCCCGCGGCCGGATTGAGGATGACGAGGCCCTTCCTCAAGCGCGCTTGATGACGCCGCGCGCGGCGAGGCGCTCGATCTCCGCCTCGCCATAGCCGAGCGCCTTCAGGATCCCGGCGCTGTCCGCGCCGTGCGCCGGCGCATCGAACCGCACCCGTCCGGGCTCGTCGCGGAACGCGATCGGGATGCCGAGATGGTCCCAGCCGCGGCCGTCCTGGAGCACCATGCCGCGCGCCCGGAAGTGGGGATCGTCGAGCGCCTCGGGGAGCGTGCGCAGCGGCGCGAAGGCGACGTCGCGTCCCTTGAACCACGCGACCCACTCGGCCTTGGTCTTCGTGCGGAACGTCTCGCGCAGGAAGGCGCGCACCGGGTCCTGGCCCGGCCCCGGCGGCAGCTTGCACAGCTCGACGAGGTCCGGCCGCCCGAGCGGCTCGAGCAGGTTCTTCGCGAACTTGAGCTCCTGCCCGGCGAGCACGACGAAGTCGCCGTCCTTGGTTTCGTAGATCTGGTAGAGCGCGTTGCCGCCCAGCGCGCGCTCGCGCGACAGGTCGGGCGCGCGGCGCTCCGTCATCGCGACGCCCATGTTGTTGGGCAGGCAGGCGAGCAGGCAGTCGGCCATCGCCATGTCGAGAAAATCGCCCCTGCCCGTCTCCCGGCGGCGATAGAGCGCCATCAGGATGCCGGACAGCGTCATCATCGAGGCGAGCATGTCGGCGTTGGCGAGGGCCGGGATCGCCGGCCGGCCGTCGCCGCCGCGGTTGAGCGAGAGGACGCCCGTCATGGCCTCCGTAGCGAGGTCGTGGGCGGCGATGTCCCGGTACGGCCCGGTCTGCCCGAACGCGGCGATCGAGGCGTAGACGATGCGCGGCGCGCGCTTCGCGACCTGCGCGTATCCGATCCCGAGCCGGTCGACCACCCCCGGACGAAATGCCTCCACCAGCACGTCCGACTGCGCCGCGAGGCGCATCAGGGCCTCGACGCCCTCGGGGTTCTTGAGGTCGAGCGCAAGGCTCTTCTTGCCGCGATGCGTGTTGGAGAAATACACGCTCACGCCGCCGCGCTTCGCGCCGATCTCGCGGTTGGGCTCGCCCTCGTGGATCGACTCGATCTTGATCACCTCGGCGCCGTGATCGGCCATCATCTGCGTGGCGAGCGGCCCCGGCAGGAACAGCGACAGGTCGATCACGCGCACGCCTTCGAGCTTCACTACACCGCTCCGCTCGCGCGCAGCGCGCCGATCTCCGCCTCGCCGTAGCCCAGCTCCCGGAGCAGCGCATCCGTGTGCTCGCCAAGCTTCGGCGCCGGTTGCGCCGGCAGCGGCTCCCCGAGGCGGAACGGGCTCGCCACCAGCTTGAAGCCGGGCTTGTCCGGGTGGTCGAACACCTGCACGCCGCCGCGCTCGAGGAAGTAGGGGTTCTCGAGGGCGCGCGGCAGGTCGTACACGGGTCCGCAGGGCACGGTGCCGCGCAGCAGCAGCAGCCACTCGTCGGTGCCGCGCTTCGAGAATTCGCCGTCGAGGATCCGCGTCAGCTCGTCGCGGTGCGCGCGGCGCGCTTGGAAGTCCGGATACCTCGCCTTGAGGTCGCCGCGCCCGAGCGCGTCGGCGAGCAGCTCCCAGAAGCGCTGGGTCTGCGCCATGACGAAGATCCAGCCGTCCTGCGTGCGAAAGAGCTGCGACGGCGCGATGAAGGGATGCGCCGAGCGCGCCACGCGCTGGGTGACGAGGCCGTCGTTCAGGTACCACGCCGCCGGGTAGTTGAGCAGGTGCATCGCCACGTCGTAGAGCGACACGTCGAGGTCGCGTCCCCGGCCGGTGCGCCGCGCCTCCAGGATGCCGGCGAGCAGCGCGAGCGCGCACATCGTGCCGGTCGCGTAGTCCACGATCGAAAGCCCCATGCGCGCCGGCGGGCCATCCGGCTCGCCCGAGAGGCCGAGGAATCCCGCCTCGCCCTGCATCAGGTAGTCGTACCCCGGCCAGGACTTCCGGGATCCGTCGCGCCCGTAGGCCGAGAGGTGCGCGCAGACGAACCTCGGGTTGGCATGGGCGAGGTCCGCATGGCGGATGCGCAACTTCTCGGGCTGGTCGCCGCGCAGGTTGGAAAGCAGCCCGTCGGCGGTGGCGGCGAGCCGCTCCAGCACCTCCCGGCCCCGCGCGTGCTTCAGGTCCAGGGTGAGCGACTTCTTGTTCCGGTTGAGCGACTGGAAGAAGACGCTGTCGCCCTCGCCGAGAAAGTACGGCCCCACGGCGCGCGACACGTCGCCGCCCTCGCGCGGCTCGATCTTGATCACCTCCGCGCCGAGGTCCGCGAGGT
>DASUFW010000294.1:0-16245 GCA_036274335.1 Burkholderiales bacterium | reverse complement strand
ACCCCATGCTGCTCGACGACGTGGCCGCGGATTTTGCGGACATGCCGCTCGTCCTCGCGCACCCTTCGTTCCCATGGCAGGAGGAGGCGCTCTCGGTCGCCACGCACAAGCCGCAGGTCTACATCGACCTCTCCGGCTGGTCGCCGAAGTACTTTCCGCCGATCCTCGTCCAGTACGCGAATACGCTCCTCAAGGACCGGATCCTGTTCGGCTCCGACTATCCGGTCATTGCGCCCGAGCGCTGGATCGCGGAATTCGAGAAGCTGCCCATCAAGCCCGAGGTGCGGCCGCTGATCATGAAGCAGAACGCCGCGAAGCTGCTCGGCCTGTGAAGACCCAGGTCGGCATCGTCGGCGCCGGGCCCGCGGGGCTGCTGCTCGCGCACCTGCTGCGCCTGGAAGGCATCGAGTCTGTCGTGCTGGAGACGCGCAGCCGCGGGGACATCGAGGCCACGATCCGCGCCGGCGTCCTCGAGCAGGGCACCGTCAACGTCCTCAACCAGTCGGGGGTAGGCGAGCGCATGATGCGCGAGGGCTTCGTGCACCACGGCGTCATCCTGCGTTTCGGGGGCCGCAGCCACCGCATCGACCTGACGGCGCTCTCGGGCGGGCGCTCGATCATGGTGTACGCCCAGCACGAGGTCATCAAGGACCTCGTGAAGGCGCGCCTGGACGCGGGCGCGCCGATCGAATTCGGGGCGAAGGACGTGACGCTGCAGGACCTCGACACCGCGGCGCCGAGGATCCGCTACCGGGACAGCGGCGGCGCGCTGCGCGAGGTCCAGTGCGACTACGTCGCCGGCTGCGACGGCTTCCACGGCGTATCGCGCCCGTCGATCCCGTCGCGCCGGCGCAGCGAGTTCACGCGCATCTATCCCTTCGGCTGGTTCGGGATCCTGGTCGAGGCGCCGCCGGCCACCGACGAGCTGATCTACGCGCACCACGAGCAGGGCTTCGCGCTGGTCAGCACGCGTTCGCCGCAGATCCAGCGGCTCTACCTGCAGTGCGACCCGGAGGACCGGGTCCAGAACTGGCCCGACGCGCGCATCTGGCGCGAGCTCCACCTGCGGCTGGCGGGGGAGGACGGCTGGAAGCTGCACGAGGGGCGCATCTTCCAGAAGGGCATCGTCGCCATGCGCAGCTTCGTGGTCGAGCCCCTGCAGTACGGGCGCCTGTTCCTCGCGGGCGATGCCGCCCACATCGTGCCGCCGACCGGCGCCAAGGGGCTCAACCTTGCGGTGGCGGACGTGCGCGTGCTGGCGCGGGCGCTGTCCGCCTTCTATCGCGAGGGGAACGGCGATCTGCTCGAGCAGTACTCCGCGACGGCGCTGCGGCGCGTGTGGCGCGCCGAGCACTTCTCGTGGTGGATGACCTCCATGCTGCACCGGTTCCACGACGATTCGCCTTTCCACCACCGGCTGCAGCTTGCCGAGCTCGACTACGTGACCAGCTCGCGCGCCAAGGCGCAGACGCTGGCCGAGAACTACGTCGGGCTGGCCCTCGACTGAATGGCGAAGAGCTTCCGCACCGAGCGGAAGATCCGCTTCTCGCACTGCGATCCGGCGGGCATCGTCTACTTCGTCAACTTCTTCGACATGGTGAGCGGCGCGGTCGAGGACTGGTTCGGCGAGGCGATCGGCTGGACCTTCGACGACATGCACCTGCGCCAGCGGGTCGGCTTCCCGATCGTCAACACCGGCTGCGAGTTCTTCCGCCCCTGCCACCTGGGCGACGTGCTGACGCTGGAGCTCGAGATCGCGAAGCTCGGCCGCAGCTCGATCGAGTTCCGCGTCACCGGGCGCGTGGCGGGCGAGGAGAAGTTCCGCGCCCGGCACAAGGTCGCCATGATGTCGCTCGATGCGCAGCGCGCGCTCCCGATCCCGGACGAGCTGCGCGCGCAGATGCTGCCCTACGTCACGGAGGCTCCATGAACAAGGCCCTCAATCCCGCGAACATCGCGCCGCCCTACAGGAACCGCTACTCGCATGCCGTCGAGGTCAGCGCGGGCTCCCGGCTGCTCTACATTTCCGGCACGGTCGGCGTGCAGCCCGACGGGAGCGTGCCGGCGGAGTTCGGCGCGCAGGTGGAGACGGTGATGCAGAACCTGACCGAGATCCTCAAGGCGGGCGGCATGGGCTGGAGCGACGTGGTCAAGTTCCAGGGGTTCCTCATGCCGCAGGGCGACCTCGCGACCTTCGCCGGCATCCGCGAGAAGTACTTCGGCCCGCAGAAGCCGGCCATGACCGTGGTGTGGGTGTCGGGCCTCGCGGATCCGCGCTGGATGGTCGAAGTGGAGCTGGTGGCCGCAAAATAGGCGGATGCCCGTCCGCCGCGAAATCGCCGAAGGCCGCGTTCCGGTCAAGCTCTACACCGACGACGTCGAGGCGGGCGCGTACCGGCAGCTCGCCAACATTTCCAGGCTGCCCGTCGTGCACCACCACGTGGCGGCCATGCCCGACGTGCACCACGGCATCGGTGCGACGGTCGGTTCGGTGATTCCGACGCTGCGCGCCATCATTCCCGCGGCGGTCGGCGTGGACATCGGCTGCGGCATGATCGCGGCGCGCCTGTCGCTGACGGCGAACGAGATCGACGAGCCCGCGCTGCGCAAGGTCTTCGCGCAGATCTCGCGCGATGTCCCGGTGGGATTCCAGCAGCACGACGAGCGGGCGGCGCGTACCGATGCGGCGAAGCCCTTCAAGCGCGGCCTGCGCGCCATCCTGCAGAAGCACCCGGGGGTGGAGAAGCGGGTCGGCAAGAAGGCCGACTGGACGCGCCAGATGGGGACCCTGGGAGGCGGCAATCACTTCATCGAGGTCTGCCTGGACGAAACGCAGCAGGTGTGGGTGATGCTGCACTCCGGCAGCCGCGGCATCGGCAACGCCATCGGCACCTACTTCATTGCGCTGGCCCGCCAGGACGCGGAGCGCCACCAGCTGCAGCTGCCCGACCGGGACCTGGCCTATTTCACCGAGGGCGCGCAGCATTTCGACGACTACGTCGGGGCGGTCGGCTGGGCGCAGGACTACGCGCGCGCCAACCGCGCGGAGATGATGGACCTGGTGCTGGCGGCGCTCCGCCGCCACCTGCCGGCCTTCGAAGTGACGACCGGGGCAGTCAACTGCCACCACAACTACGTGGCGCGCGAGCACCACTACGGCGAGGACGTCTGGGTGACCCGCAAGGGCGCGATCCGCGCCGGCGAGGGCGAGCTCGGCATCATTCCCGGCAGCATGGGCACGCGCAGCTACATCGTGCGCGGTCGCGGCAGCGCGGAGGCCTTCCTGTCCTGTGCCCACGGGGCGGGGCGGCGCATGAGCCGCACGCAGGCCGAGAAGCGCTTTACGGTCGACGACCTCGAGCGGCAGACCGAAGGCGTGGTCTGCCGCAAGGACCGCGGCGTGCTGGACGAGATCCCGGGCGCCTACAAGGACATCGACGAGGTCATGCGGAACCAGAGCGACCTGGTGGAGGTCCTGCACACGCTCAAGCAGGTGCTGTGCGTGAAGGGCTGACGCTCAGCTGCCGCTGAACCAGTTGTAGCCCTGGTCCTCCCAGTAGCCGCCCGGGTACTCGTTGGTGACGAAGATCGAGGCCACGTACTTGGGGTTCTTGAAGCCGAGCTTGGTCGGGATGCGCACCTTGATCGGCGCGCCGTACTCGGGCGGCAGGGTCTCGCCGCCGAAGCCGAGCGTCAGCTGGGTCTGCGGGTGCAGCGCCGTGGCCATGTCGATGCTCGTCGAGTAGTCGTCGAAGCACTCGAAGCCGACGTACTTCGCGGTGAGGTCGGCACCGATGCGCTGCAGGAAGTCCGAAAAGCGCACGCCGCTCCACTGGCCGATCGCACTCCAGCCCTCGACGCAGATGTGGCGGGTGATCTGCGAGACCTGCGGCAGGCCGGCCAGCTCGCGCAGCGTCCACGGGCGCTTCTCGCGCACGCGCCCGCCGACCTCGAGCCGGTAGGCTTCCGGATCCACGCGCCGGATCTCGTCGCGCCGGTAGTAGGCGTTGAACGGGAACGGCCGCGTGATGCGGCTCGCCGGGAACTCCGGCGCGAGCCGCCGGCCGTCGAAGAGCCACGATTGCACGCCGTCGTTCCAGCGGGACATGCCGGTCAGCACCCGCTCGACCGCGTCGTCGTCGGTCAGGTCGCAGCCCGAGAGCAGGGCGAGCGCGCCGAGCGAGAGCGTCTGGCGCAGGAACAGCCGCCGCTCGAGGCGCGCGACGGCCGTGCTGCGATGGCGGGCGAAGCGTCGGTCCATGCTCATGGCGTCTCCTTGAAGCGGCCGGTGATCATCGCGGGCAGGGTGCGCGGGACGATGGCCACCATGGCGACGTGGACCAGGACGAAGAGCGCGATGCCCGCCATGCAGAAGAAGTGCACGTAGCGTGCGCCTTCGTAGTCGCCCATGAGGGCGCCGAGCGCCTGCAGCTGGACGGGCTTCCAGAGCACCAGGCCGGAAAGCACGACGAGCACGGCGAGGGCGAGGATTCCGAGGTAGGCGAGACGCTGGATCGCGTTATAGGCCGCAAGATCGGCGTGCCGAAGCCGCAGGCGCAGGGCCTCGCCCAGGTCGCGCAGGGCTTCCCGCGGCGAGAGCGGCAGGAGGCGGCGCCGCAGATGCCCCGACAGGATGCCGTAAGCCAGGTAGGCGAGGCCGTTCAGCGCGAGGAGCCACATGGCTGCGAAGTGCCACTGCAACGCGCCCGCCAGCCAGCCGCCGAGCGTCCAGTCGTTGGGAAAGGAAAAGCCGAATAGGGGCGAGGCGTTGTAGATGCGCCAGCCGGACAGCACCATCATCAGGATCGCGACGGCGTTGATCCAATGGGTGATCCGGACCGGCAGCGGATGGACGACGGATTCGGGCGGCTGCATGCGACCTCCTTGGCGGTTCGCGCCCGTAGGTCGGACAACGGCGGCGGATCCTTACGCGCGGGAACGGCGCGTGTATTCTGCGCTCAAAGGAAACGGACGTGAGCAACCCATCCCGCAAGCCCGACCGCCTTCGCCGCCGCCTGCTGGCCGCCGCCGCGGCTTTGCCCTTCGCTGGGTCAGCCCGGGGCGCGGAGCTGACGCTCACGCCGGCCTGCGGGCCGCAGGCGCCGCGCACGCCGAGCCAGACGGAAGGACCGTATTACACGCCGGACACGCCGCTGCGCGCCTCGTTGGTGGAGCCCGGCAGCCGCGCCGCCCGCCTGGTGCTGTCCGGCCGCGTCGTTTCGGCGGCCTGCGCGCCCGTGGCCGGGGCGCTGCTGGACTTCTGGCACTGCGACGAGCGCGGGGAATACGACAACGCGGGCTTTCGCTACCGCGGGCACCAGTTTGCGGACGCCGACGGGCGCTTCCGCCTGGACACCATCTTTCCTGCAATTTATCCCGGCCGGGCGCGCCACCTCCACGTGAAGGTGCAGGCGCCCGGCGGACCGATCCTCACCACGCAGCTGTACTTTCCCGGCGATGCGCGCGACGGCCTGTGGCGGCGCGAGCTGGTGGTGGCGATGGAGGCGCGGCCGGGCGCGCGCGTGGCTGCCTTCCAGTTCATCGTCGACGCCTGAAGGTGACATAATCGCGCCTTTCGCAACCGGCCGGATCTGGGCATGACCTACGTCGTCACCGAAGACTGCATCAAGTGCAAGCACATGGATTGCGTGGAAGTCTGTCCGGTGGACTGCTTCTACGAGGGCGAGAACATGCTCGTCATCCATCCCGACGAGTGCATCGACTGCGGCGTGTGCGAGCCCGAGTGCCCGCCCGCGGCGATCATCCCGGACTCGGATTCGCGGGCCGAGCGCTGGGTGAAGATGAACACCGAGTACGCCGTAAAGTGGCCCAACATCACGCGCAAGGGCACCCCCCCGCCCGACGCCGACGCCTGGAAGGGCGTTCCCGACAAGTTCGAGAAGTACTTCACCCCGAACCCCGGCAAAGGGGAGTAGATGGAGCTCACGCAGGAGGAGCGCGCCATCCTCGGCGGTGAGCGCGGCGAAGCTGCGCGCCGGGCGCTCGAGTACCAGGTGAAGGTCGGCGAGTTCTGGGGCGCGAAGCGCTTCGTCCCGGTCAGCAACGTCCACATGATGGGCGACATCGAGGTGATGGGCGACGGCGGCCTGCAATGGCTGAAGGACACCGCGGAGCGCGGCGCGCGCTGCCGCGTGGCGACCACCACCAATGCGCGCTGCATCGACTTCGCCCACTGCGAGCGCCTCGGGCAGGACGCGGGCGAGGCGGCCAAGGAGCGCGAGCTGATCGCGACCCTGCGGCGCATGGACGTGGTCACGGCGGATACCTGCATCAACTACCAGACCGTGTACCAGCCGCACCTCGGCGAGCGGGTCGCGTGGGGCGACACCGGTACGGTGATCTACGCGAATTCCGTGTTCGGCGCACGCTCGAATTTCGAGTCGGGCCCGGCGGCGCTCGCGGCGGCGATCACGGGCCGCACGCCGGAGTACGGGTTCCATCTCGACGAGCATCGTCGCGGCGGCTTCACGGTCGAGCTGCGCGCGAGGATGGACGACCTCGCCGACTGGGGCGCGGTCGGCAAGCTGGTGGGCGAGCCGCACCAGAGCTATTTCTCGGTGCCGGTGTTCCACGGCTTCCACCGTTCGCCCACGGCCGACGAGCTGAAGCACCTGGGCGCGGCGCTCGCCAGCTACGGGTCGATGGGCATGTACCACTTCGTGGGCGTCACCCCGGAGGCGCCCACCGTGGAGGCGGCGCTGGGCGGACGTGCCCCGGCCGAACGGATCGTGATTGCCGACGAGGACCTGGCGCGCGTGTACTCGGGCTACGACCTCGGCGACGGCGACGCGCGGCTGGTGGTCTTCTCGGGGCCGCAGCAATCGCTCCTGGAGATGAAGCAGCTCGCGTCGCTGTTCGACGGCCGGCGCGTGAAGGCGGGCTCGAGCTGCTTTGTGACCACCAACGGGGCGGTGCTCGCGCAGTCGCGCGCGCTCGGCTACGCGAAGGCGCTGGAAGACGCAGGCGTCACGATCCTCGAGGGCGTCTGCTTCTACATCCTGCAGAACCTCTCGCCGATGCGCGAGGCGAACCGCTGGACGAACATGGTGTCGAACTCGGCGAAGATCGTGAACATCATCGGTGCGCATCGCTTCAACACGATCCTGCGGCGCACGCGCGACTGCGTCGAGATCGCATGCACCGGGGTGCTGCGTTGAGCGCGCGGCTGCGCGTCTCGCGCGCCTTCGGTCCCCCGGTCGAGGGCGTGGCGCTGCTCTCCGAGGAGGGCTTTTCGCCGCGCTACGACCTCGACCGCTGGAGCGGGCTGATCACCAAGCCCGGCCACAAGCTCGAGGGCCAGAACATCAAGGACAAGGTGTGCTTCTTCCCTACGGCGAAAGGGGGCATTGCGGCGGGTTGGGCTTTCAACGACCTGACATGGAAGAAAATCGCGCCCAAGGCGTTCATCTTCGGGGTGACGAACCCGGTCATGGTGCAGGGCGCGATCTTCGCCGGGATTACGATTACGGAAGGGTGGGCGCCGCACCCGCGGGAAGTGCTGGCGACGGGCGACTGGGTGCGGGTGGACCCGCTGGGGCGCTGGATCGAGGTGCTGAGGAGGTCGACATGAGGACTTGGGGCATGGCGGTGGCGCTGGCGGTGCTGGTGGGCTGCGCGGGGCTTGGCAAGCCGGAGCTCGTGCCGGGCCAGTCGACCGCGCAGGATGTGACGAAGCAGATGGGCAAGCCGGCGCTGGAGCTCAAAGCGCCCGACGGCGGCAAGGTCGAATACTTCACGACGTTTCCCTCCGGCCGGATCACCTACGCCGTGACGCTCGGCGCGGACGGCGTCGTGCGCGGCGTGGACCAGCGGCTCACGCAGGACAACCTGCAGAAGGTCGGCAAGGGCATGACCCGGCAGCAGGTGCTCGAGCTGCTCGGCCCGCCGCGGCAGGAGACCCCCGATGCTCGGACGCAGGAGACCATCCTTGAGTACCCCTGGACGACAGGCAACGGCAAGAATCGCATTACCTGGGTACACGTCACCGCCAATGGCGCGGTCGTGGACGTAGTGGAGCGGGAAGATTTCGGCGCCGAGCCGTCGGAATGAGCGCCCGGCCGGCAATCGGATAGAGGAGAAGAAGATGATGCGATGGATGGTGGCGGTGGCTGCAGCGGCCCTGGCCGGGTGCGCCTCGATGGACGGGGCGATGAAGGTTCCCGATTTCCAGCCGGGCAAGTCGACGGCGCAGGACGTGGCGAACCAGATGGGCAAGCCGGCGCTGGTGCTCAAGCGCCCGGACGGCGGCACCGTCCAGTACTTCACGACCTGGCCTTTCGGCCACGCCACCTATGCCGTCACACTCGACGCGGGCGGCGTGGTGCGCGGCGTGGACCAGCGGCTCACGCAGGAAAACATTGAAAGCATCAAGCCCGGCATGAAGCGCGATCAGGTGATCGAGGTCCTCGGGCCGCCGCGCCAGGAGACGAACGAGGAGCGCCAGAAGCTGAACGTCATGGAGTATCCGTGGATGCAGGGCAACCGCGAGGCGCGCCTGCACTATGTCCGGCTCACCTACGACAACGTGGTGCACGACGTGAAGGACCTTCACGACCAGGTCGCGCAACCCGAGAATCACTGAGGGGCGGACCATGCTGAGAGCGTGCATCGCGCTTTTCGCGGTCGCGGTGGCCGGCTGCGCGTCGGTCGACGGGGATACGCTCCGGCCGGGCACGTCGACGCAAAGGGACGTGACCGCGCTGATGGGCGCTCCGAGCGTCGAGGTCAAGCGCCCGGACGGCGACACCTGGCTCTACTACCCGCACCACCCGTGGGGACGCATCACCTACGTCGCCGCCCTGGACCCGAAGGGCGTGCTGCGCGGCGTCGAGCAGCGGCTGACCTACGACAACATCCACAGCATCCGGGACGGGATGCGCATCGAGGACGTCGAGCTGCTGCTCGGTCCTCCGCGCAAGATCGGCTACATGCCGCGCAAGCCGTGGAAGATCGCGGAATTCCCCTGGTGGTTCGCGAACCGGGAGATGCGGGTGCTGTTCGTGTACTACACCGCCGATGACGGCGTCGTGCGCCGGGTCGACGAGATGCACGACTACACCGACCAGCCGGAGAACTCGCGCAACTAGGGCAGGCGGCGCAGCTCCGTCTTCAGCACCTTGCCGTAGTTGTTCTTCGGCAGGCTTGCCACGAACCGGTAGCCGCGCGGGCGCTTGAAGCGCGCGATGTGCTCGAGGCAGAGCGCGTCGAGCTCCTGCGGCGAGACGTCCGAGCGGCGCACGACGAACGCCACCACCTCCTCGCCCCACTCCGGGTGCGGCCGCCCGATCACCGAGCACTCGGCCACCGCCGGGTGGCGCAGCAGCACTTCCTCGATCTCGCGCGGGTAGATGTTCGAGCCGCCCGAGATGATCAGGTCCTTCGAGCGGTCGCGGATCGTCAGGTAGCCCGCCGCGTCCAGGCTGCCGACGTCGCCGGTGTGCAGCCAGCCGCCCCGCAGCGTCTGCGCGGTCGCTTCCGGGTTCTGCCAGTAGCCGGCCATCACGCACTCGGAGCGCGTGAGGATCTCGCCGACCTCCCCGGCGGGCAGCTCGCGGTCCTCGTCGTCGGCGATGCGCACCTCGACGCCGGTACGCGCGAAGCCGCAGGACGCGAGGTGGCGGCGCGCCGCGTGCTCGGACTGGGGCAGCCCCGTGATGGTCATCGGGCTCTCGCCCTGGCCGTAGAGCTGGTAGAGCCGCGGGCCGAACAGGTCGATCGCGCGCTCCGCGTCCGCGACGTACATCGGTGCACCGCCGTAGATGATCGTCTTGAGGTGGGCGAGGTCCGCGCGTCCCGCCGCGGGGCTCGCGAGCAGCCGCACGATCATGGTCGGCGCCGCGAAGAACGACACGCCGCCGTGCGCGGCGACGAGCGCGAAGATCTCCTCCGGCTCGAAGCCGCCGCTTTCCGGGATCACGTTGAGCGCGCCGGCCGCAAGGTGCGGGAGGCCGTAGAAGCCCGAGCCGTGCGACATGGGCGCCGCGTGCAGGATCGAGTCGCCGGGCCCCAGCCGGTCGATGTCCGCGAAGTAGGCCAGCGTCGCGAACAGGACGTTGCGGTGGGTGAGCACCGCCCCCTTGGGCACGCCCGTGGTGCCGCTCGTGTAGAAGAGCCAGGCGAGGTCGTCCGGGGCGACCTCGGCCACGGGCACGGGCGGGCCCGAGCGCAGCCGGCGGAATTCCTCGGAAGCGATCGACACGCCGCCCGGGATCGAGGGCGCGAGCTCGGATGTGACGAAGGCGAGCCTCGCGCCCGAGTTCTCGAGGATGTAGGCGAACTCCCTCGCGTGGAGCTTGGCGTTCACCGGCACGGCGCCGAGGCCCGCGTGCCAGCAGGCGAGCATGATCTCGTAGTACTCGGGGCAGTTCTTCATCGCGAGCGCCACCCGGTCGCCCGGCACGAGGCCGCGCGAGCGCAGGCCGGCCGCGAGCGCGGCCACGCGCGTGGAAAGCTCGCGATAGGTCGCGACCGTCCTCGCACCGAGCGCCAGTGCGGGCGCGTCCGGGAGCCGCCGCGCGGTGTCGTGCAGGAGCTGGGCGAGGTTCATGCCGGCAGCCCGAAAAGCCTGCGCGCGTTGCGCGTGGTCGCCTCGGCGAGCGCCTCGGGCGCCTCGCCGCGGGCGCGCGCCACGGCGCGCAGCACGTGCGGCAGGAATGCCGGCTCGTTGCGGCGCGCCTTCGGCTGCGGGTGCAGGTCGCGCGGCGTGAGGTAGGGGGCGTCGGTCTCGACCAGCAGCCGGTCGAGCGGAATGTCCTTCACCAGGGAGAGCAGGTGGGCGCCGCGCCGCTCGTCGCAGATCCACCCGGTGATGCCGACGTGCAGGCCCAGGTCCAGGTAGGCGCGCAGCTCCGCGGCTTCGCCGGTGAAGCAGTGCGCGACGCCCCGCTCGGTGCCGTGAGCCTTCAGGACCTGCGCGAAGCGCGGGTGCGCGTCGCGCGAATGCAGGAACACGGGCTTGCCAAGCTCGCGCGCAAGGTCGAGCTGGGCCTCGAACCACCGCTCCTGGTCGGGGTGCGGCGAGTAGTTGCGATTGAAGTCGAGCCCGCATTCGCCGAGGGCGACCACTCGGGGGTGCGCCGTGATCTCCCGGAGCGCGGGGATCGTCGAGTCGTCGCATTCGCGCGCGTGGTGCGGGTGCACGCCGGCGGTCGCGTACAGGCCGTGCGCTTCGGCGAGCCCGGCCGCGTGTCGGCTCTCCGCCACGGACGTGCCGGTGACGACGATCTGCCCGACGCCGTGCTCGCGGGCCCGGCGCAGCACCTCGCCGAGGTCGGCGCGAAAGGCGGCGTGGGTCAGGTTGGCCCCGATGTCCACCAGCTGCATGGCGCTAGAGCTTCTTCAGGCGATACAGCAGCTCGAGCGCGTCGCGCGGCGAGAGCTCGTCGGGATTGACCTGGGCGAGCGCGTCGCGCAAGGGGTCTGCGGCCGGCTCCGGCTCGGCGGCCGCCGGCCGCGCGAACAGGTCGGCCTGCGCGCCGCCCGCGCGGCTCGCGTCCTCCAGCTGCTGCAGGATGCGCCGCGCCCGCTGGATCACGGCCTTGGGCACACCGGCGAGCTGCGCGACCTGCAAGCCGTAGCTTTGCGAGGCGGGGCCTTCCTCAACGGCGTGCAGGAAGACGATCGAGTCCTTGTGCTCGACGGCGTCCAGGTGCACGTTGGCCGCTTCGCGGTACTCCTGGGCGATGCGCGTCATCTCGATGTAGTGCGTGGCGAACAGCGTCAGCGCCTTGTTGCGCTCGAGCAGCGCGCGCGCGATCGCCCAGGCGAGCGCGAGGCCGTCGAAGGTCGAGGTGCCGCGCCCCACCTCGTCCATGAGCACCAGGCTGTGCGCAGTGGCGTTGTGCAGGATGTTGGCGCTCTCAGTCATCTCCACCATGAAGGTCGAGCGCCCGCCGGCCAGGTCGTCGGCGGCGCCGATGCGCGTGAAGATCTGGTCGATCGGCCCGAGCCGCGCGGCGGCCGCGGGCACGAAGCTCCCGGCATGCGCCATGAGCGCGATGAGCGCCGTCTGGCGCATGTAGGTGGACTTGCCGCCCATGTTGGGGCCGGTGACGAGCAGCAGCTGGCGCGCGGGCGCGAGGCGCACGTCGTTGGCGATGAAGCGCTCGACCTGTCCCTCGACGACCGGGTGGCGCCCGCCGTCGATCTCGACGCGGATGTCCTCCACGAACTGCGGGCGGCCGTAGTTCCTCTCCCGGGCGACCGCCGCGAACGCCGCCAGCACGTCGAGCTGCCCCAGGGCGCGCGCGATGCGCTGCAGTGCCGAGAGGTGCGCGCCGAGCTTCTCGAGCAGCGCTTCGTACAGCGTACGCTCCAGCGCGAGCGCCCGGTCGCGCGCGGAGAGCGCCTTGTCCTCGAAGGTCTTCAGCTCGGGCGTGATGTAGCGCTCGGCGTTCTTCAGCGTCTGGCGCCGCCGGTAGTCGGCCGGGATCTTTTCCGCGTGCGAGTTCGTCACCTCGAGGTAGTAGCCGTGCACGTGGTTGTAGGCCACGCGCAGGTTGGGGATGCCCGTGCGCGCGCGCTCGCGCGCCTCGAGCTCGACCAGGAACTGGCCCGCGCCGCTTTGCAGCGCCCGCAGCCCGTCCAGCTCGGCGCTGTAGCCTTCCGCGATGACGCCGCCGTCGCGCACCAGCGCCGCCGGCTCCGCGGCGATCGCGGCGCGAAGCAGCGCGAGACCGTCCTCGGGCACGCCGAGGTCCGCGCGCAGCGCGTCGAGCAGCGGCGCGCCGGCCGGGATCGGCTTCTGCACCTCAGGCAGCAGCGCCAGCGTGTCGCGCACGCCGGCGAGCTCGCGCGGGCGCGCACTCTTCAGCGCGATGCGGGCCGTGATCCGCTCGACGTCGGCGACGCGGCGGAGCACTGCCTGCAGGGCCTCGGCGTCCGCAAGCAGCGCCGCGACCGCCGCGTGGCGTTCCGCGAGGACGGCATGGTCGCGCAGCGGGTGGTGCAGCCAGTGGCGCAGCAGCCGGCTCCCCATGCCGCTCGCGCAGCGGTCGAGCTGCGAGAAGAGCGTGGGCGAGGGCTCGCCGCGCAGCGTCTCCGTGATCTCGAGGTTGCGGCGCGTGGCCGCGTCCAGCCGCAGGTAGTCGGCGCTGCGCTCGGCGCGCACGGAGAGCACGTGCGCCAGCGCCTGGCCCTGCGTCTTGCGCGCGTAGTCGAGGAGCGCGCCGCAGGCGCCGACGGCGAGCGGGAGGTCCTCGACGCCGAAGCCGGCGAGGGTGCCGGCGCCGAGCGTCTCCAGGAGCTTGCGGCGCCCCGCGTCGCCTTCGAAATGCCAGGCCGGCAGGTGCGTCACGTAGAAGCCGGGGGCCTCGAGCCCGTCGGGCGCGAGGACCTCCGCCGGCCCGATGCGCCGCAGCTCGTTGGCGAGCGCCTGCGGCGCGACCTCCGCGACGCGCAGCTCGCCGCGGGCGAGCGCGAGCCACGCGAGGCCCACCGTGGACTTGTCCGCCGCCATCGCCAGCAGCACGTTGTCGGCCTTGTCCTCGAGCAGCTCGGCGTCCACGAGCGTGCCCGGCGTGACGATGCGCGTCACCTTGCGCTCGACCGGGCCCTTGGCGGTTGCGACGTCGCCGACCTGCTCGCAGATCGCCACCGGCTCGCCCAGCTTCACGAGCTTCGCGAGGTACTGCTCGACCGCGTGCGCCGGCACGCCGGCCATGGTGACCGGCGCGCCCGCCGACTGCCCGCGGGTGGTGAGCGTCAGGTCGAGCAGGCGCGAGGCGCGCTCCGCGTCCCCGTAGAAGAGCTCGTAGAAGTCCCCCATCCGGTAGAAGAGCAGGATGTCGGGGTGCGCCGCCTTGAGGCGCAGGTACTGCTGCATCATCGGCGTGTGGGCAGAGATTCCGGTCTGACCGAGGGCCTTGTCGGTGCTGCCGTTCTGGGCTATAAGGTCTTGTCGTTCCAAGAGAATTAGGCCTTCACGGACCACTTTTCCGGGCAAGTCTGGGCAAGTACTTGCAAGTCCTTGCCCGGCATTTCAGTGTAGGTGGCAGTGTAGGTCGACCCCTCAGGAGACTCGATGCCGCGGCGACCTACACTGAAACCTACACCGGCAAAGCCGGCGCCCCTGACCGCGGCGATTATCGCCGACATGCGCGCCGGGGAGGAGCGCGCCGACCCTCAAGTGCCCGGATTGCGTGTCCGGTGCTCGTCCACGGGCAAGAAGGTGTTCTTTTATCGCTACCGCGCGCAGGGCGGCGCGCTGCGCGAGATCCTCCTGGGTGACGTGGGGCCGTTGACGCTCGCCCGGGCGCGCGACGCGGCCCTGAAGAAGCGCTTGGAGCGGCAACAGGGCAGGGACCCGCAGCTCGAGAAACGCAAGGCGCGCGAGGAGGCGGCGCGCGAGCGGGCGGCCGAGCGCCAGGCTGCGTACACGGTAGGCGACCTGGTGGAGGAGTACGTCAAGGAAGCGCTTTCCCGGCAGAAGCGTGGAGCCGAGTCGGCGCGCCTCCTGCGAAGGGACTTCGTTCCTTTGTTCGGGAGCCGGCCGGCGATCGCGCTCACGCGGCGCGAGCTGCAGGACGACCTGATCCGGCCGACGCTGGCTCAGCACCCGCGCAAGGCGACTCAGCTCCTGTCACGCATCCGCTGCGCCTACGTGCATGCGATAGAGCAGGGCCGCCTGGCGGATCACTTCAGCCCGCCTACGCTCGGCATCAAGGGAGCGTCGCAGGTGCGCAGAAAGCGCGCGCTCTCGGACGCCGAGCTCGCCGCCTTCCTGAAGTGGCTGCCCCATAGCCCGTACAGTCGGGTGGTCAGGGAGGCTCTGAAGCTGGTGCTGCTGACCGGCTGTCGCTCGGGAGAAGTGATTGCGGCGTGCTGGCGCGACATCGACCTGGAGCGCGCGGTGTGGACGATCCGCGAAACCAAGAACGGCGAGCCGCACGATGTGATGCTGCCTCGGCAAGCGGTGGAGCTTCTCAGCTACCGCCAGGGGCTCGACAAGGTGTTCGTATTCCCCTCGCGCATTCCCGGCCAGCCTGTTGCGCAGAAGGCGCTGGGGCTTGCGCAGTACAGCGCGCGGCACGCGGGTCCCGAGACCGGAGCTAAGGACCCCATCGAGGTGCCGTGGACCGTGCATGATCTTCGCCGCACCGTCGCTACAGGCCTGGCGAAGCTCGGCTGCCTGCGGGTCGTACAGGACCGAATCCTGAACCACGTCGATAACTCGGTCGCTGCGATCTACGATCGGCACCGCTACGATGACGAGGCGCGGGCTTGGCTCCAGAAGTGGGCCGATCAGCTCGATGCGCTCACCGTGCGAAACGTCGTGGTGATTTCGGCAGCCAAAGCCGCCTAAGTCGACAATCAAGACACGGCCAGAGAGCCGCAACTAGCTCGAGAGCACCCTCGCTGCGTGGCATCGAGTTGATAAACGTCCAGAAGTGGCGGAGGAAGCCGCCTGCAGCGGCGTCTGCCGATACACCCTCACGGATCTACGCTCCCCTAAGAGTAGCCGTAGAACGGTTCGGTGCGGACGTCTGCGGCGGGGACAACCAGCGCGCCGAGCCTCCCTCTCGTCGCCGTGACAAACCCCGGGGGACCGACGACGAAGTACACGGGCGCGACCAGCCCCTGGCACGCGTCCGCGATCACGTCGGCGCCCAGCATTCTTGTGTCGCCTCGCCATGCGCGTTGGGAGCCGATCATGTCCGTCATGGTCGCGTGCAGCCGGAATCCTGGCAGCCGGGCCTCGAGTTCCTGCAGCTCCTCGAGAAACGCCGCGTCCTCTGGCCGCCGGTTCGAGTAGACGAGCCGAAACTGACGGTCGGAACCTTCGTGAGCGGCCTGGCGCAGCATGCTCATGAACGGCGTGATGCCGATGCCGCCGGCGATGAAGACGGCGGGCCGCGGAGGATCCTCGCGCAGGGTCATCGAGCCGCGCGGGCCGCGGATTCCGAGCGGCGCGCCGGCCGGGAAGCCGGCGAGCGCGCGCTTGAAGGCGCTGCCTTCGCGCATGCGCGTAGCGACCGCCAGCTCGGGCTCGAACGGCGCGCTCACCAGCGAGAAGATGCGCTGCCGGCTGTTCTCCTCGGGCGGCGGCTGGACGGGCACGAGCGTGACGGGCTGGCCGGCCTCGAAATCGAAGCCGGGCGGCCAGCCGGAACGCCCGCGTACCGGCGGCGACTTCCTCGTGCCCGAGGAGCCGGGTTTCGAAGGCGCTCAAAAGCTTCGGATCCCGGGCAGCGGCGCCGGCAACTCGTGCCGCGCGTCGTCCTCGTC
>DASUFW010000293.1:0-22048 GCA_036274335.1 Burkholderiales bacterium | reverse complement strand
CTCGGCTACCGCGACGTGGCGGTGTACGCCGGCGGCAAGCAGGACTGGAGCGAGGCCGGCCTGGCGCTGGAGCGCGAAGCGGCAGTGGCCGCCTGAGCGGGGTAAGCTCCCGTCCGTGAAGCGCGCAGACCTCGAGCGCGCCGTGCGGGCGGGCATCCTCTCGGACGAGCAGGCCGAGCGCCTCACGGCGTTCCTGCAGGAAAGCGCGGCGGAGACGCCGCGCTTTTCCTTCGTGCACGTCCTGTACTACCTCGGCGGCCTGATCGCGATCGGCGCCATGTCGCTGTTCATGACCCTCGGCTGGAACGCCCTCGGCGGCTGGGGCGGGTGCGTGACCGCGATCTTCTACGGCCTCCTGGCGCTCGCGCTCACACACGCGTTCCTGGAGCGCCGGCTGCCGATACCCGCCGGCCTCATGGCGACGCTCGCGGTCGTGATGGTGCCGCTCGCGCTGTTCAGCGCGCAGATGGCGCTCGGCTACTGGGGCGCGGACAAGCCCTTCCGGCACTACCACCAGTACATCGACGGGCGCTGGCTGATGATGGAGTTCGGCACGCTCGCCGTGGCGGCGATCCTGCTGTGGCGCTACCGCTTCCCGTTCATGCTGATGCCCGTGTCGGTGACCCTCTGGTACATGAGCATGGACCTGGGGCCCTTGCTGGTCGGCTCGGACTGGCAGGACTGGGACATCCGCAAGCTCATCTCGCTCTACTTCGGCATCCTGTTCGTCGGGCTCGCCTTCTGGGTGGACATCCGCTCGCGGCATACGCGCCGGGACTACGCGTTCTGGCTGTATCTGTTCGGCGTGATCACGTTCTGGGGCGGCCTTTCGGCGATGCGCAGCGGCAGCGAGTGGGGCAAGCTCGCCTACCTGGCGATCAACCTCGCCATGATCTTCGCGGGCGCGCTGCTCGGGCGGCGGGTCTTCGCCGTCTTCGGCGGCCTGGGCGTGGCGGGCTATCTCGGGTACCTCGCGAGCCGGGTGTTCCGGGACAGCCTGCTGTTCCCCTTCGCGCTGTCGCTGATCGGGCTGGCGATCATCGCGCTCGGCGTGCTGTGGCAGCGCCGCGAAGCCGAATGGACGGCGCGCCTGCGCGCGGGCCTGCCGCGCGCCCTGCGCGAGCTGCTGGAGGCGCGGGAGGTCTGAAACGGTCGGCGGTTGATTTTCGTCAACCCGGCGTTCCGGCCGGGGCGTACCAATAGCGGGCATGAGCGCGCCCTCCGCGGTCCGCACCCCGAACGAGCTCTACGCCCACGCCCTCGCGATCGAGCGCGAGGCCGCGGAGCGCTACGCCGAGCTCGCCCAGCGCATGGACGACCTCGGCAACGAGGAGGTGGCGGAGCTGTTCCGCCGCCTCGCCGTCTTCGAGGCCGAGCACCTCGATACCCTCGAGCGCCGCACGCGCGGCGTGGACGTGCCCGGTCTCGAGCCCGGACAGTACGCCTGGCTGGACGCGGGCGCGCCGGAGACGGTGGCGCGCGAGCTCGTGTTCAGGCTCCTGACCCCGCGCCACGCCCTCGGCATCGCGCTCGAGGCCGAGCGCCGGGCGCAGCAGTTCTTCGCCGAGGTGAAGGCGACCGCGTCCGACCCCGCGCTGCGCGCGCTCGCGCAGGAGATGGCCATGGAGGAGGCGGGCCACATCGCCATGGTCGAGCAGGCGCTCGCGAAGACGCCCGACGCGCAGGTCGACTGGGCGACGATCTTCGGCGATTAGCGCGCGGCGCGCTGGGCCATAATGGCCCGATGGCGCGCCTGTTCTCGAATCGCGACCGCCCGTTCGACCTCGGGCCGTTGCCGCTGGAGCTGATGCCCCGCGATGCGCGCGCGTCGATTCGCGAGGCGCGCCAGCCGGTGGATGCCTCGGCCGCGTCCGACGAGTCGCTCGCCGCCTCGATTCCCGAATACCGCGAACTGTTTTCGAAGTTTCTCGACGGCGAGGTCGCGCGCGCCCGCGCACCGGTCCCCGACGACCTGGTGCGCCGCGCGCAGAACCTGAAGGCCTCGGCGTACTTCCTGGACGTGACGCTCGCCGGCGCCTGCCGCATCGAGGCAGGCGACTGGACGACGGCCGATCGGCCGGCGCACGCGCACGCCTTCGTCTTCCTGATCGAGTTCGGCCGCGAGACGGCGCCGGGCGAGGCGGGCGACGACTGGATCCGCGGCACCAACGCCGCGAAGACCGACCTGCGCTGCGCGGAGATCGCCGTCGTCATGGCGGGCTACGTGCGCGCGCTGGGGTTCGCGGCGCGCGGCCACTTCGCCGGCGACACGCAGGTGCGCCTCGAGCGCCTCGCGCAGCGCGCCGGCCTCGCGATGGCGAAGGACGGCACGCTCGCCGCGCCGTTCCTGTCGCGCGGATTCCGGATCGGCGCGGTGACCACCGACTACGCGTTCGCGCCCGACGTGCCGCTCGCCGCGCTCGACTGGCCGGGCGTGGACGCCTACATGGGCCGCATGGGCACGCGCCCGGGCTGGGCGGACGCGGAAGAGGCGAAGCGGCCGCTGCACCTGGGCCGCTACGCCATGGAGAAGATCCGGCGGGTGGAGGAGCCGACGACGCAGGTGCGGCGCGACGAGATCGTGCGCATGCCCAAGCGCGCGGACCTCTTCTCGCGCGCGCTCGCCGGCGACCTGGGCGAGCGCCCGCAGCGCGAGCGGCGCCGCTTCGCGGTGAAGCACCCGCTCGCTTTCGCGATGACCCCGCTCATCCGCAACATGGTGCCGCTGCAGGGCGGGCGCGAGCCGCTGGCCGGCTCGGCCCTCACGGACGCGAAGCGCAACGCCGAGGCCGTGAAGGCGCTCGGCTACTACCTGGGTGCGGACCTGGTCGGCATCTGCCGCGCCGAGCCCTGGATGTACTACTCGCACGGCGACGAGAAGGGCGAGCCGATCGACGCCTACCACCCGTATGCGGTGGTGATGCTCATCGACCAGGGCTTCGAGACCATGGAAGGCAGCTCGGGCGACGACTGGGTCTCGGGGGCGCAGTCGATGCGCGCCTACCTGCGCGGCGCGCACCTCGCCGGCGTGATGGCCGCGCACCTGCGGCGCCTCGGCCATTCCTCGCGCGTGCACTCGAACGCCTACTCGGAGCTGCTGCATCTGCCCGCGATGCTGATGGCGGGGCTGGGCGAGCTTTCGAGGATCGGCGAGCTGGTGCTCAACCCGTTCATCGGGCCGCGCTCGAAGTCGGTGGTGTTCACCACCGACCTGCCGCTGGAACCCGACCGCCCGGTCGACTTCGGGCTGCAGGACGTGTGCCGCCAGTGCCTGAAGTGCGCGCGCGAGTGCCCCTGCGCGGCGATCCCGTTCGGGCCGAAGGTGATGTTCAACGGCTACGAGATCTGGAAGCCGGACGTCGAGAAATGCGGCCGCTACCGGCTCACGAACGCCAAGGGCTCGGCCTGCGGCCGCTGCATGAAGACCTGCCCCTATAACCGAGAGGACCTGGTCGAGTCGGAGAAGCTCCTGTGGCTCTCGATCGAGGTGCCGGAAGCGCGCCGCGCGCTGATCGAGCACGACGACGCGACGGCGGGCGGCGCGAGGAACCCCGTCAAGCGCTGGTGGTTCGACCTGGAGATCGTGGACGGCGCGGCGGTGAAGCCGGCCGCCGCCAACGAGCGGGACTTGAGCCCCGGGCGCGAGGCGAAGCTCGCGCCCGCGCAGAAGCTCGCCTTCTTCCCGCCGGGCCTGCAACCTCGCGGCGGCACGACGCTCCAGGAGGTGGTGCCGATCGACCGCGAGGCGGGGCTCGCGGCGTATGCGGCCGCGAAGCGGTGCGAATGAGAGGGCGGCTGTAAGGTTTCGCCGGGGCGGCGGGTCTTCTCCCGGATGACCCGTGCCGCGCCCCCGGAGGATCTCGCCCGCCTGCGCCCCAAGCTCATGGCCTACGCCCTGCGCCGCACGCGCAGCCCGGAGCAGGCCGAGGACGCCGTGCAGGACGCGCTGGTCGCGGCGCTCGAGGGGCTGCACGGCTACGCCGGCGAGTCGTCGCTCAGCACCTGGCTGTTCGGTATCCTGAAGCACAAGATCATCGACGGCCTGCGCCGCGGGCCGCGCGAGGAGCTCCTGGAGATGGACCTGGACGAGCTGACCCACGAGGGCCCCGGGCCCGAGCAGCGCTGCGTGAGCCGCAGGGCGGTGGCCCTGCTCGGGCACAGCCTCTCGCGCCTGCCCGCCAAGGCCTCGCGCGCGTTCGTGCTGCGCGAGGTGGTGGGCCTGAGCACCGAGGAGGTGTGCGGCATCCTCGGCGTGACGCCCAACCATTGCTGGGTGCTGGTGCATCGCGCCCGCCGGGGGCTGCGCGATTGTCCCGACGTGGCCCGCGTCGCGGCCGAGGCCGCCTAGTGCGCTTCGAGGATGCGGTCCGCGAGCATGCCGATGACCTCTTCCGCTTCGCTTTCTGGCTCGCGCGCGACCGCGCGCAGGCCGAGGACGTGGTCCAGGAGGCGCTGCTGCGCGGCTGGCGCGCGTTTCCACGCCTGCGCGACCGGGCCGCGACGAAAGCGTGGCTGTTCGCCATCGTGCGCAACGAGTTCCGCCGCATGCGCGGCGCCGCGGCGGGCGACATCGAGAGCCTGGAGGGGGTCGACGTCGCCGACGAGCGCCAGGACCTCGCCGGGCTGGAGATGCGCGAGGCGCTGCACGCGCTGCCCGCGGCCTACGCCGAGCCGCTCGCGCTGCAAGTGCTGGGCGGCTTCGACTGCGCCGAGATCGCGCGCATGCTCGGCACGACGGAAGGGGCGGTGATGACGCGCCTGACGCGCGCCCGGCAGGCGCTGCGGCGCCTGATCGCGCCGAAGGAGCGCCGGAGCGGCGCGCCATGAACTGCCTCGACTACCGCCGCCAGCTGCTCGCCGGGACGCCGGAGACGGACGCGATGCGCGTGCACCGGATGCAGTGCGCCGGCTGCGCCGCCGAATGGCGCGAGCACGGCGCCCTCGAAGCGGCACTGGCGGAAGCGCTGCGCGTGCCGGTGCCCGAGGGCTTCGCCGAGCGCATGGCGCACGCGCAGGGACTGCGCCGGCGCCGGTTCCTCGCGGCGGCGGCGACGCTCGTCGCCGCGGCGGGCGCCGGCACCTGGGCCTGGCTCGCGCGCCCGGACCCGCTCGCGCTCGCCTGCATCGACTTCGTCATGAAGGACGAGGCCAAGTCCATCATGATGGGCGCGATGCCGCGCGACGAGGCGCGGCGCATGCTCGCGGACACGCTGCCGCTCGACAAGGTCGAGCGCGTCGGGCAGGTGAAGCACGTCGGGCCGTGCCCGTTCAACGGGCGCACCGCCTACCACATCGTCCTGATGGTGCCGCAGGGGAAGGTGACGCTGCTCGTCATGCCCGGCTACCGCATGCAGGGGCGGCGCCGCGCGGCGAAGGAAGGCATGAGCGCCGAGGTCATGGCCTCGGGCGACGGCAGCGTCGGCATCATCGGCACCGACCTCGCCGTCGTGGACAGCGTGATGGGGGCGCTGAAAGCCTAGGCGGCGCGCTCGAAGGCCGGGCCGCTGACGATGCGCTCGTAGTAGGACTGGTGGGCGTCGGAGCCCGCCGGCCAGAGCGCCAGGAAGCGCTTTTCCCAGGCGCCGGCGTCATAGCGCAGGGCGACGGCTTCCACGTGCAGCCCCTCGCTCCGGGCGGCGTACAGCGCACCCGCGTGCGGACGCACCGAGACTCTCGTGGCGATGCCGTAGCGCTCGCCGCGGAAGTTGGGCATCCCGGCGGCGCCGTTGTTGACCAGCACGCGCTCGCCCGGGAAGCGCTGCAGGACGGGCAGGCACGTGTGGCTCGAGGCGAAGACGCGTACCCCGCTGCGCGCGAACTGGCGCTCGGCCGCCGCGGCGCCCGCGGGCGTGGCCAGAATCTCCTGCGCGAAATTCCAGCCGGCGAGCGACTCGGCGTCGCCGTGCACGATGCCGACCCGCTCGCCGCCGACGCGCGCGAGCAGCGTCATCGGCAGGGCGGCGAGGCGCGCCAGGTCGCGCCCCGAGGCCCGGGCGGCGCCGCGCAGCCGTTCCATGATGCGGTTGGAGTGCGCCACGGTGGCGTCGCCGACCCAGTGCGGGTAGCCGCAGCCGCAGCCCGCGCCGGCCTCGGGGGCGGCGATCTCGGTCTCCACGTTGCCGCGGGTGGCGACGTGCCGTGACACGGCCACGTCGATGGAAGCGAACTCCTCCGCTTCGGCGTCGAACCAGTGGAAGTCGCCATTGAAGATCAGGGCCTTGTCGCCGGGCTCGGCCTCGAAGGCCTCGAGCAGGGCCTGCAGCGCGAAGCGGTTGCCGTACAGGCCGCCCGCGATCCACAGCGTTTCGGCACTCAGCGCCGGCTCGCCGGCGAAGGCGTTCCCGGCGTAGCGGTAGGAGAGGGGACAGTCGCGGCCGGGTGCGCTCATGCTCGTCTTAGGTCGGGCCCGAACGCGCCACCTTACAGGCATTCGGACTTGATACCATCGGCGCATGAACAATTTCGCGAGCTCGTTCACGGGCGGCGCGGCCGCACTGTTCGAGCGCTTCGCGGCGCACCTGCCCAGCCTGATCGGCGCGCTGCTGCTGCTCGCCGCCGGGTGGCTCCTCGCGCGGCTGCTGCGCGTGCTGGCCGTGCGCGGCATGCAGCTCGCCGAGACGCTGATCGAGCGCATGGCGGGACCCTCGCGCATCAAGGTCGGGCGCTCCGCCCACGTGCTGGGCACGGTCGTGTACTGGGTGGTGCTGCTGTTCTTCGTGACGGCCGCGACTCATGCGCTCGGCCTGCAGACTTTCAGCGATTGGCTGTCGCGCCTGCTCGACTACCTGCCGACGCTCGCCGCCGGCCTGCTGATCATCGTCGCCGGCTACATCCTGGCGAGCTTCGTGGCCGACGTGGTCATGGCCACCGCCATCCGCCTCGAGGCGGCGCAGCGCAACGCGCTCGCGCGCCTCGCCCAGGGCGCGACGCTGGTCGCCGCGATCCTGGTCGGCGCCGACCAGATCGGCATCCGCGTCACCTGGATCGCGATCCTCGCCGCGGTGGTCATCGCCGCGGTGCTGGGCGGCATCACGATCGCGGTCAGCCTCGGCGCGCGCGGCTACGTGGCCAACCTGATCGGCGCGCACTACCTGCGCCAGGCCTTCCAGGTCGGCCAGCGCGTGCGCGTGGCCGGGTTCGAGGGGCGCATCGTCGAGGTGAGCGCCACCTCGCTGGTGCTCGAAGCGAAGGAGGGGCGGGTGGCGCTGCCGGGCCGCGTGTACCACGACGAGCCGATCGTGCTGATCACCGGCGACGGCAATGGCTGACGCCGAGGCGCTGAGCCTCGCCTTCATGCGCACGCATCCGGCGGAGGCGGCGCGGGTGCTCGAGGCGGTGATCCCGGCCGACGCGGCGGCGCTGCTGGCGCGCGCGCCGGCGCGCGTGGCGGCGCCGGTGCTCGCCGCGATGCTGGCCAGCGCCGCGGCGCGCGCGCTCGCCGGCGTCTCGGACGAGCAGGCGCTCGCCCTGCTGGGCGAGCTCGGCACGCAGCCGGTGGTGGCGGTGCTGCGCAACGTGCCCGAGCCGCGCCGCGGCCGCCTGATCGCGGGCCTGCCCACGGCGGCCTCGCTCGCCTCGCAGCTGCTGCTCGGCTACGTCGAGGACTCGGTGGGCGCCTGGACCGACCCGGACGTGCTGGCGATGCCGGGCACCACGCGCGCGAACGATGCGCTGGATCGCGTCCGGCACGTCGAGGCGGCGGTCTCGCGCGTGTTCGTGACCTCGGCCAAGGGCGCGCTCGAGGGCTGGGTGCCGCTGCCGGTGCTGCTGCGCGCGCCCGAAAGCGCGACCCTCGCGTCGATCCTCAGGCGTCCGGAGGCGGTGCTCGCGGCGCGGGCGCCGCTGGCCGGCGCCGCGGCGCATCCCGGCTGGGAGCGCGCCTCGATCCTGCCGGTGGTGGAAGCAGAGGAGCGCCTGGTTGGCGTGCTGTCGCGCGACGCGCTGACGCGCGCGCTGGGGCGGACCTCGCAGTCGCGCCGCACCGCGCCGGGCGGCACGCTCGCCGAGATGCTGGCGCGCGGGTACTGGGATGCGCTCTCCGGCGGCACCGAGGCGATGGCCACGCTGCTCCCCGCCGTGCGGCCCGTCGGTCGGAGGACGGATGAGCGCTGAGGCGGCCGTCGCCGCGCTCAACCAGAAGTTCCTGCTCGACTACCCGGGCGAGGCCGCGCGCGAGCTCGAGGCCATGCCGGCCGAGGATGCGGCGGCGCTGCTCGCCGCGCACGCCCCGCGCGCAGCGGTGCGTGCCTGGGAGTCGCTTGCGCCCGATGTCGCGCTCGAGGTGCTGGATCTCCTGCCGGCCGCCCTGGCGCGCCATGTGCTTGCCGAGGCAGAGCCGATCTCCAGCGTCGCCGTGCTCTCGCAGCTCGAGCCCGACGAGCGCGAGAAGCGCCTCGCGACGCTCGACAAGGAGGTGGCGCGCGAGCTGCGCGACCTGTCGGCCTACCCCGAGGATTCCGCCGGGCGGCTGATGGATGCGCGCGTCAGCCCGCTGCGCTCGGGCATGACGGTGGGCGACGCGATCGAGCGGCTGCGCGCGGTGCGCCGCCGGGGGCTTCGCGAGCTCTACGTGGTGGACGACGAGGGCCGCCTCGCGGGGCGCGTGGAGATGCAGGACCTCGCGCTCGCCGAGCGCACACGGCCGCTCAGCGAGATCCAGCGCGGCATCGTGGCGGTGGTGCGCGACCTGGACCCGCGCGAGGAGGTGGTGGAGACGCTGCAGCGCGAGCCGATCACCGTGCTGCCGGTGCTCAACCACGCGGGCCGCTTCCTCGGCGTCATCCGGCAGGCCGAGCTGATGACCGCCGTGGAGGAGGAGACCAGCCTCGACATCCAGACCATGGTGGGCGCGAGCCCGGACGAGCGCGCGCTGTCCGGGCCCCTGTTCGCCGTGAAGAAGCGCCTCGGCTGGCTGCAGATCAACCTGCTCACCGCGTTCCTCGCCGCGGCGGTCGTGGGCCTGTTCGAGGGCACCATCGCCAAGTTCACCGCGCTCGCGGTGCTGCTGCCGGTGGTCGCGGGGCAATCGGGCAACGCCGGCGCGCAGGCGCTCGCCGTCACGATGCGCGGGCTGATCCTGCGCGAGATCAGCCTGCGGCACTGGCCGGCGGTGGTCTGGAAGGAATGCGCGACCGGCCTGGTGAACGGGCTCGCGGTGGCGGCCACCACCGCGCTCGGCGTGTACTACTGGAGCGGGTCGATCGGCCTGGTCTACGTGATCTCCGCCGCGATGGTGATTTCCATGGTGATCGCGGGTCTGGCGGGCGCGCTGGTGCCGATCCTGCTGCGTCGCTTCGGCCAGGACCCGGCGACCGCCTCGTCGATCATCCTTACGACGGTGACCGACGTGACGGGGTTCTTCTCGTTCCTCGGGATCGCGACGCTGTTCTCGGGGATGCTGGCGAAGGCGGCCTAGGGCGGGCCCTGCCGGCGCCGGCGGTCGGTGACGGCCTGCGCGCCCATCATGATCCACGGCACCACCAGCTCGGGCACCAGGTAGCCGAGCCATACGGCGCTCGGCTGCGGCATGCCCACCGCGGCGATCGAGACCAGCCGGCCGACGGCGGCGAGCAGCACCGCCACGCCGATCAGGTAGACGAGCGTGTCCTGGCGGCGCACGGTGATCGCGGTCCACGCACAGATCAATCCGGTCCCGAGATAGATGCCAGCGAGGAAGCGGTGGACGTTGTCCAGGCGCGGCGTGGTGTCCGGCTGGCCGAGCACCATCTGCAGGGTGCCGCCGGCGAGCGCGATGAACGCGAACACGAACAGGCAGATCTGGGTGATGCGCTGCGGGATCGGCATGGCACTTCCTTTCCGGACGGATGGGCCAGTCTACGTTCGTTTGCGGGCGTACAGGGCCAGCAGCATCACGGCAACCACCAGCACGTTCACCAGCAGCAGGATGACGCCGAGCCAGTTGGGGTGGCGGGCGATGCCGGCCAGCTCGAACGGCACGTAGATCGATCCGCTCAGCGCGGCGAACCACTCTGCCCATCCGCGCGCGCGCCACAGGCCGTAGGCTTCCACCACGCGCATCAGCGCGTAGGCAACGGCGCCCGCGGCCAGCACCATCAGACGCGCCTGCGTGGCGCCCGACGCCAGTTCCAGGAAGATGCGCGGGTAGTGGGCCGCCGGATTGAGGTGCGCGTGCCGGACGAGCCGCTCGGCCAGTCCCTGGACGTCGCGGTGGACCAGCGAGAGCAGGCCGAAGCCGGTCGCCAGCACGAGCAAACCCTTGGCGGCCTCGAGCACGGCGACCGCGCGCAGCGTGCCCTGCAGCGCGCCGGCGGAACCCGTCACGCCGCGCCGGACGGCGGGAGCGCTTCGAGCCACTGCTCCGCCTCCGCTACGCCGCCGAACACCCTCACCGGCACCGCGCGATTGGCGGCCACGTCCTCCATGAACTTCATCAGCCCGCCCGCGGCGTTCACGTCGACGTAGGCGATGGCCTCGAACCGCGTGGCCAGATGCGAGGCGCCGCCGGAGGCGATCGAGAACACGTCGAAGGTGCCGAGGCGCGGCCCCTCGAGCCGCTCCTCGATCAGCATGCGGGCGCAGCGGCGCGCCATCGCGATCCCCGCGACCTCCCGGAGATACGCCTCGACCGACTCCCGCGTATTGGGGCCGGTCACGACGAAGTGCAGGTAGCCGGGGCGCTCCTCGACCGAAAGCCGGTAGCTCACTCGCGCATGGTATGCCAAGGCGCGCCGCGCAGCGGCTCACATCGGGCGAAACAGCTCGGCGTAAATCCGGCTCACCGGCAGGGTTTCCGCGCGCCCCCGCAGACGCAGCGACAGGCGCCCGGTCTCGTCGCGCTCGGCCGCCTCGACCTCGCGAAGGTTGACGAGCGTGCCGCGGTGCACCTGCTGGAAGTCCTCCGGCAGCTGCGGCGCGAGGTCCTTGAGCGGCGTACGCAGCAGCGCCTCGCCCTCCGCGGTGACGACGCGCGTGTACTTGTCGGCGGCCTGGAAGTAGCAGACGGCCTCGACCGGGATGAGCTTCACGACGTTGCCGGCGCTGGCGCGCACGTGGCGCAGCCGCTCGCCGCGCGGCGCCGGCGCCGACAGGCTGCGCAGCTGGCGCGCGAGCTCCTCGAAATTGCGCTCGCGGCTCTTCAGCCGCGCGACGGTGCTCGCCAGGCGCGCGGGCGCGACGGGCTTGAGCACGTAGTCGATCGCGGCGACCTCGAAAGCCCGGGTCGCGTACTCGTCGTGGGCGGTGACGAACACGATCGCCGGGGCGCGCTCGCCGAGGCGGTCGGCGATCTCGGCCGCCGCCTCCAGGCCATCGAGCCCCGGCATGCGGATGTCGAGGAACGCGACCTCGGGCGCGAGGCGCTCGGCGGCCTGCACCGCCTCGAGCCCGTTGGGCACCACGGCCGCGACCTCGAGCTCGGGCCAGGCCTCGGCGAGCGCCGCCTTGAGGCTCAGCGCGAGCAGCGGCTCGTCGTCGGCGATCAGCGCCCTCATTGCGGGAGCTCCAGCGTTACCGTGAAGCCGCCCGCGGCGTTGCCGCCGGCCGTGACCCGCGCCGCGCCGTCGAACGCGGCGGCGAGCCGCTCGCGCACGTTGGCGAGTCCGACGCCCGCGCCGCCGCCCGGGGGCGCACCGACCCCGGTGTCGGCCACTTCCAGCACCAGCCGCGCGCCGTCCTTTCGCGCGCCGATCGTGACCGTGCCGCCTTCGACCTTGGGCTCGAGCCCATGCTTCACGGCATTCTCCACCAGCGGCTGCAGGAGCATCGGCGGGATCTCGACCGCCGCGAGCGCCGGCGGCAGCGCGAGCGCGTACTTCAGGCGCGGTCCCATGCGGATCGCCAGCACCTCGAGGTAGTTGCGCAGCAGCGCGAACTCCTCGCCGAGCGGGCTGCGCTCGCGCCGCGCGGCGGCGAGCGTCGCGCGCAGGTAGTCGTTCACGTGGCGCAGCATCTCCCGCGCGCGCGGCGGGTCGGTGGCGATGAGCGCGTCGAGGTTGGCCAGGGTGTTGAACAGGAAGTGCGGCTCGATCTGCGCCTGCAGGAGCTTGAGCTGCGCCTCGATGCGCCCGCGCTCGAGGTTGGTGGCGCGCTGCCGGGTCCAGAAGAACCAGGTGCCGGCGACGCCGGCCGCGAGCGTCACGCCCAGCGCCGCCCAGGCGTTGCGGCCCGCCTTCCACGGAAGACCGAGCACAGCGGCCGCCAGCGCGCTGCCGGCGACCCAGCCGACGAGGATGCCGGCCGCGATGAGCAGGACGAAGGGCAGGAGCGGAGGCCTCTGCGCCGGCCAGAAGGTCCGCCAGCCCGCGTGGATGACGAGCAGCACCGTGAGGCCGATGCATTGCGAGAACGCGAGGTTCTCGACGAACCCGGCGCCGTAGCGCAGCAGCGTGAGCAGCGCGGCGATCGCCGTGTTGAAGGCGAGCACCGCGACCAGCGCGAAGCGGAATCCATGCATGCGGGGCGAAGCTTAGCGGGATTCGAGCTTCTTCAGCTCCTCGGCCTCCATCTTCTCGCGCAGCCCCGACGCCGAGGCGGCGACCACCGCGGCATGGATGGCGAGGCCCAGTCCCCAGCCGGCCAGCGGCCAGAGATTCCAGTGCAGCCCGGGTGTCGTCTGCAGCTGCACGAGCGCGAGGAAGGCGTTGACGGCCGCGTACACGGCGGCGTGGACGTACAGGCCGAGCTTGGCGCCGGCGCGGCGCCGGGCGAGGCGGCGAAGGTCTTCGGTCATGAAGGTTCTCCTAGATGAGCCCGAGGCTCGTCCACAGCATATGGCCGAGCAGGCGGTTGGGAAGCAGGGTGAAGAGGCCCGCGACGCCGAGGCCGAGGGCGTAGATGCCGGTCATCATGCGGCGGTGCCGGACCAGGCGTCCGGTCGCCGCGAAGTAGACGCCGGCGGCGAGCATGAGCGGCACCGCCACCGACAGGATATGGATGGGCGAGAAGTGGCCCTTGGTCTGGATCCAGAAGCTCGAGATCGCGGCGACCAGCATGAGCAGCACCCAGCTGCGCCCTGCGGCGCGATGCACGAGCGAGCCTTTGCGCGCGGCGAAGGCGAGGGCGCCGATGCCGATCGCGGCGACGGCGGCGGCCAGGTGAAGGACGATGACTGCATCGAAGCCGTATTTCATGGGGGTTCTCCAGAGGTCGATGGCGGCAGTGTCCGGCGGGCGCGCGAGGGCCTCCACCGGTTTGCGACGGACTGCAGCCGGCGGCGACGAACCGCTAGACTGGCGGGATGAACGACCTCCTGATCTGCGGCGCGACGGTGTATGACGGCAGCGGGCAGCCCGGCCGGGTGGCCGACGTGGCGGTGAAAGGCGGCCGCATTGCCGAGCCTGGTCCGGCGCAGGAGACGCTCGACGCCGGCGGGCTCGCACTGATGCCCGGCATCGTCGACGTCCACACGCACTACGACGCGCAGATCACCTGGGACCCGAGCCTGTCGCCTTCGCCGGCGCTCGGCGTGACCACCGCAATCATGGGCAACTGCGGATTCGGCATCGCGCCGTGTCCGTCGGGTCTTCGCGAGACCGTCCTGAAGAATCTTTCCGTGGTCGAGGGGATGGACGTCGAGGCGCTGCTCAACGGCACGCGCTGGGACTTCGAGACCTTCCCGGAGTACCTCGGGGCGTTGGAGCGCCTCGCCCCCTGGGCGAACGTCGGCGTGCTCGCCGGCCATTCGACGATCCGCAGCGCGGTGATGGGCGAGGAAGCGTCCACGCGCAGGCAACCGACGGACGCGGAGCTGCGCCGCATGCAGGCCCTGGTGCGCGAGGCGCTCGCCGCCGGCGCGGCGGGCTTCGCCTCGTCCTTCTCCCCGAACCACAGCGGCTGGGGCGGCCGGCCGATGCCTTCGACGATCTGCGAGGACGCGGAGCTGCGCGCGCTCGTCGAACCGCTCAAGCAGGCCGGTCGAGGCATCTTCGTGGTCGCCGCCGGCACCAAGGCGACGCCCGAGTATCTCGAGGAACTCGCCGCCGACACCGGCCGGCCGATGTTCATGGTCACGGTGCTCACCATGTACACCGACCAGGCGCCGAAGCGCGCGATGACCTACTACGAGCGCTGCGCGCAGGCGCTCGCGCGCGGGCGCGAGGTATACATCCACGCGAACTGCCAGCCGCTGTCGTTCGACTTCACGCTGAAGGAGCCGTATCCGTTCCTCGCGCTGCCCGCGTTTGCGCGCGTGAAGGCGGCCGGGCCCGGGGAGCTGCCCGCGATCTACGCCGATCCCGCCTTCCGCGCGCAGTTCCGCGAGGATCTGCGAAACCCCAGGCAGGGCATTCTGTTTTCGGGGGATTGGTCGAAGGTCGAGATCGACGACGTGCCGCTGCCGCGCCTCGCGAACGGCGCGGACCCGCTCGACTGGTTCTGCGACCGGCCGCTCGAGCAGCAGATGATCGCGAAGCTCTTCCAGAACGACGATGCGGGCGTCGCGCCGCTGCTCAAGCACGAGGCGGGCGTGCTGGCGCTCTCGGACGCGGGCGCGCACCTCATCTACTTCTGCGACGCCGGCTTCGGCCTGCATTTCCTCGCGCACTGGGTGCGCGAGACCGGCCATTTCACCTGGGAGGAGGGCGTGCGGCGGCTGACGTCCGATCCCGCGAGGAAGTACCGCATTCCGCAGCGCGGCGTGATCCGTCCGGGCGCCTGGGCGGACCTCGTGCTGTTCGACCCGCGCCGCGTGGGCATCTCCGCACTGCGCCGCGTGCGCGACCTGCCCGCCGGCGGCGCGCGCATGGTGCGCGATCCGGTCGGCGTGCACGGGGTCTGGGTGAACGGCACCCGGGTGCACGACGGCAAGTCCTATGCGCCGCTCGCGCGGGGGCCGGGCCAGGTCCTGCGGGAGTACCAAGCCTAGGCGCGTGCGGCTGCTCCTCGCGCTCACTGCCGGGTTCTCGCAGCGCCGCGGGCGGAGCCTGCTGTGCGCGGCGGGCGTCGCGCTCGGCGTGGCGCTCGGCTACGGCGTGCACCTCGTCAACCGGGCCGCCGTCGAGGAGCTCGCGGCGGGCGTGCGCGCGGTGGCCGGCGGCGCCGACCTCGAAGTGCGCGGCGGCCAGGGCGGATTTCCCGATGCGCTGTACCGCGCCGTGGCGCAGGCGCCCGGCGTCGCGGTGGCGAGTCCGGTGCTCGAGGTGCAGGCGGGCCTCGCGCAAGGCGGAGCGCTGCGCCTGATCGGGCTCGATCCGCTGCGCGCCGCGCTGCTGCAGCCCGCGCTCTTCGCCTACGCGCGCGAGGCGCGGGGCGCGCTGCTGCGGCCCGACACGGTGCTGCTGTCGCAGGCCGCCGCGGCGCGGCTGCGCCTGGGCACGGGCGCGCGGCTCGAGCTGGTCGTGGGCCTGCATGCGGTGCCGCTCGAAGTGATCGGCACGCTGCCGGCCGAGAGCCTGCCGGGCGCGGCGGCGATCGTCGACATCGCCACGGCGCAATGGCGCCTGGCGCGGCCGGGCACCCTCAACCGCATCGACCTGCGCCTCGCGCCCGGCGCGGACCGCGAAGCGGTGCGCGCCAACGTCGCGGGCCTGCTCCCCGCGGGGGTGCACGTCGCGGGGGTCGAGGTGATCGAGGCGAGCGGTGCGGCGCTGTCGCGCGCCTACCGCGTCAACCTCGACGTGCTCGCGCTGGTCGCGCTGGTGACGGGCGGGTTCCTCGTATTCTCCACGCAGGCGCTGGAGGCGGCCCGGCGGCGCGGCGAGCACGGGCTGCTGCGCGTGCTGGGGCTGGAGCGGCGCGGGCTGGCGCGGCTCGTGCTCGGTGAGGCGGCGGCGATCGGCGGCGCCGGCGCGCTGGCCGGCATCGGCCTGGGGTTCCTCTTCGCGGTGCTGGCCGTGCGCGCGTCGGGCGGCGACCTGGGCGCGGGCATGTTCCGCGGGCTTTCGCCCACGGTGAGCTTCGCGCCGGTCGCCGCGCTCGGCTACTGGCTGGCCGGCGTCGCGGTCGCGCTCGGCGGCGCGCTGCTGCCGGCGCTCGACGCGGCGCGCGCGGAGCCGGCGCGCGCGCTGCGGGCGGGGGACGAGCAGCGCGCGCTCTCGCGCACCCCAGGGCTCGGGCGCGCGCTCCTCGTCCTCGGCGCGGGCGCGGCGCTCGCCTTCGCGCCGCCGCTCGGCGGGGTGCCGGTCGCCGGCTACGCCTCGATCGCCTGCCTGCTGGTGGGCGGGGTGCTGCTGATGCCGGAGTTCTCGCGGCGCCTGTGGCGCGTGCTGCCCGAGTCGCGCCGGCCGGCGCTCGCGCTCGCCCGCGCGCAGCTGCGCGGCGCGCCGGGCCAGGCGATGGTGAGCCTGGCCGGCATCGTCGCGAGCTTCGCCCTGATGGTGGCGATGGCGATCATGGTCGCGTCGTTCCGCGGATCGGTGGACCGCTGGCTGGAGACGCTGCTGCCGGCCGAGCTGTATTTCCGCACCACGCACGCCGGCGACACCGGCTATCTGACGCCCGAGCTCGCGGCGCGTGTGCACGCCCTGCCGCAAGTCGCGCGGGTGGAGTTCATGCGCTTCGCGCGCCTGACGCTCGATCCGGCGCGCCCGCCGGTCGCCCTGGTGGCGCGCGACGCGCCCCCCGAGGGTTTCGCCACGCGCTACCCGCTGACCGGCCCGCCCTACGCGCCGCTGCCCGGGGACCCGCCGGCGATCTGGGTGAGCGAGCCGGTGGCGGAGGTCTACGGGGCGCGCACCGGACAGCGCTTCACGCTCCCGATCGGCGGGCGGCCGCGCGAGTTCGTCGTTGCCGGCGTGTGGCGGGACTACGCGCGCCAGCACGGCGCGGTCCTGATGGCGCGCGAGGACTACGTCCGACTGAGCGGGGACGCGCGGGTCAACGACGGCGCCTTGTGGCTCGCGCCGGGGCGCACCGCGGGCGAGACCGTGGCGGCGATCCGCGCGCTGCCCGGCGGCGAGCGCATCGAGTTCGGCACGCCGGGCGAGATCCGCCGCGCCTCGCTCGGCATCTTCGACCGCAGCTTCGCGGTCACCTACGCCCTCGAGGCGGTGGCGGTGCTGGTCGGCCTGTTCGGCCTGTCCTCGAGCCTCGGGGCGATCGTGCTCGCACGGCGCCGCGAGTTCGGCGTACTGCGCCACCTCGGCATGACCCGGCGCGAAGTCGGCGTGATGCTGGCCGCGGAAGGCGGGCTGCTCGCGCTCGCCGGTGCGGCGGCGGGCCTGATCCTCGGCGCCGCGATCAGCCTCGTGCTGGTGCGCGTGATCAACCCGCAGTCCTTCGGCTGGTCGATGGACCTGCACCCGCCCGTCGGGCCGCTGGCATGGCTGACGGTCGCGCTGCTGGGCCTGGCCATGCTCACCGCCTGGCTCTCCGGGCGCGAGGCGATGGGCATGACGCCGGTGCGCGCGGTGAAGGAGGACTGGTGAGGCGGCGCGCGTTCCTGCTGGGCCTGCTCGCGGCCCCGTGGGCGCGCGCGGCCGAGGTGAAGTATCCCGAGGTGGCGCGCGGGCGGCGGCTGCGGTTCCCGCGCGACCACGGCGCGCATCCGGACTACCGCACGGAATGGTGGTACGCCACCGGGTGGCTGGCGCGCGGCGGCGCGCCGCTCGGCTTCCAGGTCACGTTCTTCCGGGCGCGCACGCCGTGGACGAGCGCCAACCCGAGCGCGTTCGCGCCGCGCCAGCTGATCTTCGCGCACGCCGCGATCGCCGACCCGGCGGTCGGGCACCTGCGCCACGACGAGCGCGCGGCGCGCGAGGCCATGGGGCTCGCCGGCGCGGGCGAGGGCACGACGGAGGCCTGGGTCGACGACTGGTCGCTGCGGCTCGAGGGCGACACCTACCGCGCGCGCATTGCGGCCCGGCAGTTCACGCTCGAGCTCGCGCTGAAGGCACCGGGTGCGCCGGTGCTGCAGGGCGAGCGCGGCTACAGCCGCAAGGGGCCGCTTCCCGCGCAGGCCAGCTATTACTACAGCCGGCCGCACCTCGCGGTCGCCGGCACGCTGGACGGCGCGCCGGTGCGCGGCAGCGCATGGCTCGACCACGAGTGGTCGAGCCGGTACCTCGCGCCGCAGGCGGCCGGCTGGGACTGGTGCGGGCTGAATCTCGAGGACGGGCGCTCGCTGATGGCGTTCCGCATCCGGGCAAGATCGGGCGGCGAGTTCTACGCGCCGCCGGGCGTTTCATTCACGCCGCGGCGCCTCTGGCGTTCTCCCCGCACCGGCATCGAGTACCCGGTCGCGATGCGGGTGCAATCGGGCGGGCAGGCCTACGAGCTCGAGCCCCTGATGGACGACCAGGAGCTCGACGCGCGCGCGAGCACGGGCAACGTCTACTGGGAAGGCGCCGTGCGCGCGCTGCGCGCCGGGCGCGAGGCCGGGCGCGGCTACCTCGAGCTCACCGGCTACGGCGAGCCGCTGCGGCTGTAGCTACTTCTTCTTCTTCTTCTTCTTGCCGGCCTTCTTCTTCGCCGGCTTCGGCTTGGCTTTCGCCTTGACCTTCTTCCGGGCGGGTGCGGGCGCCCGCTGCGTGACCACCGCCTCGCCGGAGACCGGGTCCGTGACGCCCAGGCCCATGCCGAGGTCCTCGAGCATGTGGCGCATGCCGTCGAGGATGCCGATCATCTGCGGACGCGCCGCGGCGATGTGCCCCATCGAGTTCCATTCGCCGACCAGGCAGTAGCTCGCGTCCCCGGTCTTCACCAGCGCCATCTGCCGCATCCCGGGCATCAGCTCGCCGAGGCTGCGATGATGCTCCACGAACTGATCTTCGAAGCCCGGCTTGATCCTGAACCTGACGACGTTGAAAGCGATCATGAGTCGCACCTCCTACGGCCGCGTTATACGCCTGCGCGCGGCGGACGCAAGGCCCCTAGCGCCAGGCCCAGACGGGCTGCTCCAGGTGCGCGACGCGGGTCGGCCGGCCGTGCACGGCCACCTCCATGAACTGGTACATCACGGCGGCGGTCGGCGCATGCACCAGCGTGCCGAGGATCGGATAGCGGATCACCGGCCGGTCGCTCTCGGCAATGGCGACGAACTGCGGCGAGCCCTCGCGCTCCAGATCGGCGAGGGGCACGCGGTAGATGCGCGCGACCTCCGCCGGGTTCGCCGCCAGCGGCGCGCCCGTCCCCACCCAGGCGACGAGCGGCGTGATCAGGTAGCCCGAGCGCGTCGGGAAATCGTCGAGCCGCCCGAGGAAGTCGCCGGGACCCAGCGTGAGGCCGATTTCCTCGAGGGCCTCGCGGCACGCCGCGTCGAGCGGCGATTCGCCCTCGTCGAGGCGTCCGCCGGGCAGCGCGTACTGCCCGGCGTGCCGGTTGAGCCGCGCGGCGCGCTTGGTGAGCAGCAGCGCCGCCTCGCCGTGGCCGTCGTCGGTGACCGCCACGCACACGGCCGCGCGCTTCAGGCCGCTCTCGTCGACGGACGCGTGCGCGAGGCGATCGAGGTTGGCCGCGAGGCGCGTGCGCAGCGCCGGGTCGAACGCGAAACGCATGGACGGCCATTATCGCCTGCGTGCTATAACCGGCGGCGATGCCTTTCGTGGACTGCGCCGGCCATTCGCTCGAATACGAATGGGTGGGCGACGCGGCGTCGCCCGGCCCGTCTCTCGTCTTCCTGCACGAGGGCCTGGGATCGATCCGGCAGTGGCGGGATTTTCCGGCTCAGGTGGCCCGCGCCACGGGCCGGCGCGCCCTCGTGTACAGCCGCTACGGCTACGGGCAGTCGGACGTGATGCAGGAGGCGCACGCGGGCGTGCGCTTCATGCACCGGGGCGCGCTCGAGGAGCTGCCGGCGCTCCTGGCGGCGCTCGGCGTGGCGCGCCCGGTGCTGGTCGGGCACTCCGACGGCGCCTCGATCGCGCTCATCTACGCAGGCGCGGGACACCCGGTGAGCGGGCTGGCGCTCATGGCGCCGCACGTGTTCGTGGAGCCGATCTGCGTGACGAGCATCGAGCGGGCAAACGCCACGTTCGCATCCGGCGAGCTCGCCGCGGGACTGGCCAAGTATCATCGGGATGCGAGCAGGACCTTTCACCTGTGGGCGGACGCGTGGCTGGAGTCGGACTTCCTGCAATGGAACATCGAGTCGTACCTGCCGGGCATCGAATGCCCGGTGCTGGCCCTCCAGGGCGTGGACGACGCCTACGGCACGATGGAGCAGCTCGCGCGCATCGCCCGCGGCGTGCGCGGCCCCTGCGAGCGGCTCGAGCTGGCGGACTGCGGGCACTCGCCGTTCCGCGAGCAGCCGCAGCGCACGCTGGAGGCCATCGCGAGGTTCGTGAATGAGCGCTGTTCCTGAGACGCTGCGCCAGGACGTGAAGGTGATCGGCCTGGTGGCGGCCGCGCACGGGCTGTCGCATTTCTTCCAGATCGCGACCGCGGTGCTGTTCCCGCTCATCAAGGGCGACCTCGGCGTGTCCTACACGGCGCTCGGCGCCACGGTCGGCCTCTACTACACGGTGTCGGGCATCTGCCAGACGCTCGCCGGGTTCGCGGTCGACCGCTTCGGGGCGCGGCGCGTGCTGCTCGCGGGCCTCGCGCTGTGCGTCGCGGGCGCGACGCTGGCCGGCCTGTCGCAGAACTTCCCGATGCTGCTGGGCGCCGCGGTGATCGGCGGCATGGGCAACAGCGTGTTCCACCCCGTGGATTTCTCGATCCTCAACGCACGCGTCACCCGGAACCGCCTCGGCTACGCGTTCAGCTGGCACGGCATCGCCGGCTACCTCGGGTTCGCCGCCGCCCCGGCCTACGCGGTGGCGATGGCGACGGCCTTCGACTGGCGCACGGCGCTGCTCGGCGCGGCGGTGATCGGCGGCGCGGTCGCGGCGCTGCTCGCGGCGCAGGGGAGGACGCTGGACGCGATGCCGGCGCGCGCCCAGCACGCCGCTTCGGGCGCGCGTACGCTGGTGCAGGCGCCGGTGCTCATGTGCTTCGGCTACTTCGTGATGCTGGGCGTCGCGTTCGTGGGCATGCAGACCTTCGGCATCGCCGCCATGGTGGCGCTGTACGACACGCACGTGCAGCTCGCCTCGGCGGCGCTCACGGCGAACCTGATCGGCGCCGCGGTGGGCGTCTTCTGCGGCGGCTTCGTGGCGGTGCGCTCCGAGCGGCACGACCTCGTCGCGGCGGGCGGCATGGCGGCGAGCGGAGCGCTGGTGTTCGCGCTGGCGGCGGGATGGCTGCCGGCCGCCGCGCTGCCGCTGCTGCTCGGCACCGCCGGCTTCGCGAGCGGCGTGGTCAACCCGTCGCGCGACCTGATCGTGCGCGCGGCCACGCCCGTCGGGGCGACGGGCAAGGTCTACGGCTTCGTGTACTCGGGGCTGGACGTCGGCGCCATCGCGGCGCCGGTGCTGTTCGGCTGGCTGCTCGACCACGGCCGTCCGGCCGCGGTGTTCTACGCCGTCGTCGCCGTGCTGGTGCTGTCGATCGTCACGGTGCTGCGCCTGCCGGCGCGCGCCGCTCAGCCGACGTAGTCGATCCCGCGCCGCTCGAGCATCCGCAGCAGCGCCGGCCAGTCCTTGTGCGCGGCCGTGCGGTTCGGGCGGTCGAACTGCTCGGTGGACGTGTCGGCCGCGCCCTGCGACATCTCCAGCACGTTGTGCGCGCCCCCGGCCATGGCGTCGATCTGGATCTGGCAGGCGCAGTCCAGGTAGTACATGAGCTCGAAGGCCTCGCGCACCGTCTCGCCGAGCGTGAGCAGCCCGTGGTTGCGCAGGATCATGACCTTGGAGGTCTTGCCGAGGTTGGCCGCCATGCGCTCGCGCTCGCTCAGGTTGAGCGCGATGCCCTCGTAGTCGTGGTAGGTGCACTGGCGCTGCACGCGCATGGCGTGCTGGCTGACCGGCAGCAGCCCGCACTTCATCGCCGACACCGCGACCCCGGCCCGCGTGTGCGTATGGATGACGCAGTTCACCTCGGGCCGCGCCTCGTGCATGGCGCCGTGGATCACGAAGCCCGCCTCGTTGTAGCCGAGCTCGAGCGGGTCGTCGACGGTCTTGCCCGAGGCGTCGATGCGCACCAGGTTGGAGGCGGTGATCTCGTCGAACATCAGGCCGTAGGGATTGATGAGGAAGTCTTCCGTGCCCGGCACGCGCGCCGAGAAGTGCGTGTAGATCAGGTCCGTCCACTTGTA
>DASUFW010000292.1:0-9465 GCA_036274335.1 Burkholderiales bacterium | reverse complement strand
CTCTTTCAGCGCCAGCCAATGGTAGAGGACGGCGGCCACGTGCACGCCGGCGAGCATCAGCAGAATCCGGAAGTTCCAGTGATGCAGCGTCGTCACCCGATCGGACAGCCCGGGCGGAAGCAGCCGGGCGAGCGGGCCTTCCGTGGCGATCCCGTCATTGGAGAACAGCCCCGTGCCGACCTGCACCAGCAGCGCGGCGAGCAGCGCGACCACCATCCAGCCGCCGAGCGGGTTGTGGCCCGCCATTGCCTCGGCGCGGCGCGCCCATAGGCGCCGGCCGAACCGCCAGGCGTCCGCGGGGCGGGCGAGGAAGCTCGCAAAGCGCGCCGTGGTGCTGCCGGCGAAGCCCCACAGCACCCGGAAGAGAACCACCGCCAGGATGGCGTACCCGGAGCGCATATGCCAATCGATGAACGCGTCGCCGAGGCTCGCGGTCAGCAGCTGGAAGGCGAACAGCAGTACCAGCGCCCAGTGCGCTGCGCGCACCGGCAGGTCCCACACCTTGACCGAGACTTCCTGTTCGTCCACCCCGTCGCTCCGCAGCGGAATTCTAGAGGAATTGCCGGCGACGCCGGGCGCGGCGCCGGACCCGGGCCGGGTGAATTCTGGTAAGTTGCCTTGTCGCGCGGGGCCGCGCGCGCCCGACCTCACCGAGGCCTCATGACCTTCGAGCTTCCGCCGAAATCCCGGGAATTCCGCGACCGCGTGCGCCGCATCGCGCGCGAGGAGATCGCGCCGCACGCAGCGCAGACCGACCGCAGCGAGCAGTACCCGTGGCACTGCGTCGAAGTGCTGAAGCGCGAGCGCTTCATGGGGATGACCATCCCGGTCGAGTACGGCGGGCTGGGGGCGCCCTACCTCGACGCGGTGCTGCTCATCGAGGAAATGGCCATGGCCTGCAGCACCGTGGGCCGCATCTGCGTCGAGTCCAACATGGGCGCGTTGGGCGCGATCCTGCGCTACGGCAGCGAAGCCCAGAAGCGGCTCGCCGCGTCGCTGGTGCTGGCGGGCGACAAGCCGGCGATCTGCATAACGGAGCCCGAGGCCGGCAGCGCGGCCACCGAGATGACGACGCGCGCCGACCGGGTGGGTGATCGCTATGTCCTCAACGGCAAGAAGCACTGGATCACGGGTGGCGGCGTCTCCCGCCTGCACCTGATCTTCGCGCGCGTCTTCCACGGCGGCGCCGAGCAGGGCATCGGCGGATTCATTGCCGTGCGCGATCCCGCGAGCGGCACGCCCAAGGGGCTCGTGATCGGGCAGCGCGAGCCCGCGATGGGCGTGCGCGGTCTTCCGGAGACCGAGGTCCTGCTGCAGGACCTCGAGGTCCCGGACGATGGGGTGGTGCTCCCGCCCGAGGGCATGCGCAAGGGCTTCGCGGGGCTGATGAACGCCTACAACGCGCAGCGCATCGGCGCGGCGACGGTCGCGCTCGGCATCGCGCAGAGCGCGTACGAGCTGGCGCTCGATTACGCGCGCGAGCGGCACCAGTTCGGCCGTCCGATCGCCGAGTTCCAGGGCGTGCAGTGGATGCTCGCGGACATGTCGATCCAGCTCGCGGCGGCCCGCGCGCTGATCTACCAGGCCGCCGCCGGCGCGGGCGAAGGATTTCCCGGCAAGCACGAAGCCGCGCAGGCGAAGATTTTCGCGTCGGAGGCCGCGGTCCGCGTCACCAACGACGCGCTGCAGCTGCACGGCGCGATGGGCTACTCCCGGAACCTGGCGCTCGAGCGCAAGGTGCGCGACGCGCGCATGTTCCCGATCGCCGGCGGCACCGCGCAGATCCTGCGCACGCAGGTGGCCGGCGAGATCCTCGGCATGCGCACGCCGCAGACCCGCGACGGATACCTGGCGCCGGGAGCGGGTGCGCGCCCCAAGCGAGCCTCGGGCTGAGCGGCATCATGGCGCAGGCGAAGGTCGACAGCAGGGTCGCCGCCATCGAGACGCTGGCTTGCGACGCGGGCTGGCGCAACTATTACTACGTCAAGCTGCGCACCGAGGACGGCCTCGTCGGCTGGAGCGAGTTCGACGAGGGGTTCGGCGCGCCCGGCGTCGGCGCGGCGATCCAGAAGCTCGCCACGCGCGTGGTCGGCCAGCCGGTCGGCGATCACGAGCGCGTCTACGCCGAGTTGTACGCCCTCACGCGGCCGGCCGCGGGCGGCGTCGTGGCGCTCGCCATGGGCGCGATCGAGAACGCGATGCTGGACGCCAAGGCGAAGGCGCTCGGCGTGCCCTGCTACGCGCTGCTGGGCGGACGCATGCGCGAGCGGATCCGGGTGTACTGGTCGCACTGCGCGACCTGGCGGATCAACCACCCCACCTGGTACAAGCCGGCCATTACGGATCTCGAGGGCGTCAAGGCGATCGGTCGAGAGGTGCGCGAAAAGGGATTTACCGCCTGCAAGACGAACATCTTCCTGTACGACGCGCAGAAGAAGAACCCGAAGGGCTGGCGTCCGGGCTTCGCTTCGCCCTTCTACCCGGAGCTCAACGTCGACCGGAAGGTCCTCCGCAACCTGTGCATGCACCTCGAGGCGCTGCGCGACGGCGCGGGGCCGGACGTGGACCTGCTGCTGGATCTCAACTTCCATGCCAAGACCGAGGGGTTCCTCAAGATCCTGCGCGCGATCCGCGAGTTCGACATGTTCTGGGTCGAGATCGACAGCTACTCACCCGAGGCGCTCGCCTATATCCGCAGCCACAGTCCGCACCCGATCTCCTCCTGCGAGACGCTGCTCGGCCTGCGCGACTTCATGCCCTACTTCCGCGCGCAGGCCATGGACGTGGCGATCGTGGACACGCCCTGGAACGGCGTGTGGCAGTCCATGAAGATCGCCCACGTCGCCGAGTCGCACGAAGTGAACGTGGCGCCGCACAACTTCTACGGCCACCTATGCACGATGATGAATGCCCACTTCGCCGCCGCCGTGCCGAACCTGCGCATCATGGAGACCGACATCGACCGCCTGGCCTGGGACGACGAGCTGGTCACGCACGCGCCGGTGTACGAGAACGGCGAGCTGGTGATGCCGGACCGGCCCGGCTGGGGCACGGAGCCGCGCGAGGAGGCGATGCGCGCGCGGCCGCCGAAGGCCCAGGCGGGTCTGTTCGCCTACGGAAAGAAGAACTAGAGCAAACCCCATGAAGAAGCGCCTGATGGCGGCCGCCTCGCTGGCCGTCTCCCTGATGTCGCCCCTGGTCGCCGTGCACGCGCAGAGCGCGCCAGTCATCGGCGCGGTCGTCCTGCACGGCAAAGGTGGCAAGCCGGGCGGCCTGGTCCGGCCGCTGGCCGAGGGACTGGAGGCCAAGGGCTACCGCGTCGCCAATCTGGAGATGCCCTGGTCCGGGTCGCGCCACTACGACACCGACGTCGCGGGCGCCGACCGGGAGGTCGACGCCGCGCTCGCGAAGCTGCGCGAAGCCGGCGCGACGAAGGTGTTCGTCGCCGGGCACAGCCAGGGCGCGGTGTACGCGCTGCACTACGCCACCGGCCACGCGCTCGACGGTCTCATCATCATCGCCCCCGGCGGCAATGTCGGCACGCGCTTCTACCAGCAGAAGGTCGGCGCCTCCGTGCGCCATGCGCGCGACCTGGTCGCGGAAGGCAAGGGCGGCGAGGCCGGCGACTTCGACGAATTCGAGGGCGGCACCGGCACGACGACGGTGCACACCACGGCGGCCCGCTATCTCTCCTGGTTCGATCCCGACGGCGCGATGAACCAGGCGAAGTCGTCGGCCGCCCTGCCCCGGTCGCTGCCCGTGCTGCACGTGGCGCCGACGAGCGACTATCCGGCGCTGATGCGCACCAAGCGCGAGATGTTCAGCGCATTGCCCTCGAACCCGCGCACGAAGCTCTACGAGCCCGATGCCAATCACCGCACGGCGCCCGCCGCCGCGGTCGACGAGATCGTGCGCTGGACCGCAGAGGTCGCGGCCGGCAGGTAAGGCCCGCGCCGCGGGCGTTACATGCTGCGGCGGTACTGCCCGCCGACCTCGAAGAGCGCGTGCGTGATCTGTCCGAGCGAGCAGACGCGCACCGCGTCCATCAGCACCGTGAACACGTTCTCGTCCCGCACCACCGCCTGACGCAGGCGCTCGAGCATCTCGGGCGCCTCCTTCGCGTGGCGCGCCTGGAAATCCCGCAGGCGCTTGAGCTGGGACTGCTTCTCCTCCTCGCTCGAGCGGATGAGCTCGAGCTTCGCCGGCACCGGGTCCCCGTGCGGGTTGCGGAAGGTGTTTACGCCGACGATCGGGTAGGAGCCGTCGTGCTTCCTGTGCTCGTAGAACATCGACTCTTCCTGGATCTTTCCGCGCTGGTAGCCGGTTTCCATGGCACCCAGCACGCCGCCGCGCCCGCTGATCGCCTCGAACTCCTTCAGCACCGCTTCTTCCACGAGGTCGGTCAACTCCTCCAGGACGAACGAGCCCTGGTTCGGGTTCTCGTTCTTCGCGAGGCCCCATTCCTTGTTGATGATGAGCTGGATCGCCATCGCGCGGCGCACCGACTCCTCGGTCGGCGTGGTGATCGCCTCGTCGTAGGCGTTGGTATGCAGGGAATTGGTGTTGTCGTAGGTGGAGACCAGCGCCTGCAGCGTCGTGCGGATGTCGTTGAACGCGATCTCCTGCGCGTGCAGTGACCGGCCGGAGGTCTGCGAGTGGAATTTCAGCTTCTGGCTGCGCTCGTTCGCGCCGTAGCGCTCGCGCATGGCCACCGCCCAGATGCGCCGCGCCACCCGGCCGAGCACCGCGTACTCCGGGTCCATGCCGTAGGAGAAGAAGAACGACAGGTTGGGCGCGAAGTCGTCGATGTGCATGCCGCGCGCGAGGTAGGCCTCGACGAAGGTAAAGCCGTTGGCGAGGGTGAAGGCGAGCTGGCTGATCGGGTTCGCCCCGGCCTCCGCGATGTGGTAGCCCGAGATCGACACCGAGTAGAAGTTCTTCACCTGGTGGTGGATGAAGTGCTCCTGGATGTCGCCCATCACCTTCAGCGAGAATTCGGTGGAGAAGATGCAGGTGTTCTGCCCCTGGTCTTCCTTCAGGATGTCGGCCTGCACCGTGCCGCGCACCGTGGAGAGCGTCCAGGCGCGGATCTTCCCGGCCTCGTCCTCGGTGGGCTCGCGGCCGTTGTCCTTGCGGAACTTGTCGACCTGCTGGTCGATCGCCGTGTTGAAGAACATCGCGAGGATCGTCGGCGCCGGCCCGTTGATCGTCATCGACACCGAGGTCGCCGGGTCGCACAGGTCGAACCCCGAGTACAGCACCTTCATGTCATCCAGGGTCGCGATCGACACGCCCGAGTTGCCGACCTTGCCGTAGATGTCCGGCCGCTCGTCGGGCTCGAAGCCGTACAGCGTCACCGAGTCGAAGGCCGTCGACAGGCGCTTGGCCGGCATGTCCTTGGAGAGCAGGTGGAAGCGCCGGTTGGTGCGGAAAGGGTCGCCCTCGCCCGCGAACATGCGGGTCGGGTCCTCGTTCTCGCGCTTGAACGCGAATACGCCGGCGGTGTAGGGGAACGACCCCGGCACGTTCTCGCGCATCTGCCAGCGCAGGATCTCGCCCGCGTCCTCGAACTTCGGCAGCGCCACCTTGGGCACCTTGGTCCCCGACAGCGACTCGCTCTTCAGGCGCGTGCGCAGCTCGCGACCGCGGATCCTGACCACGTACTCGTCGCCCGAGTACGCCTGCACCGTCTGCGGCCACATCTCGAGGAGCTTCTTTGCGCGCGGGTCGAGCGCGGCGTCCTTGTCGGCAATATGCCGGTCAAGCTCGCCGAGCCCGCTCAGCCGCTTCGCTTCCCGCAGGCTCTGGCGCTCCCGCGCGAGCCGCGCCTGCCCGGCCGCGTGCGCGTGGTAGTGGCGCACGGTGTCCGAGATCTCGGCGAGGTAGCGGGCCCGCCTGGGCGGCACGACCGCGTGAACGTTCGAGGAGACCCTGCCGGCGGGCACGGGCAGGCGGCTGGCGCCGAGCGTCAGCCCCTTCTCCCTCAGAAGGCCCGCCACGGCGTGATACAGGGCCGTGACGCCGTCGTCGTTGAAGCGCGCGGCGATGGTCCCGAAGACGGGCATCGCCTCGGGCGACTCGCCGAAGCTCTGCCGGTTGCGCTGCACCTGCTTCCTCACGTCGCGCAGGGCGTCGTCGGCGCCGCGACGGTCGAACTTGTTGATGGCGACGAAGTCCGCGTAATCCAGCATGTCGATCTTCTCGAGCTGGCTCGCCGCGCCGAACTCCGGCGTCATGACGTAGAGCGTCGCATCGGCGAGCGGCACGACGGCGGCGTTGCCCTGCCCGATGCCCGAGGTCTCCGCGATGACGAGGTCGTAGCCCGCGGCCCGGCACGCGGCGATCGCGTCGGGCAGGCAGGCGGCGATCTCCGCGTTCGAGTCGCGCGTGGCGAGCGACCGCATGAAGATGTTCGCGCCGCCGATGGCGTTCATGCGGATACGGTCGCCGAGCAGCGCACCGCCGGTCTTGCGGCGCGTGGGGTCCACGGAAAGGATCGCGACCCTCAGCCGGTCGCTCTGGTCGAGGCGGAAGCGACGCACCAGCTCGTCGGTGAGCGAGCTCTTGCCCGCGCCGCCGGTCCCGGTGATGCCGAGCACCGGCGCGGGATTGGCCTTCGCCGCCCGCTCGATCGCCGCCTTGTCCTTGAACGCCCCCAGCTCGAGCGCGGTGATCACCTGCGCCAGCGCGCGCGGGTCGCCTCTCTCCAGCTTCGCGGGCGCGTGCTGCGCGGGATCGAAATCGCAGCGCGCCAGCATGTCGTTGATCATGCCCTGCAGGCCCATGCGCTGCCCGTCCTCGGGCGAGTAGATGCGCGCCACGCCCGCCGCCTGCAGCTCGGCGATCTCCTCGGCCACGATCACCCCGCCCCCGCCGCCGAAGACCTGGATGCGCCCGCCGCCGCGCTCGCGCAGCAGCCGGACCATGTACTTGAAGTACTCGAGGTGCCCGCCCTGGTAGGAGGAGACGGCGATGCCCTGCACATCCTCCTGCAGGGCCGCGGTCACCACGTCGTCGACCGACCGGTTGTGGCCGAGGTGGATCACCTCGGCGCCGGAAGCCTGCAGGATCCGCCGCATGATGTTGATCGAGGCGTCGTGCCCGTCGAACAGGCTCGCCGCGGTCACGAAGCGGATCTTGTGCTTCGCCTTGTAGACGAGGCTCTTCGACTCGGAGAGGTCGGTCATGGGCGCCGGCGCAACGGGGCAGCCTACTTTACGTTTACGTAAACGTCAATGCCGCTCGGCCGGCGCGTCGCCCGGCGTGCCGAGCGGCAGCGCGAAGCCGAAGGTGGCGCCTTCGCCGGCGCCCGGCTCGGCCCAGACGCAGCCGCCGTGCCGCTCGACGATGCGCCGCACGACCGCCAGCCCGATGCCCAGCCCCGGGAAGTCCTCCTCCCGATGCAGCCGCTCGAACAGGTTGAACAGCCGCCCTTCCTGCGCCGCCTCGAAGCCCGCCCCGCGGTCGGTGACGCGGTACTCGACGACCCCGTGTCGCGCCACGCCCTCGACGAGGATGCGCCGGTCTCCCGCATGGGCGGAGAACTTGAGCGCGTTGTCGAGCAGGTGGCGCCAGGCGAGCGTCAGCATGCGCGCGTCCGCCGGCACCGCCGGCAGCGCGCCGATCTCGATGCGCCCCTCGTCGGCCTCCGGGAGGCGCATCTCTTCCACCGTCGCGCGCACCAGTTCCGCCATCTGCACCGGCTGCACCACGAGCCGCCGCTGGCCGAGCCGGATGAACTCGATCAGCCCGTCGAGCATCTGGGCCATGCGCTCGGCGCTGACGCGCAGCCGGCGGAAGAGCGCCAGCCCCTCGGCGTTGAGGTGGCTGCGGTGATGCCGCTCGATCAGCGTGGCGCAGGCCTCCACGGTGCGCAGCGGCGCGCGCAGGTTCTGGGTGATGACGCCCGAGTAGGACTCCAGCTCGCGGATGGCGCGCTCCATGTCGCGGGCGCGGCTCGATTCGGGAACGGCGACGCCAGCGGCCGCCGCCCGCGCGGCCGGAGGCGCCAGGTCCACGGCGGCGCCCGCCCGCCCCGGCATCATGCGGTGCAGGATCAGCGCGGCGAGCAGCCCGGAGACGATCAGCGCGATCGCCAGCCCGCCGACGCGCACTTCGACGACGTCCGAGCGCGGCCCGGTGAGCAGCGACCCGGACGCGGTCTGCATCGCGAACCAGATGTCGTACATGGCCCCGGCCACGAACGGCAGCGCGATCACGCAGGCCAGGGCGACGAACTGCACGCGCAGGTCGCGCAGGGCAGGGGTACGGGCGAGGGCGGCAGCGAGCATGGGTCGGGGCCTTTCGGGTCGGGGCGCGATGCGCGGTGTCGGTCGGTCGGGTCGTTCTGCCTGCGCGAGCGGGAAAGTCGACGAGTGTAAACCCGCCGCGTAAAACGCGCTGTGCTGCGCCGCGAATGGACGCGGGCGGGCGACCGGCATAGGGTGCGCGCATGCGCAGCCTGCTCGCCGCCGCGCTCGCGCTCTGCGCGCTGGGCGCGCCTGCCCAGCCGCACAGCGCCGGCGAATGCCGCGAAGGCGGGGATTTCATCCGCAACGCCGCGCTCGCCCGCGACGCGGGCGCCACGCGCGACTTCTTCGTCGGCAAGCTCGAGGAGGACTTCGTCGCGGTACGCGCCTTTCCTCCCGGCTTGCGCTGGTTCGTGCACGATGCCGCCGACGAGGATTTCCTGCGTGCCGAGGTCTACGCGGTCTTCGACGATCCCGCGGCCAGCGAGCGCCACCGTGACGCGTTCCTCGAACGCTGCGCGCGCCGCGCCGAGCGTCTCGCGCACGGGGCGCACTGAAGGCCCGGCTTGACCCTGTAGCGGCTCCAGGGTTTGCAATGCCGCCATGAGCGCGCATTGCCACTCGCACGAGCCGCCGGCCGCCGACGGGGCCTACCGCCGCGTGCTGTGGGTCGCGCTGCTGCTGAACGCCGGCATGTTCCTCGTCGAAGTCATCACCGGCGTGGCCGCCGGGTCGTCCTCCCTGCTCGCCGACGCGGTCGACTTTGCGGGCGACGCGGCCAACTACGCGCTGTCGCTCGGCGCGCTTGCTCTCGCGCCGGCGTGGCGCCCGCGCGTGGCGTTCTTCAAGGGCCTGTCGATGGGCGGCTACGGCCTGCTGGTGCTGGGCATCACCGCATGGCACGCGACGCAGGGTACGGTACCCCGGGCGGCGACCATGGGAATCGTCGCGACCGTCGCGCTTGCCGTCAACGTCAGCGTCGCGGCGATGCTCTACCGATACCGGACCGGCGACGCGGACATGCGCTCGGTGTGGCTGTGCTCGAGAAACGATGCGATCGCCAATGTCGCGGTCCTCGTTGCGGCGGCCGGCGTGCTCGGCAGCGCCAGCGGCTGGCCGGACTGGCTGGTGGCCGTCGTGCTGGCGGGCCTCGCCCTCACCTCCTGCGTCAGCGTCGTGCGCCACGCCCGGCGTGAGATACTCGACGGGTCATGCG
>DASUFW010000291.1:0-1207 GCA_036274335.1 Burkholderiales bacterium | reverse complement strand
CTGATGTCAGGACACTTTGTGTAAACCTGCGTGCCAGGACAAGTTAGCGAACTTGTAAGAGTCTTGTTCTACCATGAATAACGACTCGAACCTGACACGCATTCACGACTATATCAAAGCGACCTTGCCCTGGACACATGGGCATCAACTCAACGCCCTGACGACTTTCGTCGCTGCGATTTTTGACAAACAAACCGGCTGCCAGGCCGACCTGGCACGCACGCAAGGCAATCAAGAAGCCGCTTGCAAACGGCTTTCGAGATTGATTCACAATGAGCGGCTCTCGCCGAAATGGCTGGCCGAAAGCATCGCGCATCAAGCGCTCGGTCAGGTCCCGCGGTTCGGGAAAGTCCGATTCACCATCGACTGGACGACCGAAGACGAGCAACACCTGCTCGTCGTTTCGCTCGTCATCGGCAGACGGGCTGTCCCGATCTTTTGGCGCGCCTATGACCAGAGTGTGCTCAAAGGCCGGACGCATCGCTATGAGCGCGCTGTGATCAAACGGGCGTTCAAACTGATCTTTCAATACGTCAAACCAGGTCGCGTCCGGCTCACGGCCGATCGTGGTTTTGCTGACGAACCGTTATTTGCGCTTCTCGAACAGTTGCGCGTGCGGTTTGTGATCCGCGTCAAAGGCTGCGTCAAAGTTCGCTTTCGCCAGGAGTGGAACAAACTCAACCATTTCAGATTCCAGGGCTCCAGCCGTCATCGCACGTTGGGCCGTATACTTTACTGCGAGAAATCCCCTCGTCGCCTGTGGGTTCATCAAAGCCGCGCCCGGAATAAGCAGGGGCAGTGGGAGACCTGGTCTTTAGTCAGCAACTTCGCCCGAGATGCGGGCCGAGCGACAACGGAATATTCGCGGCGTTTCAGTTGCGAAGAGGGATTTAGGGACGCGAAATGGTATCTCGGATTCAAGCAGGCGCGAGTGAAAGACATCCGAGCCTGGTCGCGATTGTTCGGGCTCTTCATCCTGGCGTTGCTGATCCTGGTAACGCTCGGGACCTTTTGTTTGCTGCGAGGCGATCAAAGAACGAAAGAACTCTTGCGACGCGTCGCTTCGCGAAGACGAGGACGATGTGAGTTGAGCCTGGTGAGCGCAATGCTGGAGCTATTGCGACAAGACCGCAGCCTGCTGGCGTGCCTGTTATCATTCACCAAGTTCAAGTTGGATACGACTTTAGACAAAGTGTCCTGACATCAG
>DASUFW010000290.1:0-1519 GCA_036274335.1 Burkholderiales bacterium | reverse complement strand
GCGTCATCGCTACGATCGGCATGCCACCCCTCCCTAAAGCGCCCGCTGCGGCTTGTTTGGACTTTATCGGCGCGTCCGGGCGCCAGTCTACGCCAGGGCTTGAGGAATTGTTCGCGTCCTGTGATTTCCGGTCAGGACGGGCCGGCGGGCGCCGGCTAGTTGCGCCGGCGGGCCTTGCCGTTCTCCAGGGTCACCGCCGAAGCCGAGCCCTTGCCGGCCCAGGCGGTCGGATCGATGACCTCGCCGAGGAAGTTCAGCTCGATGGTCACGTCGTCCGGATCCTTGAGGAAGATCTGGAACAGCCTGGCGTCCGGGAAGCTGCGGTAGTGCATCCGCACCCGGTGCTTCTGGATGCGCCGGCGGACCTGCTCGGGCTTCTCCGCCAGGAAGGCGATGTGGTCCACCGACCCTGAGCCCCGCGTGCCCTTGGGGTGCTTCTTCAGCAGAAACCGGTCGCGGATGCGGTTCGGGGCCTGCGACGCGAGGTGCACGCAGATGTCGCCGCCCGCCTTCAGCCAGTAGCCCGGGAAGCCGAAGTCGGGCCGCGGCGCGACCTTCAGGCCGAGCACGTCCTCATAGAACTTCCTGGTCCGCTCGAGGTTCTTCGCGACCAGCAGGTAGTGGTTGAGCTCGGTGATCGGCATGGCGGGCCTCCTGGCGGATATTCTAGCGCCGGCACTCAGGCGCGCGCGTCCCCGGTCTGGCGCCGGATCACGCTGCGCGCCCTCGTCACCGCGAGGAAGATCTCGCGCAGGAAGCAGATCAGGCTGGCGATCAGTGCCAGCATGGCCAGGATGAAGAGCAGGCCGACCACCCGGGCGAGGTTGATGGTCAGGAACGCATCCACGAAGGCGAGCGCGATCAGCAGGCAGATGAGCAACGCGCAGGTCACCGCCAGCGCGATGGCGGCGTAGATGAGCCGCGTGCGGCGCGACAGCAGCACCAGGTCGCTGCGCGCCTCGGCGAGCGCGTCCGCCGCGAGCTCGCCCAGCTGGTTCTCCAGGATGCGGCTGCGGTCGACCGCCCGGACGAGCCGGTTGCTGAGCACCGCGAGCAGCGTGCCCACGCCCGTCAGCAGGAAGACGGGGGCGATCGCGAGGTGGATGACGTGGGCGATGTCGCCGATGCCCATCCCGGAGAGCGGTTCCATGGCGAAAAGCCTAACCCGGCGCGGGCGCGCCGTATAGCGTCCCGGCGCACCCGCCGCTCATCCGGGCGGACGGAACGTGTCGCGGTACACGGCCGGCGGCAGTGCGCGCAGGAAGTCCCGCATCTCGGCGCCCGTCATCGGGTAGCCGGTGCGCGCCGCCTGGCCGGCGTTCGCCGCCTCGAGGGGCCGCAGCATCGCCTCGGCGGTGCGGTCCAGCGCGAGCATCACGCCGAGCGTCGAGCGGGGCATGTTGGCCGGCAGCCGCCCGTCCAGCAGGTTGCCGAACAGGGGCAGGTGGCGCGCGCCATAGACCGCGTCCCGCTTGAGCGCGTCGCCCGCGGTATTGCGCAGCGCGTATCCCTTCTCGTC
>DASUFW010000289.1:0-37087 GCA_036274335.1 Burkholderiales bacterium | reverse complement strand
CTCGCCTGCAGGCGTCGCTGGGGAGCGCGCAGCAGCATCCAGCTGACCACCGCGGAGGCGACCAGCGCGATCCCGGAGAAGAAGGCCGTCTGCCATCCCGGCGCGCTCGCGAGGAAGCTGAACGCCGCGCCGCGGTTGTAGACCAGCACCAGGTTGAAGAACCCGGTCACCTGCACCGAATCGCCGACGCGCAGCCAGTCGATCATCAGCCCCTTGGTCGCACGATCCACCGCGACGACGGCCGCGGCAACGGCGAACCAGGGCGCAGCGCTACGCCAGCGGGCGGGGCTCGCCGGGTCCATCGAGGTTCGAGCGGCAGCGCCCGCACAGTCCGGCCTCGTCCACGTCGGCCCGGTAGTGCCAGCAGCGATCGCACTTGGCGTGCGCGCTCGGCGTCACCTCGACGCGCAGCTCGCCTTCCGCGCGGCGCACGCCGGCCGCCGAGGTGATGAGGACGAACTTCAGGGCTTCGCCGAGTCCGGAGAGCAGCTCGAAGTCGGCGCCGGAGGCATGCACCGTCACCTCCGCCTGCAGCGACGCGCCGACCTTGCCCGCGGCGCGCAGCGCCTCGATCTCCTTCTGCACCGGCACGCGCAGCTCGCGCAGCCGGTCCCAGCGCGCGAGCAGCGCCTCGGCGCCCTCCGGCTGAGGCAGCGCATGCATCGTCTGGAAGAACACGCTGTCGTCCGGCTTGCCCCCGAACACCGCCCACAGCTCCTCGGCCGTGAACGAGAGGATGGGCGCCATCAGCCGCACCAGCGCGTTCGTCACGTGCCACAGCGCGGTCTGGGCCGAGCGGCGCGCCGGAGACCCCGCGCCGCAGGTGTAGAGGCGGTCCTTGAGTACGTCCAGGTAGAAGGCGCCCAGGTCGTCGGCGCAGAACGCCTGCAGCTTCTGCGCGACCAGGTGGAACTGGTAGCGCGCGTAGTCCTCCGCCACCTGGGCCTGCATGCGCGCCGTCATCGCCAGGGCGTAGCGGTCGATCTCCGCCATCTGGTTGAGCGGCACGGCCTGCGTGGCGACGTCGAAGTCCGACGTGTTGGCGAGCAGGAAGCGCAGCGTGTTGCGGATGCGCCGGTAGCTCTCCACCACGCGCTTCAGGATCTCGTTGGAGATCGACAGCTCGCCGGAATAGTCGGTCGAGGCGACCCACAGGCGCAGGATCTCCGCGCCGAGGGTGTTCGCCACTTCCTGCGGCGACACGGTGTTGCCCTTCGACTTCGACATCTTGCGGCCTTCGCCGTCCACCACGAAGCCGTGGGTCAGCAGGGACCGGTAGGGCGGGACGCCGTTCATCATGCAGGAGACGAGGAGCGACGAGTGGAACCAGCCACGGTGCTGGTCGGAGCCTTCGAGGTACAGGTCGGCCGGGAAGCCGAGCGCCGCGTGCGAGCCGCGCAGCACGGTCTGGTGCGTCGAGCCGGAGTCGAACCACACGTCCAGCGTGTCGCGCCCCTTCTCGTAGCGCGCAGCGTCCGCGCCGAGCAGCGCCTCGGCCTTCAGCGTGTGCCAGGCCTCGATGCCGCCGTTCTCCACCCGCTGGGCGACCTCCTCGATCAGCTCGAGCGTGCGCGGGTGCGGTTGCCCGGTCTCCCTGTGCAGGAAGAAGGGCATCGGCGTGCCCCATTGCCGCTGGCGCGAGAGCGTCCAGTCGGGCCGGTTGGCGATCATGCCGTGCAGCCGCGCCTGGCCCCACGACGGGAAGAATTGCGTGGCCTCCACCCCGCGCAGCGCGGTCTTGCGCAGCGTCTCGGCGGGCTTGCGGCCGCCGAAGCCGGGCACGGCGTCCATGCCGGCGAACCATTGCGTGGTGGCGCGCAGGATCACGGGCGTCTTGTGGCGCCAGCAGTGCATGTAGCTGTGCACGTAGCTCTGCTTGGCGAACAGGACGCCGCGCTCCTCGAGCGTCTTCAGGATCGGGCCGGTCGCGTCCCAGATCGACAGGCCGCCGAACAGCGGCAGCGAGGACGCGAACTTCCCATCGCCCATCACCGGCGTGAGGATGTCCTCGTCCTTCATACCGTAGCGGCGGCACGAGTCGAAGTCCTCCACGCCGTAGGCGGGCGCCGAGTGCACGACCCCGGTGCCGGTATCCAGGGTCACGTACTCGCCGAGGTACACCGGCACCTCGCGGTCGTAGAAGGGATGGCGAAAGCGGATGCCTTCCAGCGCCCTGCCCTGGCAGCTGCCCAGCGTGCGGCCCTGCAGGCCATAGCGCGCGAGACAGGCCTCCTGCAGCTCCGCCGCGAGGACCAGCAGCACCTTGCCGGCATCCACGAGGTGGTAGGTGAATTCGGGATGGACGTTGAGCGCCTGGTTGGCGGGCAGCGTCCACGGCGTCGTCGTCCAGATGACCGCGAAGCCCGGCTTGTCGGGAAGCCGGGGCAGCCCGAACGCCTTCGCCAGCGCCTCGGGCTGCGCGACCGGGAAACCCACGTCGATGGCCGGGTCCTTGCGATCCTCGTACTCCACCTCGGCCTCGGCGAGCGCCGAGCCGCAGTCGAAGCACCAGTTGACCGGCTTGAGGCCGCGGTAGACGTAGCCCCGCTCGAGCAGCGCGCCGAGCACGCGGATCTCGTCCGCCTCGTTGCGCGGCGCCATCGTCAGGTAGGGGTTGTCCCACTCGCCGAGCACGCCCAGGCGCCGGAAGTCCGCCTTCTGGCGCTCGATCTGCTCGGTGGCGTAGGCGCGGCAGCGCCGCAGCGTCTCCTCGGTCGGCAGGTTCTTGCCGTACTGCTTCTCGATCTGCACCTCGATCGGCATGCCGTGGCAGTCCCAGCCCGGCACGTACGGCGCGTCGAACCCGGCGAGCGATTTCGACTTCACCACGATGTCCTTGAGGATCTTGTTCACCGCGGTGCCGATGTGGATGTCGCCGTTGGCGTAGGGCGGCCCGTCGTGCAGCACGAACTTCGGCCGGCCGCGCGAGACTTCGCGCAGTCGGCGGTACACGCCCTGGTCCTGCCATTGCCCGACGCGCTGCGGCTCGCGCCGGGCGAGGTCGCCGCGCATCGGGAACGGCGTGTCGGGGAGATTCAGCGTCTTCTTGTAGTCAGGCATTCGTCTTGCTCGAAAAGTAGCGCCGGGCCGCTTCCGCGTCCTGGGCGATGGCCGCACGCAGCTGCGGGACGTCGTCGTACTTGCGCTCGTCGCGCAATTTCTTGAGGAAGCGCACCTGCAGGTGCCGGCGGTACAGGTCGCCGGCGAAATCCAGCAGGTGCACTTCGAGCAGCGGCGAGGCCGACGGGTTGACGGTCGGCCGGCGGCCGACGCTCGCCACGCCCGGCCAGCCGCGCGACTCGCCTTCGGCGAGCGCCTCCACCACGAAGATGCCCGCGACGGCGGGCCGCCGCCGCAGGACCAGATTGGCGGTCGGAAATCCCAGCTCGCGCCCCAGCTTTTCGCCGTGCACGACCCGCCCGCTCATGGCGTACGGGTGGCCGAGGAGCAGCGCCGCCGCCGCGAGATCGCCCGCCGCCAGCGCGCTGCGTACGGCCGAGCTCGAGATGCGCTCGCCTTCGAGCGTCACGTCCGGCATGGCTTCCAGCGCCACGCCGTGCCGGGCGCACAGCCGCTCGAGCAGCTCGAAGTCGCCGCCGCGCTTTGCGCCGAAGCGGAAGTCGCGGCCGACCAGCAGCCATGCCGCGCCGAGGCCCCGCACCAGCACGTCCTCGACGAAGCGCTCGGCCGGCAGCGACGCGAGCCGCGCGTCGAAGCGCGCCACGTGGACGCGGTCCAGCCCGGCGGCCGCCATCTGCTCGAGCTTGTCGCGCAGCCGCGTGAGGCGCGCCGGCGCGGTCGCGGGCGAGAAGAATTCGCGCGGATGCGGCTCGAAGGTGAGCGCACAGGAGGCCAGGCGCTGCGCCCGCGCGCACGCCACCGTGCGCCCCAGCATCGCCTGATGGCCGCGGTGCACGCCGTCGAAGTTGCCGATGGTGAGGGCGAGGCGAGCGCCCCCCGGCGTGAATGACCCGTGCGTGACCTGCATCAGCGCGTGTAAAATGCTGAATTATAGCGGCTTTCGCAGAGGCGGCGATGCAGACCCTCGAACAGCAGATGGGGTTCTACGCGGCGTACCACCAGGACGCGCGCAACAAGGCGACCCACTTCGTCGGCGTGCCGATGATCATCTTCGGCCTGTTCATCGCGCTGGGCTGGGCGCGAATCGATATGGGCGGGGTCACGCTCACGGCCGCGATGCTGCTCGCCGCGGTGGTTCTCGCCTGGTATTTCGTGCTCGACGTGCCGCTCGCAGCCGCGATGCTCGTGGTGAACGTGGCGCTCCTCTACCTGGCCGACCGGGTGTCGGCGCAGCCGCTGGGCATGGGCTTGGCGTGGTTCGCGGTGTTCTTCGGCGGCGGCTGGATCATCCAGCTGGTCGGCCATGTCTGGGAGGGCCGCAAGCCGGCCCTGGCGGACAACCTGTTCCAGATCTTCGTGGCGCCGATCTTCCTCGCCGCCGAGGTGTTCTTCGCGCTGGGCTACAAGCCGGCCCTGCACGCCGCGGTCCAGAAGCGCGCGCTCGAGCTGCGCGCCGCGGCCGGTCTCGGCGGGCGGCCGGCGGCGGCCTAGCGCCTCAGTTGAGCCGCGCGCAGCGGGCCGAGAGCTCGACCAGCTTGGCGCGCACGTCCTCGAGGTCCGGCGCCTCCGGCTCGAGCTGCGCGTAGTCCTGCAGGTCCTTGAGCGCCGCGCGGTACGCCTCCATGCGCTCGTAGAGCAGCCCGCGCTCGCGAAGCTCGCCGTGCGCCTCGGGCGTGACGATCAGGGTGCGGTTGAGGACGTCGAGCAGCCGCTGCGGACGGTCGGCGCCGAGGTAGATGCCCTTCAGGTTGCGCAGCAGGCGCGCGAGGATCTGGCGCTTGCTCGCCGGCTCGAGGAAGGAATCGAGCGGCAGCTCGTCCACCGGCACGCCGCCGGTGGCGCCCTCGGGGATCACGCGCTTCAGGCGCTCGCGCAGGTCCGCTTCCGACAGCGCTTCGCCTCCCGAGAACGGATCGAGCACCAGCATCGCGCCGCGCAGGCGCAGCCGGACCAGGAAATGTCCGGGGAACGACACGCCCTCGAGCGCCAGTCCGATGCGCCGGCCGATCTCCATGTACAGCACCGACAGCGTGATCGGAATGCCGGTGCGCCGGTCGAGCACCTCGTTGAGGTAGCTGTTGCGCGGATCGTAGTAGTGGTCGGCGTTGCCGCTGAAGCCCAGGTCGTCGAACAGGAAGTGGTTGAGCGCGACCACGCGGTCCTCGGCGCTCTCGCCCGGCGGCAGGCGGGCGCGCAGGCGCGCCGCGAAGCGCTCGATCTCGCCGAGGTAGCCGTCCACGTCGAGGCCCGGATAGGCGTCCTCGGCGATCATCAGGCAGGCGCGCGCGAGGTCGATCTCCGCCTCGTCGCGCGCCATCAGCTCGGCGAAATGGTCCGGGGGCGCGCTCACGCCGCCTCCCGCCGGACGAAGTCGCGGACGCGAAAGCCGAGCGCGTACAGCACCGCGCCGTAGCCGAGCGCGCCGCCCAGCACGAGGGCGGCCATCGCCGGCACCTTGTGCTGCCAGGGCGCGCGCAGCCACCAGCCTTCGGACCCCATCGCGAAGAACAGCAGCGCGCCCATCGCCGCCACCGCGCACGCCACCTTCGCCGCGAATGCCGCCCAGCCCGGCTGCGGCAAGTAGATGCCCGAGCGCCGCAGCGCGCGGAACAGGAGCCCCGCGTTGAGGCAGGCGCCCAGCCCGATCGCCAGCGCAAGGCCGGCGTGCTTCAGCGGGGCGATGAAGGCGAGGTTCATGAGCTGCGTGGCCCCGAGCGTCAGGAGGCCGATCTTCACCGGGGTCACCACGTTCTGGCGCGCGTAGAACCCCGGCGCGAGGACCTTGACCAGGATCATGCCGACGAGGCCGATGCTGTAGGCGACGAGCGCGCGGCGCGTCATCCAGACGTCGTCGACGGCGAACTGTCCGTAGTGGAAGAGCGTCGTGATCAGCGGTACCGCGAGGACGGCCAGCGCCGCCGCGGCGGGCATCGCGAGCAACAACGTGAGGCGCAGCCCCCAGTCGAGCAGCTTCGCGTACTCCTCCGGCGCGCCCGCGGCATGGTGGCGCGAGAGATTCGGCAGCAGGATCGTGCCGACCGCGACCCCGAGCACGCCCGCCGGCAGCTCCATCAGGCGATCGGCGTAGTACAGCCACGAAACGCTGCCCGCCACGAGAAAGGACGCGAAGATGGTGTTGATCAGCAGCGAGATCTGGCTCGCCGACACGCCGAGCAGGGCGGGCCCCATGAGCTTCAGCACCCGCCGCATGCCGGCATGGCGAAGGTCGAGCCGCCAGCGCGGCAACATGCCGATCCGCCAGAGGAAGGGCAGCTGGAACGCGAGCTGCAGCGCGCCGCCCGCGAACACCGCCCAGGCGAGCACCGTCACGGGCGCCGCGAAGCGGTCGGCGAAGAACGCCGCCCCGACGATGAAGGATACGTTGAGCAGCACCGGCGTGAACGCGGGGACGCCGAATCGCCCCCAGGTGTTCAGCACGCCGGCGCCGAGCGCCACCAGCGAGATGAACAGGATGTAGGGAAAGGTGATGCGCAGCAGGTGCACCGTGAGCGCGAACTGCGCCGGCTTCTCGTAGAACCAGGCCGGCGCGAAGACGTAGCCCACCAGAGGCGCCGCCAGCATGCCCGCGAGGGTCACGGCGACGAGCGCCAGGAACAGCGTCGTCGCGATGACGTCGACGAGCCGCCGGGTGTCGTCGGGCGACTCGCGGTTCTTGTACTCCGAGAGCAGCGGCACGAACGCCTGTGAAAAGGCGCCCTCGGCAAACATGCGCCGCAGCAGGTTGGGAATGCGGAAGGCCACGAAGAAGGCGTCCGTGGCCAGGCCCGCGCCGAACATCCGCGCGATGAAGTAGTCGCGCACGTAGCCGAGCACCCGCGACACGAACGTCAGGCTGCCCACGGTGGCGACCGCCCGCAGCAGGTTCGTCCTGCGGCTCCCCGCCGGGAGGTTCATGCTAGAATCCGCCCCTTTTTCGCATCCGGATCAAGGCCATGGCCAACATCAAATCCTCGCGCAAGTCGGCTCGCCAGGCGGTGGTGCGCCGCGCGCACAACTTCACCCTGCGCACCTCGGTGCGCACTGCGATCAAGAACGTGAAGAAGGCGATCGCCGCCGGCAACAAGGCCGCGGCCGCCGCCGAGCTGGAGAAGTCGCGAAGCGTGATCGACCGCGTGGCGGCGAAGGGCATCCTGCACCGCAACGCCGCCTCCCGCCAGAAGAGCCGCCTCGCCCAGGCCATCAAGGCCATGCGCTAGCGGCGGTCCGCCGCCGCTTCGCCCTGCCGCGCCCCGCCGGGCGCGGTGCGTTCCACGCGGTCATGCGGGATTATACTTGCGCCCCCTATGGCGAAGCCCGTCAGCCGCATCCTCGTCATCAATGACGAGCACCTGGTGCTTCGCGAGTTCGTCAAGGGCCTGAACGCGGCGGCCCGCTCGCTCGACAACCCCCTCGGCGTCACCTTCGCCGGCGTCACCACGGCGAAGGAAGCGCTCGCCGCCATCGAGGCCGACGGCGACATCCAGGCGGTGCTGGTCGACGACACGCTCTATACGCTGGGCAAGCACAACGGCTCTCGCCAACTGCAGGTCTCGGCGCTGGAGCTCGTGCAGCGCATCAACCGGTTCCGGCCCGAGCTCTCGGTGTACATCCTGATCGCGCAGGAGAAGGAGGACGACGTGGTGGATGCGCTGTTCACCGAGTCGGTCGACGGCTACTTCTACCGCGAGGAGCGCGACTACCGGGGCATCTACCGCATCCTCAACGCCCAGATCCAGGAGCGCGCGCGCACGCCGTTCACCGACCAGCTGAAGAACTACGTGTGGATGGCGAAGGACCAGTGGCACACGCCGGGCCATTCCTCGGGCGAGAGCCTGCGCGGCAGCCCCTGGGTGAACGATTTCTACGAGTTCATGGGCGAGCACGTGTTCGACGCCGATCTCTCGGTGTCCGTGCCGATGCTCGACTCGCTCATGGAGCCGAAGGGCGTGATCGCGGAAGCGCAGCACATGGCCGCGCAGGCCTTCGGCGCGCGGCGCACGTTCTTCGCGACCAACGGCACCTCGACCGCCAACAAGGTCATCTTCCAGACCCTGCTCGCGCCGGGCGAGAAGCTGCTGCTGGACCGCAACTGCCACAAGAGCGTGCACCACGGCGTCGTGCTCTCGGGCGCGCATCCGATCTACCTCGACTCGGCGCTCAATCGCAAGTACGGCCTGTACGGGCCCGTCCCCAAGAAGACCGTGCTGGAGGCGATCCGCCGGCATCCGGACGCCGAGGCCCTCATCCTCACCTCCTGCACCTACGACGGCCTGCGCTACGACCTGGCGCCGATCATCGAGGCGGCGCACGCGAAGCACATCAAGGTGATCATCGACGAGGCCTGGTACGGCTTCGCGCGCTTCCACCCGGAATTCCGGCCCACGGCGCTGGAGGCGGGCGCCGACTATGCCACGCAGTCCACGCACAAGGTGCTGTCGGCCTTCTCGCAGGCCTCGATGATCCACGTCAACGACCCGGACTTCCGCGAGCACCTGTTCCGCGAGAACTTCAACATGCACACCTCGACCAGCCCGCAGTACGGGCTGATCGCGAGCCTCGACGTGGCGCGCAAGCAGGCGGTCATGGAAGGCTACAAGCTGCTCTCGCGCACGCTCGCGCTGGCCCGCGAGCTGCGCCAGCAGATCAATTCGACCGGCGTGTTCCGCAGCCTCGAGCTCGAGGACCTGCTGCCCGAGGAGCTGCGCCACGACGGCATCCGGCTGGATCCCACCAAGGTGACGGTGGACGTCTCGGGCTGCGGCTACACCGTGGACGACCTGCAGAAGGTGCTGTTCGAGCGCTTCAACATCCAGACCGAGAAGAGCACCTTCAACACGCTGACCCTGCTGCTGACGATCGGCACCACGCGCTCCAAGGTCTCGCGCCTGTACGATGCCCTGATGCGCATCGCGCGCGAGAAGCGCGCGCCGCGCCGCCTGGTCCGCACCCCCGAGATTCCCGCCTTCACCAGGCTGCGCTACTTGCCGCGCGACGCGTACTACTGCGGCGGCGAGCTGCTGCCCGTGTTCGACGACAAGGAGCGGGTCAACCGGGCCCTGGCGCGGCGCGTGTGCGCCGACCAGGTGGTGCCCTACCCGCCGGGCATCCCGGTGCTGGTGCCCGGCCAGGTGGTCACGCGCGAGATCGCGGGCTACCTCGCCGACCTGCTGCGCTCGCAGAAGCGCATGGAAATGCACGGGGTGGTCTACGAGGGCTACCAGCCCTGCGTGCGCGTCCTGACCCCGCAGGAAGAAAAGCAGCTCGGCCCGCTCGCCTAGTCGCGCCCGGACGGCTCGCCGGCGCCGCGCGCCGGCTTCAGCAGGCAGTCGACCACGGCGCCATGCTGCACGTCGATCACGGCGTAGCTGAGCTCGCCGCTGGTCTGGGAGTCGGCGCGCAGCTCGACGACGCCGGCGTCCGTCACCACCCCGTCGATGCGGCCCTCCGAGCGCAGGTCCACGCCCGCCACGGAACCGACGATGTTGCCCTGCGGGCCGAGGTCGAGGGTGGCCGCCGAGCGGCCCTCCCCGCGCACTTCGCCATGCACCGTGCCCTCCACGCGCAACGCGCCGCTGAAGCGGACATTGCCCTCGATGCGCGTGCCGCGGCCGATGAGGGTGGTCGGGGACTGGCTCACGACGCCGCTCCCCGTCGGAACGCCATCCGGATGCGCTCGATCGCGCGCTCGATGTCCTCGTCGGTCATGCTCAGGTAGTCGTCGGGCGGCGCCGCGAGGTCGCGCGCCGGCTCCGGATGCGCGCTGCGAAACGCGACCCGGATGCGCGCGATGGCGCGCTCGATCTCCTCGTCGCTCATGCGCAGGTACGCCTCGTCGTTGCCCGCGGCGGCCGGGGCGGCCGGCGGGCGCGGCGGGTACATGCGCCGGTAGACCTCGCGGATGCGCTCGACCTCGCGCGCGACGTCCTCGTCGCTCATGCGCAGGAACTCTTCCTCGGGCGCGGGCGCGGGCTCGCCCACGCCCAGGTCCACGTCGAGCGCGTCTCGCCCCCGCAGCCGCAGGGCGCGGCGCAGCTCCGCGATCGCGGTGTCCGCATCGCTGTCGGGCACGTGCGGGAAGGCCCATGCGCCGCGCGGATCCGCGACAGCCGGCCGTTCGGCAACGGGCGTCACGTCTTCCTCATCCCAGGCCAGAGCGATGGCCGACACGTTGTCACTGTGCCGGCCGCCGGCCGCGACCGCCCGCTCCACCAGGCGCGCCAGCGCGGCGTCCAGGTCCTCCGCCGCGAGCTCGCGCGGCAGGTCGGTCTCGCCGACATGCCCCCAGAGGCCGTCCGAGCAGAGCAGCAGCACATCGCCGCGCGCCAGCCGCGCCGAGGTCGCCGGCGACAGCCGGGGCGGGACCGGCCCTCCGAGGCACTGCAGCAGGACGTTGCGCTCCGGGTGCACGAGCAGATCCTGCTCGCCGATCTGGCCCTGGTCGAGGAGCTTCTGCACACGCGTGTGGTCCTTGGTGCGCTCCAGCACGCGCCCGCCGCGCAGGTGGTAGAGGCGGGAATCGCCCACGTGAATCCAGTACGCACGCCCCCCCTGCACCACGCACGCGATGATGGTCGTGCGCGGCACCTCCTCGAAGCCCCGCGCCCGCGCCGCCCGCCCGAGCAGGGCGTGCGCGCTGCCGATGCGCCGGTACAGGAACAGGTCGGGGTCGGCGAGGCGCGGCCGGGCGGCGCGCTCGAACTCCGCACCCAGGTGCTCGACGACGAGCTGGGCGGCCACGTCGCCGTTCGCGTGCCCCCCCATGCCGTCGGCCAGCACCAGCAGCGTCGACTCCGGGGTCTGCCAGTGGCCGAGCCGGTCCTGGTTGTAGGGGCGGCCGCCCGAATGCGTCTGCCGCGCGATGCGGGTGCCGCTCATGCGCCGCTCCCGGACGCCGATCCCGGCGCGCGCTCGCCCAGGAGCGCCTTCTGGAGCGCGAACACGCTTTGCGGGCGCGCCAGGGGGTCGAGCCGCAGGCACCAGTCGACGATCTCGAGCAGCTCGCCCGTGTACGTACCCGCGCCGGCCTTCCTCGCCGGCGCGAGCCGGTCGTGCTCGAGACGCTGGCCGGCGTCGGGCGGCACCTGGGCCGTCAGGCAGGAATAGATCGTGGCGCCGACGGAATAGACGTCGCTCCAGGGCCCGAGCCGGTCGCGATGCTTCTGCCGCTCGGGCGCCGCGAAGCCCGGGGTGAAGAGCGGCGGCAGCGAGGGCGCGTCCGCCTCCAGCACCTGCCGGGCGGCCCCGAAGTCGATGAGCAGCGGCGAGCCGTCGCTGCGCAGGTAGATGTTGCCTGGCTTGATGTCGAGGTGCAGGAGCCGGCGCGCGTGCACTTCGCGCAGGCCATCGAGCAGCTCGAGGAAGGTCTGCCGCACCCACAGCTCGGGCGGCGGCCTCTTCTGCGCGAGGATGCGGTCCTTGAGCGTGCCGCCGCTCTCGTGCGACATCACCATGTACGCGGTGTCGTGCTCCCGGAAGAAATCGAGCACCCGCACCACGTTCGGATGCGAGAGGCTGGAGAGCGCCTTCGCTTCCTCGAAGAAGCACTGCAGCCCGTGCCGGTAGGCGGCCGCCGTCGACGCCGCGACCGTCGGCACGGGAGAGCCGCCCTTGCGGGTGGCGAGGACGGCAGGCAGGTACTCCTTGATCGCCACGGCGCCGCCGCGCGCGTCGCGGGCGAGATAGACGAGCGAGAAGCCGCCGGACGCCAGCATGCGCTCGAGCCGGTAGCTGCCGAGCTGCAGGCCCTTGGCGAGGGGCTTGCGCGCGTCGCGCGTCGCGTCCCTGAAGAAGCCGATCATGGGGCGGTCCGGCAGCGGGGCGCGGCCACGCGTTCCCCGCTCAGCGACGGAAGTAAAGCTCTTCGATCAGGGCGAGCGCCGCGGCCGCCGACGCGGGCCGCTGATCGGGGTTCTTGGCGAGCAGCGCGTCGACGAGCGGCTGGAACTCGTCCTGGGCCCGCGGCAGCGGCGCGGGCGTCTCGTGCAGGTGCTTCTGCATCAGGTCGCCGGGCGTGTCGGCGTCGAAGGGCGGGCGCTTGGCGAGGATCTGGTAGAGCAGCACGCCCGCGCTGTAGAGGTCGGAGCGCGCATCGACCGGCTTGCCCGCGATCATCTCCGGGCTCATGTAGTTGGGCGTGCCGAGCAGCGTCCCCTGCTGCGTGATGCCGGGCTCGCCGACAATGCGCGCGATGCCGAAATCCACCATGGCGAGGCTGCCGTCGTCGCGGAACATGACGTTGTGGGGCTTGAGGTCTCGGTGGACGACGCCGGCCTCGTGCACGTCGTGCAGCGCGGTCAGCAGCTGCCGGAAGATCGACAGCGTCTTGCCCTGGTTGACGTAGTTCTCGGCGAAGTACGTGCGCACGTCGCCGCCGCCGATGTACTCCATGAGGATGTAGGCGCTGTTGTCGCTGAAGCCGTAGCTGAAGATGCGCCCGACGTGGCGGCTGCGGATGCGGCCGAAGATCTCGTACTCGCGCAGGAAGCGGGTGAGGAAGTCCGAGTCGTGGATCAGCTCCTCGCGCAGCACCTTGGCGGCGATCGGCGTGCCGCCGGCCTCCGGCGCGACCAGGTAGACGCGCGACACCGCGCCCTCGCCGAGGTCGCGTACCCAGCGATAGCCCTCGATCTTGAGGCCCGCCTGCGGGTCGCCGCTGGCGATCGCCTCGGTGTCGAGCTGCACCGTGTCGTCGTTGCTCTGCAGGCCCTTGGCGGTCATCGCGTCGGCGACGATGCGCTTCAGCTCGTCGCGGTCGAGCCGCTCCTTGGGCAGGTAGTCGTCCGCGCCCGCCTTGATCGCCTGCACCACCACGTTCTCGCTGCCCTCGCCGGTGATCATCACCACCGCGGGGCAGTGCTCGTGCTTCTTGAAGCGCTTCAGCCACTCGAGGCCGTTCTCGGCGCCGAGGCGGTAATCGAGCAGCACCAGGTCGTAGGCGCCCAGGTCGATGTCCTTGCCCGGGAATCCCCGCGCCGAATCGTAGAGATCGACCTGAGCGCCGGGCACCGCGAGCTTCAGCATCTCGGCCACCAGCAGCCGGTAGGATTCGTCGTCGTCGATCGCGAGCACGCGCATCGGGGGTGGCTCCGAGCGGCTCAGGAGGCGTTGCCGGGGCCGTCCCGCAGCCGCTTGGCGATGGAGGGCAGGGACAGCACTTCCTGGGCGGCGCCGAGCGCGATGGCCTCGCGCGGCATGCCGAACACCACGCTGGTGGTCTCGTCCTGCACGATCGTGCGCCCGCCGGCCTGCTTGATCTCCAGCAGGCCCTCGGCGCCGTCCTTGCCGCCGCCGGTGAGCAGCACCCCGGTCGCGCCCTTGCCGACGCGCTTGGCGGCCGAGCGGAACAGGATGTCGACCGACGGGCGGTGCAGGTTGACGGCCTCGGCCTGCGCGAGGTGCGCGATGTAGCGGTGCGGCGTATCGGTGCGGCGGATGAGGAAGTGCAGGTCGGCCGGGCCGATGTAGGCGTGCCCCGGGAGGATGGGCTCGCCGTCCTCGGCCTCCTTGACCGTCATCTCGCAGACCGCGTCCAGGCGGCTGGCGAGCGGCTTGGAGAAGTTCTGCGGCATGTGCTGCACGATCAGGACGGGGGGCGAGTCCGCCGGCATCGCCTGCAGGATCTCCTGGATGGCGTGCGTGCCGCCCGTCGAGGCGCCGAAGAAGATCACCTGGGGCGTGTCCACGGCCTTCTTGTTCGCGGCCTTGCTGCGCGGCGGCACCGCGGTCGGCGGCTTGGGCTCGCGCGCCACCACGCGGGCGCTCGCCGCCGCGCGGATCTTGTAGGCGATCAGGTCGCCGTAGTCCTCGCCGCCGGGGGTGCCCGGGCGCGGCTTGGTGACGAAATCCACCGCGCCCATGTCGAGCGCCCGGAAGGTGATGTCCGACCCCGCCTCGGTGTGCGAGGACACCATGATCACGGGCGTGGGCTTCACCTGCATCAGCTGCTGCAGGAAGGTCAGCCCGTCCATCTTGGGCATCTCGACGTCCAGCGTGATCACGTCCGGGTTGAGCTCGCGCACCATGTCGCGCGCGGCGAACGCGTCGGGCGCGGCGCCCACCACCTGCATGTCGGGCTGCTCGTTCACGACGGCGGTGAGGACGTTGCGCACCAGCGCGGAGTCGTCGACGATGAGCACGCGGATGGTCATGCGGCCTCCGGCCGGGGCCGCGGCCCGGACGGGGCGTCGCCCGCCCCGGGAATGCGCCGGTACACGGCATGCGCGATGCGCGTCCAGCGGCGCACCGCGTGCGCGTAGTACTCGGAATGGCCGGCGAACAGCAGGCCGTCCTCGAGCAGCAGCGGCGCGAATTTCTCAAGCACGGCCATCTGCGTGGTGGCGTCGAAGTAGATCATCACGTTGCGACAGAATATCGCCAAAAAGGGGCCGCGCCGCGACCAGTCGGGGGCGAGCAGGTTGTGGTGCTCGAAGCGGACCATGCGGGTCACCTCGGGGCGCGGCCGGACCTTGCCCTCGTTCGCGCCGGTGCCCTCGAGGAAGAAGCGCTTCAGGCGCGCCAGCGGCACCTCGCTCACCGCGCTGCGCGGGTACACGGCGGCCTGCGCCCGGCGCAGCACGTCGGTGTCCACGTCGGTCGCCAGCACCCGCACCTGCGCCTCGGCACCGAGCGTCTCGAGGGCGGTGATGGCGATGCAGTAGGCCTCCTCGCCCGTCGAGCAGCCGGCGCACCAGATCTCCAGCGGCCGGCGAGCGCCCTGCGCGCGCAGCAGCCCGGCCAGCACCTCGAAGTGCGCCGCCTCGCGGAAGAACTTGGTCAGGTTGGTGGTCAGCGCGTTGATGAACTGCTGCTGCGCGCCGCCGTCGCCCGCCTCCACGAGGTCGAGGAAGCCCGCCATGGCGGGCAGCTTGCGCGCGCGCAGCACGCGAGAAAGCCGGTTGTAGACCATGTCCATCTTGCCGCCCGAGAGCGAGATGCCGGCCAGCGCGCGCGCCAGCGCGCGCACGCGGTTGAAGTCGTCGTCGGTCATGACGAACTCGCGCTCGGCGCGGATCGCCGCGGCGGGGTCGGTCGCTTCGCGCGTGCGGCGCCGGCGCTCCACGGGCGCCTGCGCGCTCATACGCGCACCCCGCGCGGCCCGGCGGCCGCGAGGCGCTCGGCGATCGAGCCGGCGATCCGGTCGAGCGGCAGCACCTCCTGCGCCGCGCCGAGCGCAATCGCCTCGCGCGGCATGCCGAACACGATGCAGCTCGCCTCGTCCTGGGCAATCGTCCAGGCGCCGGCCTGGCGCATCTCGAGCATGGCCCTCGCGCCGTCCTTGCCCATGCCGGTCAGCAGCACGCCGATTCCGTTCGGGCCGGCGTGCCTCGCCGCGGAGGAGAACAGCACGTCCACGGAGGGCCGGTGGCGGTTCACGGGCTCGTCCTGGCTGACGCGCACCAGGTAGTCGGAGCCGCTGCGCGCCACGCGCAGGTGATGGTCGCCCGGCGCGACATAGGCGTGCCCGGGCAGGACGGGCTCGCCGTCGCGCGCCTCGCGGACGGTGATGCGGCACGAGCGGTCGAGCCGCTCGGCGTAGCGCTGCGTGAACCCCGGCGGCATGTGCAGGGTGATGAGCGTACCCGGATAGTCCGGCGGGAAGCTGACCAGCAGGTCCTTGATCGCCTCGGTGCCGCCCGTCGAGGCGCCGATGAACACCAGCTTCTCGGTGCCCGAGAAGCCGGCCGCGGGCAGCGGCGCGGGCGCGACCGCGCTCGCGGGCGAGCGCCGCACGCGCGCACGCGCCGCGACGCGGATCTTCGACACGATCTCCTCGGTGGCCGCTTCCAGCCCGCCCGCGATGCCCAGCCTCGGCTTGGCGACGAAGTCGACCGCGCCGAGCTCGAGCGCGCGCATGGTCACCTCGGCGCCTCGCTCGGTGAGCGACGAGATCATCAGCACCGGCGTGGGGCGCAGCTGCATCAGGCGGGCGAGGAACTCCAGGCCGTTCATGCGCGGCATCTCGACGTCGAGGGTAATGACGTCGGGGTTCATCTCGCGGATCAGGGCGCGCGCCGCATACGGGTCGCGCGCCGCGCCGACGATCTCCATGTCGGGCTGCGCGCGCACGATCTCCGTCAGCAGCGCCCGCACCAGCGCCGAGTCGTCGACGATCAGGACGCGGATCGCCGCCATGCGGCCTCAGCCGAAGAGCTCAATCTGGCCGTGGCCTTCCTTCGCCAGCCGCGCCCGGTATTCGCGCTCGCGCCGATCCAGCGTGTCGTTCTGCACGCTTTGCAGCGTCTTGCACCGCAGGCGGCCCGAGGCCGGGAAATAGTAGATCTTGCGCGCGTGCCCGCCGCCCAGGTCGCTGCCCAGCACGCGGATGCCTTCCGCCTCCAGGAAGCGCGTCACGAAGGCGGCGTTGCGGTCGCCGACCGTGTTGCCGCCGAAGCCGCGCAGCACGTTGCCGCCGCCCGCCACCTTGGCCTCCAGCCGGTCGCGGCGCGCGCCGCGGCGCAGGATGTCGTTGATCAGCACCTCCATCGCGTACACGCCGTAGCGCATCGGCTGGCTCGCCACCGACTCGTCCGCGGTCGCCTCGGGCAGCATGAAATGGTTGAGGCCGCCGATGCGCGCGACCGGGTCGCGGATGCAGGCCGACACGCAGGAGCCGAGCACCGTCACCAGCACCATGTCGAGCGCGGTCACGTAGCACTCGCCGGGCTGGATCTTGGCCGCCTCGCGGCCGAGCGACTGGTCGAAATACAGCGACGGGCTGCGCTGGCGCGACCAGCCTTCGTCGAGCTCCTTGGCCGCTTCGGACTTGATCATCGCCGGCTCAGCCCGCCCCCGGCCCGCCGGCGGACTCGAGCAGCCCCATGTCGCGGCTCGACATGAGCCCGTCGATGTCCACGACGATCAGCATGCGATTGTCGAGGATCGCCACGCCCTGCAGGAACTCGGCGCGCAGCACGCCGGCGATCTCCGGGGCCGCGCGCAGGTCGGCGCTCTTCAGCACCACCACGTCGGACACGCCGTCGACCACCACGCCGATCGTGCGCCGGCCGATGTTCATGACGATGACGATGGTGGTCGAGTCGTATTCGGCCTTGCCGACGTTGAAGCGGATGCGCAGGTCCACGACCGGCACCACGGTGCCGCGCAGGTTCATCACGCCCTTGATGAACGGCGGCATGTTGGCGATGCGCGTGACGCCCTCGTAGGTGCGGATCTCCTGCACCTTGAGGATGTCGACCACGTACTCCTCGCCGCCCAGCGAGAACGCGAGGTACTCGCGAGCCTGGCCCTCGTCCTGCTTGCGCGCTGTCTGTTCCATGGCGCCCTCCCGCCTCAGATCTCTTTCCACTCGCCGTCGGCGGCGGCCGCCGAGCCCGGCTTGAATTCCGGCGCGCCCTTGGGCAGCGGAGACGGGCGCGCGGCGCGCGGCGCGGGCTCGCGCGCCGGTGCGGGCGCCGGCGCCGGCGCGGGCGTGGGCGCCAGCTTGGGCGCAGCCTTGGGCGCCGCCGCGGCAGGCCGCGCCGCAGGCGCACGCACGGCGGGCGAGGCATGCGCCTCGGCCTGGCCCGTGCGGAAGCGGGATACCGCGTCGGTCATCGAGGCCGACTGCGTCGCGAGGTTGCCGGTCGCGGTCTCGTTCTGCTCCACCAGCGCCGCGTTCTGCTGCACCACCTGGTCCATCTGCATGACGACCTGGCTGACCTGCTCGATGCCGGAAAGCTGCTCCGTGGAGGCCGCCGCGATCTCGCCCATGATGTCGGTCACCCGCTTCACGGCCGCCAGCAGCTCGTCCATCGTCTTGCCGGCGGCCTCGACCTGCTTGGTGCCCGCGCCCACGCGCCCCACCGACTCCTGGATCAGCGTCTTGATCTGCTTGGCGGCTTCCGCCGAGCGCCCCGCGAGGCTGCGCACTTCCGAGGCCACCACCGCGAAGCCGCGGCCCTGCTCGCCGGCGCGCGCGGCCTCCACCGCCGCATTGAGCGCCAGGATGTTGGTCTGGAACGCGATGCCGTCGATCACCCCGATGATGTCGGAGATCTTCTTGGACGACTCGGTGATGCCGCTCATGGTGTTGACCACCCCGCGCACCGCGTCGCCGCCCCGCGAGGCCACCTCCGAGGCGCCCGCGGCCAGCTGGTTGGCCTGCGCGGCGTTGCTCGCGTTCTGCTTCACCGTGGAGGTGAGCTCTTCCATGCTCGAGGAGGTTTCCTCGAGGTTCGCCGCCTGCTGCTGCATGCGGTTGGACAGGTCGGCGTTGCCGCGCGCGATCGCGCCGGAGGCGGTCCGCACCCCTTCGGCCGTGCGCCGGATGCTGGCCACCGAGTCCGCCAGCTCGCGCCGCAGGCGCCGCAGCGCCTCGTGCAGCTCGCCGAACTCGTCGCTGGATGCGTAGCGCGTCTCGACGCTCAGGTCCCCCGCGGCCACCGCCTCCGCGACCCGCACCGCCTCGCGGATCGGCCGCACGATCTGCCGGCGCAGAAGCCAGCCGCAGGCCAGGCTGACGACGATCGCGACGGCCACGATGATGCCGAAGGCCCCCGCGCCGCGCTCGGCGCCGAAGCCGAACGTGCCGAGCAGGCCGACCGCCAGCAGCGCGGTGGTCAACAATGCGAACATCTTGATGCCGATGCTGTTCAGGAACACATAGCCTCCACGATCCGCAATCCGGTCAGGGCAGCGCGCTTTCCTCGCTCAGCGGGACCGCGCCGCGCCCGAAGCCGCCGGCGCGCTGCACCAGCGCCTCGACGTCCAGGATCAGCCCGACCGTGCCGCTGCCGAGGATCGTCGCGCCCGCGAGCCCGGGCACGCGGCGGAAATTGGCTTCCAGGTTCTTCACCACCACCTGCTGCTGGCCGAGCAGCGCGTCCACCGCGAGCGCCGCCCGCCGGCCCGCGTTCTCGACCACCACCAGCACGCCCTCGGTGATCGACTGCGCGCCCGGCACGCTCAGCGCCTCGCCGAGCGGCAGGATCGGCAGCACCTCGCCACGCAGGTGCAGGGCGCGGCGTGCGCCGCCGATGGATTTCAGGTCCTCCGGCGCCGGGCGCAGCGACTCGACGATCGCGTTCAGCGGCAGGATGTAGATCTCCGCGCCGACGGCCAGCTCCATGCCGTCCATGATGGCGAGCGTGAGCGGCAGGCGCACGGTCATGCGGGTGCCCTGCCCGGCCTGCGAGCCGACCTCCACATGCCCGCCGAACTCGCGCACGTTGCGCCGCACGACGTCCATGCCGACCCCGCGGCCGGAGACGTCCGATATCTGGTCCGCCGTCGAGAAGCCGGGGGCGAAGATCAGCTCCCAGAGCTTGAGATCGGCGATCCCGTCCTCGATCTGCATGCCCATCTCGCGCGCGCGGCGCAGGATCTTCTCCCGCGGCAGCCCCGCGCCGTCGTCCTCGACCTCGATCACCACGTTGCCGCTCTCGTGGCGCGCGCGCAGCCAGATCGTGCCGCGCGCCGGCTTGCCGAGCTGGGCGCGCAACGCCGGCGGCTCGATGCCGTGGTCCAGGCTGTTGCGCACCAGGTGCGTGAGCGGATCGATGATGCGCTCCATGAGGCCGCGGTCGAGCTCGGTGGATTCGCCTTCCATGCGCAGCTCGGCGTCCTTGCCCAGCCGCGCGGACAGGTCGTGCACCAGGCGCGGAAACCGCGCGAACACGCCGGCGATGGGAATCATGCGGATCGACAGCGCCGCCTCCTGCAGCTCGCGCATGTTGCGCTCCACGCTCGCCAGCGCGGTGCTGAGCGCCGTCGAGGTGAAGGCCTGCTCGGCGGCCGCGCCGTTGCGGATCATCGACACGCCGATCATCATTTCGCCGGTCAGGTTGATGAGCCGGTCGATCTTCTGCGCGCTGACGCGGATCGAGACCTGTTCGGTGTCGCCGGCGGCGCCGCCGCGGCGGTCCCCGACCCGGCGGTCGCCCTGGCGGCGGTCGCTCTGGCGGCGGTCGCTGCGGCGCTCACCGCGGCTCGGCGGCGCCGGCTCGAGCTTCTCCGGCATGTTTTCCTCGAAGAAGCCGAAGTCGGCCGCCGGCGCCGCCGCGGTGGCGCGCCGCTCGGGCAGGTTTTCCTCGAAGAACCCGAAATCCGGCGCCGGCGCCGGCATCCCGGGCTCGCGCACGCATTCCGGCGGCAGCACGAAGGCCAGCCCCTCGCGCAGGCGCTCGAGGTCGGTGCCGGCAGACAGCGCGAGGTGCGCGCGGCCCTCCCGCTGCATCTCCTCGCCGAACGCCTGCAGGTCCGCCGCGGGCATCCCGGCGAGCTGCGCCACTTGCTCCACCAAGCGGGACAGGTTGTCGGCCGAGCGGGCCCGGCCCGCGGGCCAGGAGATCTCCAGCACGCTCGCCGCCTTCCCGGCCGCCGGCGCCGCCGGCTCGGGGGCGGCTGCCGGCCGCGCCTGGCCCGCCAGCGCCCGCAGGTCGGCGCACAGCGCCTGCGCGCGTTCCGCTTCCGCGCCGCGGCCCGCGCGCGCGGCCGCGAGCGCTTCGTCGAGATAGTCGCGCGCGCCCAATGCCGCCTCCACCAGGTCGCGCGTCATCGCCAGGCTGCCGCGCCGCGCGGCATCGAGCAGCGTCTCCAGCTCGTGCGTCACTTGCGCGATCTCGGCGAACCCGAACATGTTCGCGCCGCCCTTGATGGAGTGCGCGGCGCGGAAGATCCCGTCCACGTCCTCGCGCTCGACCTGCGCCGGGTCGAGCGCCAGCAGCCGGCGCTCCATGTCGGCGAGATGCTCCGCGGCCTCCTCGAAGAAGACCGCGTGGAACTGGGTCAGGTCGACCGCCATGGCAGCTTTCAGCCGGTGAACTTGCGCACGATCTCGAGCAGCCGGTTCGGGTCGAACGGCTTGACCATCCATCCGGTCGCGCCGGCGGCGCGCCCCTTGGCCTTCATCTCGTCCGAGGACTCGGTGGTCAGCATGATGATCGGCGTCGCGGCGTAGGCCGGCAGCTTGCGCAGCGCGCCGATCAGCGAGATGCCGTCGCCGCCCGCCATGTTCTGGTCGGTCAGCACCAGGTCGAACGACCGCTCCAGCGCCATGGCGATCGCCTCGTCGGGGCTCGCGGCCTGCACCACCTCGTAGCCCGCCCCCTTCAGGATGAACGCGAGCATCTGGCGCATCGACGCCGAATCGTCCACGGTCAGTATCGCTTTGCTCATATCACATCGCTCCTTGCAGTTGCGGCCGCGTTCTTGGGCTGCGCGGCTAGAAAAGCTCGATCGCGCCGCCGGCGGCCGGCTGCGCGGCGCCCGCCTCCATGGCGTTGCGGATCGAGTCCAGGGTACGCGCCAGCACCGTGAGCGCGTGTCCGGCGGACTCCGCCTCGCCGTCCGGCGCGCCCGCCATCAGCGCCCGCGCCTCGGTGAGCGCCACGCCGGTCGCATCGATCTTGCTCGCGGCATGGCCCAGCCGCTGGCCGAGCGTGTCCTCGAACTGCAGCTCGACCGTGAGCGCGTCCACGACCGCGCGCAGCGCCTTCAGCGTATCGCCGGTCGCGGTGGCCGTCCCCGACTCGCCGGCCAGCGCGATCGAGTGCACCTGCGCGAAGCGCGCGGCGATGCTCTGGAAGGCCGAGGCGAGCGCCTTGCGCGACTGCGCCAGGTCGTTCGCCATGACCTGCAGGATCTCGCTCATGGCCTCCATGGCGGCGAGCGCGGCGCGCGCCGTCTCGGCGGGCGACATGCGCGCCACGGCGCTGCCCACCTCGTCTCTCTTGCTTCCCGGGCTTTTCATCAGATCTCCGTCTCCTGAGCGGGCAGTTCGGACAGCACGCGCGCCAGGCGCGCATTGGCGTCGGCCAGGCGCCGGGCGAGCGACTCCTGCAGCAGCGCCTCGAAGCGACGCTCGGCCGCGGGCAGCAGCACCGACACCAGGTCCGGGTTGAACTCCACCACCACCGTGTCCTGCAGGGCCACCGCGTCCTCGCTGCGGCGCACGCGGCCGCGCGTGAGGTAGGACGCCTCGCCGAACAGCTCCCCGGCCCTGACATGGCCGACCTCGCGGCCGTCGCGGCGCACCGACAGCTCGCCCTGCGCGAGCAGGTAGAACGAGTGCCCCTGCTCGCCCGCCGAGAAGATGCGCGCGTTGCGCGGAAACTGCCGCCACGCGGTGCCCGGCAGCATCGCCGAGAGATCCGCGTCCGAGAAGGCCTTCAGGGCAGGCAGGGCGCGCAGCGTGGGCAGCTTGTCCTTCTCGGTGAGCACCGGCGCGCGCGACGCCGGCTTGGCGAAGACGTTGGCGAGGTCCTCCGCGAACTTGTCCCAGGACTTGTAGCGCGCCTCGACGTCGCGCGCGGTGGCGCGCTTGACGATCGCGTCGAGCCGCGGCGGCACGCCCGGCCGCGCGACGCTGGGCGCCGGGATGTCGGTCTCCTTGATCTGCTCGGCGAGCTCGGCGAGCGATCCGGCGCTGAACGGCAGGCTGCCGGTGAGCAGCTTGTACAGCACGACGCCGAGCGAATAGATGTCGGCCTGGTGCGTCAGCGGATGCCCGGCGAGTTGCTGCGGCGACATGTAGGCCGCCGATCCGAGCCCCGAGATGTGCGTGATGTCGACCAGCTTCTTGTTCACCGCGGCGCCGAAGTCCGTGACCTTGACGTGCCCGTCCTTGCCGATGAGGATGTTGGCGGGCTTGATGTCCCGGTGCACGAGGCCGTTGCGCTGCGCGAACCCCAGCGCCTTGCAGCACTTGTAGATGATGTCGGCCGCCTGCTGGTGCGGCAGCAGCTTCCCGGGATCGCAGTAGCGCTCGAGCGTCCCGCCTTCCACGTATTCCATGACGATGTAGCAGCCATGGTCATCGATGCCGGCGTCGAGAAGCTCGACCACGTGCGGATGGCGGAGCTTGCCGACCAGGCAGGCCTCCGCCATGAACATGCGCTGGAACAGCATCATGCCCTCGCTGCCCAGCTGCTCGGCGTCGATCACCTTCAGCGCGACCTCGCGCCCCTGGAATTCGTCGCGCGCGAGGTAGACGACGCTGGTCGCGCCGCTGCCCAGCTCGTGCAGCAGCCGGTACTTGCCGATCGACCCTTCGCGCAACCTGCCCCCCTTTGTGCGGGTGCTGCCAGCTCCGAATCGGACAATCCGGCACGCGCCGGGCGTCGCCTAAGCCTTTGATTCCTCTGGCACCAAGCGCCGATGTTAGTGTCTTTTGCCCAGCCCAGCAATCGGGCCCGGCCCTAGCCCGCATCGGGACCGTCCCGATGCCCTGCGAGGCCCCTTTGTCGCACGAGAACGCGCCGCGCGACACCGACCCCGTCACACGGCTGACATTGGCTTGCACCGCGCCGCCCCCGCCTTTACCATCCCTGAAACGGCGGCAGCTTGCCGCCGTTTTCTTTTCGACCTTGCGGGAGGCCCCATGAGCCACGTCATGAACACCTACGCGCGCCTGCCGGTCGCGTTCGTGCGCGGCCAGGGGGTCTGGCTCTATGACGAGCAGGACCGCAAGTACCTCGACGCGCTGGCCGGCATCGCCGTGAACACGCTCGGGCACGCGCACCCGCGCCTCGTGCGCGCGCTGACCGAGCAGATCGGCCGCCTCATCCACACCTCCAACCTCTACCGGGTGCCCCTGCAGGAGGAAGCCGCCGACCGCATCGCCGCCATCACCGGGCTGGACGAGGTGTTCTTCTGCAATTCGGGGCTGGAGGCGAACGAGGCGGCGATCAAGGTGGCGCGCAAGTACGGCCACGACCGCGGCGTCGCCGAGCCCGCCATCATCGTCATGGAAAAGGCGTTCCACGGCCGCTCGCTCGCCACGCTCTCGGCCACCGGCAGCCGCAAGGTGCAGGCCGGCTTCGAGCCGCTGGTGCAGGGCTTCGTGCGCGTGCCGCTCAACGACCTCGAGGCCGTGCGCCAGGTCGCCGAGCGCAACAAGAACGTCGTCGCGGTGTTCGTCGAGCCGATCCAGGGCGAGGGCGGCATCAACGTGTCGCGCCTGGACTACCTGCGCGGCCTGCGCGAGATCTGCGACCAGCACGAGTGGCTGTTCATGTCCGACGAGGTGCAGTGCGGGCTCGGGCGCACCGGGAAGTGGTTCGTCTACCAGCACGCCGGGTTCATGCCCGACGTCGTGCCGCTCGCCAAGGGCCTCGCTTCCGGCGTGCCGGTGGGGGCCTGCGTGGTGGGCGGACGCGCCCGCGGCGTGTTCAAGCCCGGCAACCACGGCTCGACCTTCGGGGGCAATCCGCTCGCGATGTGCGGCGTCGTCACGACGCTGGACACCATGAAGGACGAGGACCTGCTCGGCAACGCCGTGCGGGTCGGCGACGCGATGCGCGAGGGCCTCGCCGCCGCGCTCGCCGGGGTCGACGGCGTGGTCGAGGTGCGCGGCATGGGCATGATGATCGGCGTCGAGCTCGACCGTCCCTGCGGCGCGATCGTCACGATGGCGCTCGAGCGCGGCCTGGTGGTCAACGTGACCGCCGACAGCGTCATCCGCATCCTGCCGCCGCTCGTCATGAACGCCGACGAGGGCCGCCAGGTCGTCGAACGCCTCGCGCCGATCGTCCGCGAGTTCCTCGCGCAACCCGCGCAAGCGCCCCGCGCCGCCGCGGCGCGCTGAGCGCCGCCCGGCCCCCGGCATGGCGAAGCTGCGCCATTTCCTGCAATTCAAGGACCTCTCGCGCGCCGAGCTGGAGCACCTGTTCGCGCGCACGCGCTGGATCAAGAGCCAATTCAAGCGCTACAAGCGCTACTGGCCGCTCGAGGACCGCACGCTGGTGATGATCTTCGAGAAGCAGTCCACGCGCACGCGGCTGTCGTTCGAGGCGGGCATGCACCAGCTCGGCGGCGCGGCGATCTTCCTCAGCACGCGCGACTCGCAGCTCGGGCGCGGCGAGCCGGTCGAGGACGCCGCGCAGGTGATCTCGCGCATGTGCGACATCGTCATGATCCGCACCTTCGAGCAGGAGATCATCGAGCGCTTCGCCGGGCATTCGCGCGTGCCGGTCATCAACGGGCTCACCAATGAGTACCATCCCTGCCAGGTGCTCGCCGACATCTTCACGTTCGTCGAGCAGCGCGGCTCGATCCGCGGCCGGACGGTGGCCTGGATCGGCGACTCCAACAACGTCTGCAACACCTGGCTGCAGGCCGCCGAGGTGCTCGATTTCAACGTGCACGTGTCCACGCCCCCGGGCTACGAGGTCGAGCCCGAGCGCGCCGGCCTGTACGGCACCGACCACTACGAGGAGTTCCGCGACCCGATGCAGGCGGCGCGCGGCGCCGACCTGGTGACCACCGACGTGTGGACCAGCATGGGCTTCGAGGCCGAGAACGAGGCGCGCCGCCGCGACTTCCAGGACTGGCAGGTGGACGCCGAGATGATGAAGGCGGCGAAGAAGGACGCGCTGTTCATGCACTGCCTGCCCGCGCACCGCGGCGAGGAGGTCGCGGCCGCCGTCATCGACGGCCCGCAGAGCGCGGTGTGGGACGAGGCGGAGAACCGCCTGCACACCCAGAAGGCGCTGATCGAGTTCCTGCTGCTCGGGAAGGTCGCGGCGCGGAAGACGAAGCCGCCGCGCTAGCGCTTGCGCGGCTTGCCGGCCTCGCCGCCGAGCAGCGGAATCCCGCCCGCCTTCGAATCGCCGAGCAGCCCCGCCTCGCCGTAGACGCGCAGCTTGTCGCGCGTATCCGCGATGTCCAGGTTGCGCATCGTGAGCTGCCCGATGCGGTCGGCGGGCGAGAAGTAGGCCTCGCCCCGCTCCATCGTCAGGCGCTCGGGCTTGTAGGTGAGGTTCGGGCTCTTCGTGTCGAGGATCGACCAGTCGTTGCCGCGCCGCAGCTCCAGCGCCACCTCGCCGGTCACCGCCTTCGCCACCCAGCGCTGCGCGGCGTCGCGCAGCATCATCGCCTGGGAATCGAACCACCGCCCCTGGTAGAGCAGCCGCCCGAGCACGCGCCCGTTCGCGCGGTACTGCTCGATCGTGTCCTCGTTGTGGATGCCGGTGACCAGCCGCTCGTAGGCGACGTGCAGCAGCGCCATGCCCGGCGCCTCGTAGATGCCGCGGCTCTTCGCCTCGATGATGCGGTTCTCGATCTGGTCGCTCATGCCCAGGCCGTGGCGGCCGCCGAGGGCGTTGGCCTCCGCCATCAGCGCCACCGGGTCGGCGAAATGCTGCCCGTTGAGCGCCACCGGCACGCCCGCCTCGAAAGCGACCGTCACCGCCTCCGGCTTCACCTGCACGTCCTGGCGCCAGAACGCGACGCCCATGATCGGCTCGACGATGGCGAGGCCCTTGTCCAGGAACTCGAGGTCCTTCGCCTCGTGCGTGGCGCCGAGCAGGTTCGAGTCCGTCGAGTAGGCCTGCTCGGCGCTCATCCGGTAGTCGAAGCCCGCCTTCGCCATGTAGGCGGACATCTCCTTGCGTCCGCCCAGCTCGTCGATGAAGCGCTGGTCGAGCCAGGGCTTGTAGATCTTCAGCTGCGGGTTGGCGAGCAGCCCGTAGCGGTAGAAGCGCTCGATGTCGTTGCCCTTGAAGGTGCTGCCGTCGCTCCAGATGCCGACGTCGTCCTCGCGCATCGCCACCACCAGCATGGTGCCGGTGACCGCGCGGCCGAGCGGCGTCGTGTTGAAGTAGGTCGAGCCGCCGGTGGAGACGTGGAACGCGCCGCACTGGAGCGCCGCGATGCCCTCCGCCACCAGCTGCGGCCGGCACTCCACCAGGCGCGCCTTTTCCGCCCCGTAGGCGAGCGCCTTCCGGGGAATCTCGGCGTAGTCCTTCTCGTCGGGCTGCCCGAGATGCGCCGTGTAGGCGAACGGGACGGCTCCCTTCGCGCGCATCCAGTGCACGGCCGCACTCGTGTCGAGCCCGCCCGAGAAGGCGATGCCGACCTTCTCGCCCCTGGGCAGCGTGCCGAGAATCGTGGCCAAGTTCCCGCTCTCCGAAAACTCCGCATGATACGGATAGAATCGGCCTCGTGCGCGCCCTGCTCCTGACGCTCCTCGCCGTCCTGCCGCTCGAGTGCGGCGCGGCGCCCTTCGCCGTCCGGCTCGGGGAGGAACGCGTGGTCCTGGACGCGCCCGCCGGCTTCGCCGACACGCTCGAGCTCGGCTCGCCGCGCCTGCTGGAGCTCGCCCAGGCGCTCACCTCCGCCTCCAACCGCCTCCTGCTGTTCGCGCTGACCGACGGCGACGTGCGCCGGTTCAGCACCGGCGAGACGCCCGAGTTCCAGCGCTACCTGCTGGTGGGGACGCCGCGCGCGCTGCAGCGCGAGAGCCTCGGCCTCAGCCAGTTCCGGTCGCAGATGGACGACGCCGAGCGCACCCTGGGCGAGCCGGCCGCGCCCGGCGACGTACGCGCGCGGCTCGGCGAGGGGCCGGTGGGGCGCACGATCCTGCTGCGCAAGCTGCGGCGCACGCCGCTGCTGTTCTCCACGCTGTCGGCCTCGCGGCTGCCGCCGCGCGTCGAGGGGGAGGTCGAAGTGCTGCTGTATACGACGACCCTGATGCTGGTGCGAGGCAAGGCGCTCACCGTCGGCGTGTACACCACGCTGCGCTCGGGCGCGGACGAAGCCTGGCTGGTGGACGCCACGCAGCGCTGGACCGACGACCTGCAGCGCATGAACGGGCGATAGGGGCCGCGCGCGTAGAATGCGCGCATGCCCTCCTTCGACATCGTCTCGCAGGTCAACGCCCAGGAAGTGAAGAACGCCGTCGAGCAGGCGAACAAGGAGATCCAGAACCGCTTCGACTTCAAGGGCTCCGACGCGCGCATCGAGCAGAATGAGCTCGCGCTCACCATTTACGCGGACGACGAGTTCAAGCTCGGCCAGGTCACCGACGTGCTGCGCCAGCGACTCGCCAAGCGCAACGTCGACCTGCGCGCCCTCGAGCTGGGCGCGGTGGAGAAGGCGGCCGGCGACAAGGCCAAGCGCACGGTGACGGTGAAGGTCGGCATCGCGCAGGACAAGGCCAAGGCGATCCAGAAGCTCATCAAGGACTCGAAGCTCAAGGTGCAGGGCTCGATCCAGGGCGACGCGGTGCGCGTCGCCGGGGCCAAGAAGGACGACCTGCAGGCCGCGATCCAGCTGGTGCGCGCGCAGGTTGCCGACCTGCCGCTGCAGTTCATCAACTTCCGGGAATAATCGGTACAGGGGGTAGAGCCCCCCGTACCCCTGGGCTAGTTTCTGGCGAGCCCCGCCGTCCAGCGATCGTAGATGCGGTCCGCGACCGCGTGCAGCGCAGCGACCCGGCGCTCGAGGTCACGCTCGATCTCCTCGGGCGCCTGCACGGCGGGCGAGTCGCGGGAAGCGGCGATCTCCTGAGCACCGCCCTGCACCCAGTCCCTCACCAGCGCTTCCGTCATTTCCACGTGGCACTGCATGCCGAAATGCCGGCCGAGGGCGAACGCCTGGTTGGTGCAGCGCGCGTTCTCCAGGATGCGCGTGCCGCCCGGCGGGATCGAGAAGGTCTCGCCGTGCCAGTGGAACGACTCGAAGGCCGCGACCGGACCCAGCCAGTCGCGGGCCACCTCGTTCTCGGTCACGCTCACTTCGCCCCAGCCGATCTCCTTGGCGGGCGCCGCGCGCACGACGCCGCCGAAGGCACGCGCCATGAGCTGGCCGCCGAGGCAGTGTCCGAGCACCGGAACGTCCTGGCGCACCGCGTCGGCCATCAGGTTCAGCGCCGGAACGATCCACGGCAGGCCGTCGTTCGCGCTCATCGGCCCGCCCATGAACACCAGCCCCGCGTAGGCGCGTGCCCGGCGCGGCACCTTGCGGCCTTCGTCGAGCGCGACGAGCGTCCAGGGAATCTGCCTGCGCTCCAGATAGCTGGCAAAATAGCCCGGGCCCTCGCTGGGAGCATGACGGAAGATGGCAACCGGCTTCATCAGTCGGCATTGTAGAGCGGCGGCGGCGCTGTTCCTCGCGCTCGCCGCGGCGAGCGCCTGGGCGCAGGACGTGGTGCTGGTCGGCACGTTCGGCGACAAGGCGGCGGTGCTGGTGATCGACGGCGGCCCGCCGCGCACGCTGCGCGTGGGCGGGGAAGCGGACGGCGTCAAGCTGCTCTCGGTGGCCCACGAAGGCGCGGTCGTCGAGATCGCGGGAGCGAAGCGCACGCTCGCGCGCGGCCAGGCCGCCACGAGCAGCGTCGGCGAGGGGCGCCAGAGCGTCACACTGTCGGCGGACACCCGCGGGCACTTCGTGACGATGGGCGCGATCAACGACCGGCCGGTGCAGTTCGTGGTGGATACCGGCGCGACCTACGTCGCCCTGCCCGCGTCGGAGGCCACGCGCGTCGGGCTGGACTACCGCAAGGGCCAGATCGCGCTGACCAAGACCGCGGCCGGCGTCGTCCCCGTGTATCGCGTGCGCCTGGACAAGGTGCGCCTGGGCGGGATCGAGCTGAGCGGCGTGGACGGCGTGGTCATCGAGCAGGGCCTCGACATCACGCTGCTCGGCATGAGCTTTCTCAACCGCGTGGACATGCGCCACGAGGGGCAGCTGATGACCCTCACGCGGCGCTACTAGCGCCCGCCCGGCACCAGCGGCACGAACCTCACCGGCAGCACCCGGCGCTCCTCGAGGCTGCCGTCCTCGCGCTTGCGCAGGACGACCAGCTCCTGGATCCCGTCGCGCCCGCCCAGCGGGATGACCATGCGGCCCCCCGGCGCGAGCTGCGCCACCAGCGCCTCGGGCACGCGCGGCGCGGCGGCCGTAACGACGATGCCGTCGAAGGGCGCCTTCTCCGGCCACCCGGCGTAGCCGTCGCCGATGCGCACCTCGACATTCCCGTAGCCGAGCGCCGCGAGCCGCTCGGCGGCGCTGCGCCCGAGGTCCGGGATCCGCTCGATCGAGTACACCTGCCGCACGATCTCGGCCAGCATCGCCGCCTGGTAGCCGGAGCCCGTGCCGACCTCGAGCACCGTGTCGCCCGCCTTCGGCTCGATCAGGTCGGTCGACAGCGCCACGATGTAGGGCTGCGAGATCGTCTGCCCCGCGCCGATGGGCAGGGGGTGGTTGCGGTAGGCGAGGTCGCGCTGGCCCTCGGGCACGAAGCGGTGGCGAGGCACGCGGCCCAGCGCCTCGCGCACCGCCGGGCTCATCGCCCGCAGCCCGGTATGGGCCGCCGTCTCCGCGTAGGTGGCCTCGACCTCCTCCACCAGCTGCGCGCGCTCGGCCGCGTCGTCCCGGGCGTCTGCGGCGCTCATCGCCAGCGACGCGAGCAGGCCGCTAGCCAGCCTTCTTGTCGCGCTCGATGAGGGCGTAGGCCGAATGGTTGTGGATCGACTCGAAGTTCTCCGACTCGACCACGTACTTCGTGATGCGCTCGTCGAGGTTGAGCACGGCGGCCACGTCGCGCACCATGTCCTCGACGAACTTGGGATTGTCGTAGGCGCGTTCGGTCACGTACTTCTCGTCCGGGCGCTTGAGCAGCCCGTAGAGCTCGCTGGACGCCTGCTTCTCGATCAGGTCGACGAGCTCCTCGATCCACACGAAGTCGTCCGTATGCGCGGTGACGGTCACGTGCGAGCGCTGGTTGTGCGCCCCGTAGTCCGAGATGCCCTTGGAGCAGGGGCAAAGGCTCGTCACCGGCACGAGCACCTTCATCGCGAAGCACTGCCGCCCGCCCAGGATCTGCGAGACGAAGGTCACCTCGTAGTCCATGAGGCTCCTCACCCCCGAGACCGGCGCGGCCTTGTCGATGAAGTACGGGAAGGTCATCTCCACGACGCCCTCCTCCGCCTCCAGCTTCTGCACCATCTCGCGCACCATGGCCTGGAAGGAATCGACGGTGATCTCGCGCTCGTGCGCCGAGAGGATCTCGACGAAGCGCGACATGTGCGTGCCCTTGAAGTGGTGCGGCAGGCCCACGTACATGTTGAAGTTGGCGATCGTGTGCTGGACGCCGCCGGCGCGCTGCATGATCTGGATCGGATGGCGGATCGCCTTGATGCCGACCTTGTCGATCGCGAGCTTGCGCGAGTCGGGAGCGCTCTGGACGTCGGGAATCTCGTGCAGGTCCTTGGCTTTCATGGCGCGATTATAACTCCCGAGTAATTTACTCGGCTATTGCGGATTCGATCGCCTTGCGAATCCCGGCCGCGTCCAACCCTACCGACGACAAGAGTTTTGCCGGATCGCCGTGGTCGATGAAACGGTCGGGGAGGCCCAGCAGCAGCACCCGCTTCTCGATGCCCATCTGCGCCAGCGCCTCGCACACGGCGCCGCCCGCGCCGCCCATGATCTGGTGCTCCTCCACCGTCACGAGCAGCGCGTGCTCGCCCGCGAGCTGCTCGAGGAGGCCCAGGTCGAGCGGCTTGACGAACCGCATGTTGGCCACGGTCGCGTCGAGCGGCTCCGCGGCCTCGAGCGCCGGCTTGAGCATCGCGCCGAAAGCGAGGATCGCCACGCGCCGGCCCGCCCGGCGCAGCTCGCCCTTGCCCACCGGCAACGCCGCGAGCGCAGTCCCCGCTTCGCCGACCGCCGCGCCGCGCGGGTAGCGCACCGCCGCGGGCGTGCCCAGCCGCACCGCGGTCGTGAGCATGGCGCGGCACTCTGCGCCGTCGGCCGGCGCCATGACGGTGAGGTTCGGCACCGTGCGCAGGTAGGCGAGGTCGAAGGCGCCGTTGTGCGTCGCGCCGTCGCCGCCCACGAGCCCGCCCCGGTCGAGCGCGAACGTCACCGGCAGGTTCTGGATGGCGACGTCGTGGATCAGCTGGTCGTAGCCGCGCTGCAGGAAGGTCGAGTAGATCGCCACCACCGGCCGCAATCCCTCGCAGGCCAGGCCCGCGGCGAAGGTGACCGAGTGCTGCTCCGCGATGCCGACGTCGAAGTAGCGCGCGGGAAACTTCTCCGAGTACCTCACCATGCCCGAGCCCTCGCGCATGGCGGGCGTGACCGCGACGACGCGCGCGTCGGCCGCGGCCATGTCGCACAGCCAGTCGCCGAACACCTGGCTGTACGTCGGGCGCGCGGGCGTGGCCGCCTTCTGGATGCCGCGGGCGGGATCGAACTTGCTCGGCCCGTGGTAGGCGATCGGGTCCTCCTCGGCGAGCTTGTAGCCCTGGCCCTTCCTCGTCACCACGTGCAGGAACTGCGGCCCGGAGAGCTTGCGGATGTTGGTGAGCGTGGCGATCACCGTGTCGAGGTCGTGGCCGTCGATCGGGCCGATGTAGTTGAAGCCGAACTCCTCGAACAGCGTCGAGGGCGTCACCATGCCCTTCACGTGCTCCTCGGTGCGCCGCGCGAACTCCCACACGCCCACGCGCTTCAGGATGTGCTCGCTCGCCCGGCGCGCCGTGGCGTACATGCGGCCCGAGAGCAGCCGCGCGAGGTAGTTGGTGAGCGCGCCGACCGGCGGCGAGATCGACATCTCGTTGTCGTTCAGGATGACGAGCAGGTCGACGTCCATGGCGCCGGCGTTGTTCATGGCCTCGAAGGCCATGCCGGCGGACATCGCGCCGTCGCCGATCACCGCCACGCACTTGCGCGCCTCGCCCTTCAGCTTCGCCGCCACGGCCATGCCGAGCGCCGCCGAGATCGAGGTCGAGGAGTGCGCCGTGCCGAAGGTGTCGTACGGGGACTCCGAGCGCCGCGGGAAGCCGGAAATCCCATCGAGCATGCGCAGCTGCGACATCGCCTCGCGCCGGCCGGTCAGGATCTTGTGCGGGTAGGTCTGGTGGCCGACGTCCCAGACGATGCGGTCCTCGGGCGTCTCGAACACCTTGTGCAGCGCGATCGTCAGCTCGATCGTGCCGAGGTTGGACGAGAGATGGCCGCCCGTCTTGGAAACCGAATCGAGCACGTAGGCGCGCAGTTCCTCGGCGAGCTGGTGCAGCGCCTTGCGGTCGAGCCCGCGCAGCGCCGCCGGGTCGTCGATCGTGCGCAGCAGCTCGAACGCCGGCCGATGGGAATCGTCCGCGGGCAGCTCGTCGGTGATGGTCGCCATGCCTCTAGAACTTCCTGAGTACGATGAAGTCGGCGAGTTCCCGCAATCGCCGCGCCCGCGCGCCGAGCGGCGCGAGGGCCTCATGCGCATTCTGCCTCAGTTCCTGCGCCAGCTCGCGGGCCCGCGGCAATCCCATCACCGACACGTAGGTCGGCTTGCCCTGCCGCGCGTCCTTGCCCGCCGTCTTGCCCAGGGTCGCGCTCGGCGCTTCGGCATCCAGCAGGTCGTCCACGACCTGGAAGGCGAGGCCCACGGCGTCGGCGTAGCGGTCGAGCCGCTCCCGGACCGGCTCGCCGGCCCCGCCGCAGGCCGCGCCCAGACGGACCGCGGCGCGGATCAGCGCCCCGGTCTTGTGGATGTGCATCGCCTCGAGCTCGGCGACGCCGAGCGGCCGTCCGACCGCCTCCAGGTCGATCTGCTGGCCGCCCGCCATGCCCCGCGACCCCGCGGCCGCCGCCAGCGTGCGCAGCATGTCGAGCTGGGCGGCCGGGGCGTCGGCGAGCGGATGCTCGGCGAGCAGCTGGAAAGCGAGCGACTGCAGCGCGTCGCCCACCAGCAGCGCGGTGGCCTCGTCGAACTCGATGTGGACGGTGGGCTTGCCGCGGCGGAGCACGTCGTCGTCCATGCACGGCAGGTCGTCGTGCACCAGCGAATAGGCGTGGATCAGCTCGACGGCCGCGGCCGCCAGCTCGAGCCGCTCCGGGCGCGCCTCCGACAGCTCGCCGGCCGCAAAGGTCAGCAGCGGCCGGACCCGCTTTCCGCCCTCCAGCACCGCGTAGCGCATGGCCTCGTGAAGCCGGGCCGGGGCAAGGCCGGCGGCCGGGAGGACCCTTGCCAGCACGGCTTCCATGCGGACCTGGAGGGCGCCCATCCAGGCCGCGAAGCCCGGCTCAGGCGTCGTCACCGTCGTCCGGTTCCGGGGCGAGCTTCTTGAGCACCTCGCCCTCGAGCACCCGGACCTGGCGCTGCGCCGCGTCCAGCCGCTCCTGGCAGAAGCGCGCCAGCGCCAGGCCGCGCTTGTGCGCTTCGAGCGCCTGCTCGAGCGAGAGCTTGCCGCCCTCCATCTGCGCCACCAGCTTCTCCAGCTCGGCCAGCGCGCGCTCGAAGCTTGCTTCGTTGCCAGCTTTCGCCATGGCGAGCAGTGTGCCGAGCGGTGTCCCCCCGGTCAAACCTTCCGTGGAGTAGAATGCGCGCCATTTTTTCCGACTTCGCGACCCCATGTCCGACCTCCCGAGCGCCCGCCGGCTGAAGCCCGTCCAGAGCCAGCTGCCGGTCGCGTGGTACTTCGACCAGGAAGTCTTCGCGCGGGAGGTGAAGCAGATGTTCCGGGCCGGCCCCAACTACGTGGGGCACGAGCTGATGGTGCCGTCGGTCGGCGACTATCACACGCTGGCCTGGGAGGACCACGCCCGGGTGCTGGTGCGGAACGCCGCGGGCGTTGAGCTCCTGTCCAACGTGTGCCGCCACCGCCAGTCGATCATGCTGGAAGGTCGCGGCAGCGTGCAGAACATCGTCTGCCCGCTGCACCGCTGGACCTACGACCTGAAGGGCGAGCTGCTGGGCGCGCCGCATTTTGCCGAGAGCCCCTGCGTGAAGCTGGCCTCGACGCCGCTCCAGCGCTGGAACGGGCTGCTGTTCGCGGGTCCCGCGAACCCGGCGGCCGCGCTCGCGGGCATGAAGACCCTCGGCGACTGGGACTTTTCCGGCTATGTGCTCGACCGCGTGATGGTCGACGACTACCAGATGAACTGGAAGACGTTCATCGAGGTGTATCTCGAGGTGTACCACGTCGATCCCTTCCACCCGGGACTCGGCAACTTCACCGATTGCAACAACTTCACCGTGGACTACGGGGCCGACTGGTCGGTGCAGATCGTGCAGGCGAAGGCCGGGCTCGGCAAGCCAGGGACGCCCGTGTACCGCAAGTGGCACGAAGCCTGCCTCAAGTTCCTCGCCGGCCGCACGCCCAGGCAGGGCGCGCTGTGGATGACGTTCTTCCCCGGGCTGATGCTCGAGTGGTACCCGAACGTGCTGGTGGTCAGCCACCTGATCCCGCGCTCGCCCACGCACACGACCAACGTCGTGGAGTTCTACTACCCGGAGGAAATCGCGCTGTTCGAGCGCGATTTCGTCGAGGCGCAGCAGGCCGCCTACGTCGAGACGGCGAAGGAAGACGACGAAATCTGCCGGCGCATGGACCGCGGCCGGCGGGCGCTGTGGACCCAGGGACTGGACGATGCCGGCCCCTACCAGTCGCCGATGGAAGATACGATGGTACATTTCCACGAATGGGTGAGGCGGAAGCTCGCGGGTTGAGGACGCTCGTCTCGGGCGAGGAGCTCGCTCGACACCCGGCGTGGCGGATCTTCGATTGCCGCCACGACCTGTCGAAGCCCGATCTCGGCGAGCAGCTCTACCGGCAGTCGCACATCCCCGGCGCGCGCTTCGCGCACCTCGACCGGGACCTGTCCGCGCCCAAGACCGGGAAGAACGGGCGCCATCCGCTGCCGGATCCGCACAAGTTCATCGCCTGGCTCGGCGCGCAGGGCCTGAAGCCCGGCGATCCGGTGGTCTGCTACGACGGCGGCCCCGGCGCCATGGCCTCGCGCCTGTGGTGGATGCTGCGCTGGGTCGGCCACGACCCGGTCGCGGTCCTCGATGGCGGCTTCGCGAAGTGGACGAAGGACGGCCGGCCCGTCAGCGCCGAAGTGCCCGAGTTCCCGGCGACGACCTATGCAGCGAGTGTCCGGACCGACATGGCGGTCGACGTCGACCACGTCCTGCGCAATCTCGGCAAGGAGGTGGTGGTCGATGCGCGCGCGCCGGCCCGCTGGCGGGGCGAGACCGAGCCGATCGATCCGGAGGCGGGACGCATTCCGGGCTCGCTCAACCGCTTCAACAGCGCCAACCTCACGCCCGAGGGCGTGCACAAGGGCGCCGCCGAGCTGCGCCAGGAGTTCGAGGCGCTGCTGGCAGGCCGCCGTCCCGGCGAAGTCGCGCATTCCTGCGGCTCGGGCGTCGCCGCCTGCCACAACCTGCTGGCGATGGAAATCGCCGGCCTGAAGGGCGCGAAGCTCTACGCCGGCTCCTGGAGCGAGTGGATCGCGGATCCCGCGCGACCGCGTGAGCGCAGCTGACCTCCTCCTCGCCCTTCACTTCGCGATCGTCGTCTTCATCGCCGGTGGCCTGGTCCTGACCTGGATCGGCGCCGCGCTCGGCTGGCGCTGGGTGCGCAATCCGTGGTTCCGCTGGCTGCATCTCGCCGCCATCGGCGTCGTCGCGCTGGAGGCGGTGATCGGCATGACCTGCCCGCTCACCGAGTGGGAGGACGCGCTGCGCGGCGGCGGGGCCGCCGAGTCCTTCGTCGGGCGCTGGGTGCAGCGGCTGCTCTACTACCGCGCGCCCGAGTGGGTGTTCACGCTGCTGTATCTCGGCTGGACCGCCGCGACGCTCGCGACGTTGCGCTTCGTGCCGCCGCGCCGCTAGAGCACGCAGCCGTAGTGCGCCGAGGACACGAGGCGCGAATACTTCTCGAGCACCGAGCCCGGGCGCAGAGCCGGCGGGCCTTTTCTGGGCTCGGCCTGTCGCCGCGCGAGCTCGGCCGGCTCGACTTCGAGATCCAGCGTCCGCTGGCGCGGATCGATGACGATCATGTCCCCGTCGCACACGAGACCGATCGGCCCGCCCTTCGCGGCCTCCGGCGACACGTGCCCCACCAGGATGCCGTGCGAGACGCCCGAGAAGCGGCCGTCGGTGATCATCGCCACGTCCCGGCCCAGGCCGCGGCCCTGCAGCTCGATGGTCAGGATGACCATCTCCGGCATGCCGGGCGCACCGGCCGGGCCGACGTTGCGAACCACGACCACGCTGCCCGGCCGGATCGCGCCGGCGCGGATCGCCTGCAGCGCGTCCGCTTCGCTCTCGAAGACCTGCGCCGGCCCGCGGAATACGCCGCGCTCGAGCGTCTTGCCGCCCAGCTTCAGCACCGCGCTCTCAGGCGCGAGGCTGCCCTTCAGCACGCTGATGTGATTGCCCGGCGCGGCCAGCGGCTGCGCGACTGGCCGGACGATATCCTGCGCGCCGAGCTGCGCGAGCGACGGCGCCGCGCGCAGATTCTCGGCCACCGTCCTGCCGGTCACCGTCATCGCGTCA